>JABFYH010000052.1 GCA_013361335.1 Gemmatimonadaceae bacterium | reverse complement strand
GGCCGAGGCGGCCGCCGACGCTGCGGCCTGGGCAGCGGCCCGCGCGCCGATCTGCTGCATGGGTGCGTCCGGCGCGTAGACCGGCGACGTCGGGGACGTCGGGGCCGTAGCGGTCGCGCGCGGCGGCGTCGCGGCCTGCAGCGGGGATGTCGACGACTGCGGTGCGGCGTGCATCCCGGTCTTCGACGCGACGGCGGCGCCGGCGACGCGCGGGGCAGGGGCGGCCGCCCCGACGACGACGGCGATCACCGCCAGCGTCGCGATGAGCGAGGTGGTCTCGCGGCGGCTCGGCGCCGCGCGCTGAAGCTGGGGATCGAGAATGGCCAGCATGCGTCCCTCGAACTCCTTGCGGCGCGCCATCGCGAGCGCCACCGACGGGGTGGCATCGCGACGCACGGCGGTCACGATGTCGAGCAGATGTTCCGCGTAATCGGTCGCGCGCGTGCCGCACGACAACGCGAGATCGTCGCAGGCTCGCTCGCTCTCGTTGCGCAGCTGCTTGGCCGCCGTCCAGACCAGCGGATGGAACCAGTAGACCGCGCACACGAGCCGCCCGAGCGTGTGGCCGAGCAGGTCGCGCCGGCGCACGTGCGCCAGCTCGTGCAGCAGGACGGCGCGGCGGCGGTCCAGCGACCAGCTGTCGCAGTCGGCGGGCAGGACGATGGTGGGTGTCATCAACCCGCAGGCGAAGGGCATCTTCGCCTCGGCGCTGCGCAGGAGACGCGGCGCCTCCTCGAGCCCGAACCGATCGGACACCTCCCACAGTGGCGAGAGCCACTCCGAGCCGTCGAGCGGACGCGCATGCGCGACGATGCGTCGAACGACGAGCGCCGACCAGACGAGCGAGCACCCGATCGCCAGCATGACCGCGCCCCAGACGAGAAAGGCCAGCGCGAGACCGCTCATGCCGGCCAGCGACGCGGACAGACGCGTCATCCGTGACGGCGTGGGTATGCTCGTGGTGCTCGCGACCACAGGTCCGTTCGACGTCGGCGCGTCGTTGAGCGTCGGGACGGTGAGGTCGGCGACGGCGGGTGCCGCCTCCGCCGCACGAGGTGTGCGCTCGACTGCCGCGGGCAGCACGCGCAGCGGGAGCGGACCCCACGCCGTGAGGGCGGGCATGATGAGCAGCGTACCCAGCGTCACGAGCCAGACGAGGTGGCGTGCGCCGGCGGACGTGCGCTGCATCGCCATCGTGGTGCCGAGCGCGGCGACGAGGATGATCGTCGCCTTCACGACCAGCACGACCAGGGAGAGATGCGGCGCCGCGAGCGCGGCGAGCGCGGAGAGGGCAGGAGAGAGCATCGTGATCACCGTCCGCTCTGTCGTGCGCGGCGGATCCGCTCGCGCAGCCGTTCGACGTCGCTGTCGCTCATGTCGACGTCCGACATGCGAAGGAGCGCCGTGACCGCCTGTTCCGGGGCGCCGCCGAAGTACGTCCGGACGACGTGCGCCAGCACGTCGTCCCGCGCCGTCTCGGTGTCCTGCGCCGGATAGTAGACGTAGCGGGGACCATCTTCCTTGTAGCGGATGAGGTCTTTCTCGCCGAGGATGCGGAGCACCGAGCGCACCGCCGAGTACGTGGGCGGATCCGGCAGCTCTTCCATGATCTCCGCCACCGTCGCCTCACCGCGGCGGTGCAGGATGTCCATCACCTGCCGCTCGCGGCGCGAGAGGGCGGTCGTCTCGGGTCTGTTCGTCATCAGGGTCGTGGCCATGGGTTCGCCGGGGGTGGTGCGGCCGTCCAGGTCTGCTGAAAAATCAGCTGTGTTGATATTTCAACAGAAACCGACCCCTGTCAAGAGGGAGTTTTTGGCCGCCCAATTCGCTGGCTCAGCGACGACCAGACCAAGAGCATTTACCGTAGAGGGGGCGCCAAGGGGCGCAGGGGACAGGTTGGCGCAGCCCTCTGCGCCCCTCAGCGTCCTCTGCGGTTGAAGCCGTTATTGTTGCTGATGAGGAGCTCGATGCACCGATCGGGCGGCTCGAGGCCGTCGTCCGGCAGCGGCGCCCCTCAATTCGCCCGGCAGGCCCCCGACCAAGGTGGAGCGACCCGATGACGGAGCTGGAGCGCATCGCGCAGGAGCTGGAGGCGGCACACGGCGGGCATCCATGGCATGGCCCGTCGCGGGCCAGCGTGCTCGCCGACATCACGGTCGAGGAGGCGGCGAGGCGGCCCAGCCCCAACGGTCACAGCATCTGGGCGCTGGTGCTGCACATGCGCGCGTGGACGGGCGAGGTGGCGCGCCGGCTGCGCGAGGGTGATGCACGCGAGCCGGTCGACGGCGACTGGCCCGTCCCGCCGACGCCGAGCGCGCAGGCCTGGCGCGCGACCATCGCCGGGTTGGAGGAAGCGCACCGCGAGGTGATGGCGGCCGTGAAGGCCAGCGCTCCCGCGCGGCTCGACGAGCGCGGCGGAAGCGGCGATCCGTCGCTCGGCGCGACGACGACCTACCGCGTCATGCTGCATGGGCTCGCGCAGCATGACGCGTATCACACCGGGCAGATCTCGCTGCTCAAGCGGATCTACCGCGACGGCGTCAGTTGAACTGTCGCAGCTCCACCCGCGCGTTGCCGAGGTACACGCCGTACAGTCGCGTGTAGTCGCCGGGGCGAAGGCTTCGGAATCGGTTGACGTCGGTGCGCGAGATCTGCGAGGTCAGCTGGACGGTGACCCTGCCGCCCGTGCTCACGTCGAGCAGGAAGAGGCCGTTCTGCTGATCGACCTGGCGCACGGTCCCCTCCAGCAGCTGCACATTGCCCGACTGGATGGTGCTCGGTCCCGATACCGACCGGTCGACCTGCACGATGTCGGTGTAGTAGCCGCCGTTCTGGAGCTGCTGGATCCGCATCGTGACCTGGTCGCCATTCTCGAGCGACGTGACCGGATAGTTCTGGTTGTTGTACAGCACCTGCGTCTGGTTGTCGAAGGCGACGACTAGCGTCTGGCCGTTCGACTGCTGGATGCCGATCTGCCCGCGCCGGGTGTCGACGCCCTGGATGTAGCCGGTCACCTGGCCGCTCTGCCCCGCGCCTCCGCCGAGCACGCTGCCCAAGATGTTCCCCAGCGCGCCCGCGCTCGAGCAGGCGGCGGTGGGAAGGAGGAGCAGGGCGGCGGCCGCGAGGCGCGCGAAGATGTATGAAATTCTCATCGAAAGCTCACTGTCAGGGTCGCTTCCGATAAGGGCAAGCCCGGTGCCCGGCAGACGGGCTGCCCCTAGCCGCCCTGCAGGGCGACGGGGCGGAACCGCAGCGTGACCGCGCCAAGGCGCAGGTCGCAGGGACCGGGCAGCGCACACTGGTCGACGCGCCTGCCGTCGACGTATGTGCCGTTCGCCGACGAGTGGTCGAGCAGGTACCAGGTCCCCCGCCGCAGCATGAGCGTCGCGTGCGCGCCGGAGACCGACTGATCCAGCAGGCAGACGTCGCTCGCCGCGCCGCGGCCGAGCTGCGCCACCGGACGCTCGATCCGGAAGCGCATCCCGTGCGGGACGTTGCCCTCCACCACGTCCAGCGTCGCGAGCAGAACGTTGGATGGCGGCGGGGGCGTGCGGAGCTGGGGGACGCGCATCGTCGCGGTGTCCCCGTCGATGCTGCTCTCGGAGAGGGCGGAGGACTCGCCCGACAGCGCGCTCGGGATGACTGTTCCCGCGCGCGTGACGCTGCCCGCGCTGAAGCGGAGGACCGCGTCGCCGACGCGGATCACGTCGCCGTCGGCGAGGCGATGCGACCCCGCGACGCGCTCTCCGTTGACGAACACGCCGTTCGTGCTCTCGTCACTGATCACGAAGCCGCCGGCCGCCGCAGCCACCGTGGCATGCCGACGCGAGACCTCGGGTGACTCGAGCACGATGTCGCAGTCGGGGTCGCGCCCGATGGTGAGCCCACCGTGCGTGACCTCGTGAACGATCCCGGCGCCGACGATGAGCAGCGTTGCCATCGGATGCGCAGTTCGAAATCCGCCTCGAGCGCCGGCGCATCGTCGCGTCAGCCCACTCGCGAGAGGGACGAGCCGAGGAACGGATGGTGACAGGCCTCCACCCTCGCGCCGGCCGTCCGCTTGACAACGAGTGTTATAACACCTATCATGTGGCATGCCCCGCGCGCTCCGTGACGAGATCCACCAGACCAAGCCGTTCGCCTCGCTCGAGCAGGAAGCGCTGCTCGCGGTGGAACGGACGGCCGCTGTGCTGATGCACCGGTTCGGCGACGCGCTCAAGCCGCACGGGATCACGCCGACCCAGTACAACGTGCTCCGCATCCTGCGAGGCGCCGGCCCCGCGGGGCTCTGTCGCAACGACATTCGCGACCGGCTCGTTGCCCAGGTGCCCGACGTGACCCGGCTGCTCGACCGCATGGAGGACGCTGCGCTCGTCGAGCGCGAGCGCAGCGAGTCGGATCGCCGTCTCGTGACCACGCGCATCACGCGCCAGGGGCTGCAGCTGCTCAAGCGACTCGACGCACCGGTGCTCGACGTGCACCGCCGCCACCTCGGTCACCTTTCGAGCGATCAGCTCCGCACGCTGATCGACCTCCTCGCCGCGGCGCGCGGCGGGCCCTAGCGACCTGCCACGCGCCCCCAGACATGCAGCACGGGCATTCGCCCCCCAACCCCCCACCCCCACTGGAGACCCACAATGGCCAACCGTCCCCTCCTCGCCGCCACCCCCGCGCAGCAGCAGCTCGGCATCGCGATCATCCGCATCGTCACCGGCATCGTGTTCCTGATGCACGGCTGGCAGAAGGTCTTCCAGTTCGGCTTCGCGGGTGTCACCGGCGCGTTCACGAAGATGGGAGTGCCGATGCCCGGCGTGATGGGTCCCTTCATCGCCCTCGTCGAGCTGCTGGGCGGGGCGGCGCTCATCGTCGGCCTGCTCACCCGGCTCGCCGCCCTCGGGCTGATGTTCGACATGCTCGGCGCGATCCTGCTCGTTCATCTCGCCGGCGGCTTCTTCCTCCCGGCTGGCTACGAGTATGCGCTGACCCTGTTCGCGAGCTCGCTCGCGGTGGTGCTCGCCGGCCCCGGGGCGCTCTCGGTCGACGCGACGCTCGCCTCGCGCTCCACCAGAACCACTCTCTGATCGCATAATCCCCTCTCACCCGCACCGGTGCGTGCCATGTCCAGCGCAACCCAACCTCCGACGAAGGACGTCAGCATCGGCGTCGCCCCGCCCGGCTTCCGCATGCCGGCCACGCTGCAGCTCGGCCCGGTGAGCCTGCAGGTGTCGGATCTGGCGCGTTCGCTCGAGTACTACCTGCGCGTCCTCGGCCTGCGCGTGCTCAGGCAGGGCGACGGAGAGGTCACCCTGGCCGCGCACGGCGACGACGTGCCGCTCGTGCACTTGCGCGAGCGTCGCGGCGTGCGGCCGGCGTCGCGCCAGGGGCTGCTCGGACTGTATCACTTCGCCGTCCTCCTTCCCGAGCGCGCCGCGCTCGGCCGCTTCATTGCCCACCTCGCGGAGCTCGGCGAGCGTGCCGGCGCCTCGGATCATCTCGTCAGCGAGGCGCTGTACCTGCGCGACCCGGATGGTCTGGGGATCGAGGTTTACGCCGACCGTCCCCGAACCGACTGGCGAGCCGACGGCGGACAGATCGTCATGGCTACCGAGCCGCTCGATCTGGCCGCGGTCGTGGCCGCGGCGCACGGCGAGCCGTGGAATGGCATGCCCGCCGGAACCCGCATGGGGCACGTCCATCTGCACGTCGCCGACCTCGATGAAGCCTCACGGTTCTACCACGAGGCCCTCGGGCTCGACCGGATGGTGTGGAGCTATCCCGGCGCGCTCTTTCTCGCCGCGGGCGGTTACCACCATCACCTCGGCCTGAACACCTGGGCCGGCACGGGCGCCCGTCCCGCCGGCGAGCAGGATGCGCGCCTGCTCGAGTGGCGCATCGCGCTGCCGGCCACGCAGGCGGCGCGGGCACGCGAGAGTCTCGAGGCGGCTGGGCGTGCGGTGACGCCTGCAGATGGCGGGTGGCGCACGACCGATCCGTGGGGAACCGCGCTCGTGGTCACGGGCGACCTGAACGACTGACGGCGGTGCAACCTGTGAGTCGAAGGATGCGAGCGCGATGCTGAGCCTGTCCGCGCTCGCGGGCTGGGAGGAGGCGGTGCTCGCGAGCATTCGAGGTACCAGCGGGACGCTCGAGGAGCGCGACCGGCAGATCGAGCGGTCGGGGCTCTACGGAGAGTATCCCGCCATCGTGCGCGCCTACCTCGAGCTGGTCGAGGATGAGGGGTCGGCGCTGGAGGCGGTGAAGCGGGCGGTGTTCCTCGTGTGGCGGGGCGCGATGGCGCCGCCGATGGAGACGGGGATCGGTCCGCTGCCCGACGGAACGTCGCGCGGCGCCATGGAGCAGCTCGATCACCTGCTGCGCCACGGTGCGGCCGACGACGAGCTGGCCTGGATGCTCGCGTGGTACTACGGCAAGGGGAGCCACGTCTTCGAGCTGTTCGGCGCCACGGGGCGGGTGGTGGCGCTCGCCGAGGGATCGCCGCCGGATGCGTGGCGTCGGATCGAGATCGCCGCGGACTCGATGCGCCGTCGCGGCCAGCTCGGCGTCTACTGGAGCTCGCTCGCGGCTGGCGCGACGTGACGCGCCAGCCCGAGCGGGGTGCTCACGAGGCGGGAGCCTGCTCGGCCGCCGCGCCTTCGGTCTTGGGCTTGCGGCCCCAGTGGCTGCGAGGCTCGGCGGGCCGTGCGCGCGCCTCGAGGAGGTTGGTGTAGAAGGCGACGATCTTGGCCTTCACCGCCTTCTGCGTGTCGGCGGTGCCCGCCTGGAAGGGGGCGTAACGCTGGCGGTCTCCGGACACGTTGAACCACCACCACGCGTCGTCGGGGGTCGTGCGGCGGGCTTCCACGCTGCAGACGAACGTCCGACCGTCCTGTTCGAACTCGAACCCTCGAATCATCGGTGCTCCTCACGAGTGTGCCTCAATCTACCCCCGAGCCGGGATGCGCGCGCGACTTGCGGATTGGCGAATCATCCGAACTATTTGCGACCGGGCCGACCA
>JABFYH010000068.1 GCA_013361335.1 Gemmatimonadaceae bacterium | reverse complement strand
CCGCATAGCCACCGGTGCCGACGACGACCTTCGGTTGCCGCTCCCGCACCAGCGCGCCCAGGCGGCGCCACGCCCCCACCGCACCCCAGATCGTGCGCCAGTTCTCCCAGGGCTTCGTGCGATAGAGCGGATGGAGGTCGAGCAGCAGATGTGGGAACTCGGTCGCCGGCAGCACCGTCTTCTCGATGCCGCGGAGCGCGCCGACGAACACCGGCTGCACCGTGGGGTCGAGCCGCACCAGCGTGCGCGCAATGGCGAGCCCGGGGTACAGATGCCCTCCCGTCCCGCCACCCGCGAACAGCACCGTCGCGCCCGTCCCCATGCCGCCGCTCATTCGGCCGACATCGGATTCGTGGCGCCGCCGCCGATCACGCGCTCGCGCGCGCTGCCGATGTTCACGAGGATGCCGGTGAAGAACATGGTGAGGACGATGTTGGAACGGCCGTACGACACGAAGGGCAGCGTCAAGCCGGTAGTAGGCAAGAGCCCGACCACGACGCCGATGTGCAGGTAGGCCGTGAGCGCGGTGACGAAGGTGAGCCCGACGGCAACGAGCTGAAGGAAGGGGCTGCGGGCCTTCCGCGCGATGCGGAACCCGAGCAGCGCGTACGCGGCGAATGCGATGGTCACCGCGGCGAGCCCGATGAACCCCCACTCTTCCCCGATGTTGCTGGCGATGAAGTCGCTGTACGGAAACGGGAGAAAGCCGTACTGCTGTCGCCCCTGACCGAACCCCTGTCCCAGGGCACCCCCCGATCCGACGGCGATCAGCGACTGCTTGAGCTGGTAGCCCACCTGCGCCGGTGCCCGCCCGGGATCGAGGAACGACGTGAGACGCAGCACCGCGTACTGCACCTTCTCGATCTGCCGCCACATCAGCGGGATGGCGAGCGCGCCGAGGAACACGAAGTGCGCCACCCGCACGCCGCCCACGAAGAGCAGAATCGCCAGGAGCAGGGTGTACAGCATCGCCACCGAGAGATCGGGCTCGAGCGCGGCGAGGACGTTGCAGACGCCGATCACCACGAAGAAGGGAAGCACCCCCTTGGTGAGCCGGCGGAGCTGCGGACCCTTCTTCACGATCAGCATCGACGTCCAGATCACGACCGCCAGCTTGCCGAACTCCGACGGCTGGAAGGAGCTGCCGAAGAGAAAGCGCTTCGATCCGTTGATCCGTGGAGCGATGCTTTCCGGCAGCACGAGACAGAGGAAGAGCGAGCCGATGGCGACGTACATGAGCGGCCAGGCCCACCCCTGCCATTTCTCCGCCGGCAGCTTCGCGGCGACCGCGAAGGCGACGATCCCCGCGAGCACACCGGTGGCCTGGCGCGCGACGTAGTACCAGCTGTCGCGTCCCTCCTGCATGGCGACGATCGCGCTGGCGCTGTACAAAACGGCGAGCCCGAACGCGAGCAATGCCGACGTCACGACGACGAGGCCGAGCGCCTCGCTGCCCATTCGCCACCGCTCACGCACCTGCGCCGCGACCTGCGGACGCTCACGCGCGGTCGCGGCGGTCGCCATCAGCGACCTGCCCCCAGCTCGGCAGCGAGGCGCTTGAAGGTCCGTCCGCGCTCCTCGTAGTTGTCGAACATGTCGTAGCTCGAGCAGGCGGGTGACAGCAGCACGGCGTCTCCCGGCTTTGCGGCCTCGCGCGCGCGCGCGAGCACCTCGTCGAACGAGGAGCCGACGCGCGCCAGCGGCACCACTCCCGCGAGATCCGCCTCCACCAGCGGCGCCGCCTCCCCGTAGGCGACGACGAGCTTCACCGTTCGACGCAGCTCGTCGGCGAGCGCGGCGTACGGCTCGCCCTTGTGCCGCCCACCCAACAGCAGCACCGTCGGGCGCTGCATCCCTTTCAGCGCCACGAGCGTCGACGCGACGTTCGTGGACTTGGAGTCGTTGATCCACTCGACGTCGCCGTACCGACCCGCAGGCTCGATCCGATGTTCCAGCGCGCGGAAGCGACGCAGCGCGTCCGCGACCCGGGCCCGGGCGTCGTCGGTGCGGTGCGATTCGTCGGCGCCCATCACCGCCAGGGCGGCCGCCAGCGCATTCGCCACGTTGTGGTCGCCGAGCAGCACGAGATCGTTGCGGTCGATCAGCGGCGAGCCCAGGACGACCAGCTGCACACGCGAGCGGTCGAAGTACGCGTCGGCCGCACCGGCGCCGGTCGTGAAGCGGAGGTGCATCCCGCGCACCCCCTGGACCATTCGCTGCACCTCGGGGTCGTCGGCGTTGCTCACCCACACCGACCGTTCGGTCGCGTTGCGGAAAAGCCGCGCCTTGTCGCCGAAGTAGCTGGCGACGTCCTCGTAGCGATCGAGATGGTTCGCCGACAGGTTCGTCAGAATCCCCGCCGTGGGAGCGATGCTCGGCGTGTCGTGGAGCTGGAACGACGACGTCTCGAGCGCGATCCAGTCGGGCTGCTTCTCGCGGAGCGCCACCTCGGCGAGCGGCGTCCCGATGTTCCCCGCCGCCACGGCATCATAGCCCAGACCGGCCAGGAGCTGATGCGCGATAGCCGTGGTCGTGGTCTTGCCGTTCGTTCCGGTGATGGCGACGTAGCGCTGATGTGGCAGAAAGTGGAGCGCCACCTCGAGCTCCCCGACGATCGGCACGCCGGCGTCGCGCGCAGCGGCGAGGGGCGGCGCCTCGGGGGGGATCCCCGGGCTGGCGACGACCAGGGCGCTCGCGGCAATGCGGACCAGGTCGTGACCGCCCGTCTGCACCGCGACGCCCAGGGGACGCAGCGCCGCCGCCGCGTGGTCGACCGCGTCGCCCATGCCGGAGTCGCTGGCGTAGACGTCGGCGCCGGCGCGCCGTAACAGCTCGGCCGCCGCGCGCCCGCTGCGCGCCAATCCGAGCACGCTGATCTCGCCGCGGGTCCACCCCGCCGGCAGCGCTTCGGTGAGAGAGCGGACCGGCATCCTAGCGCAGCTTCAGCGTGCTGAGGGCCAGGAAGGCGCCGATGATGCCGATGATCCAGAAGCGCACGACCACCTGCTGCTCGCTCCACCCTTTCACCTCGAAGTGGTGGTGGAGCGGGGCGCGCTTGAAGACGCGGTGCTGCTGCGCGTACTCGAGGCCGCGCGTGCGGCGGTGATACTTGAACACGAAGCGCTGGAGCAGCACGGACATCGTCTCGGCGATGAACACGATGCCGACGAAGATCAGCAGGAACTCCGACTTGAGCATGATGGCCACGGCGCCGAGCGCACCGCCCAGGGCCAGCGAGCCGGTGTCGCCCATGAAGACCTGCGCGGGGAAGGTGTTGAACCAGAGGAAGCCAATCAGCGCCCCGAACATCGCCGAGCAGAAGATCGTCAGCTCCCCCGCATGCTGCAGGTAGAAGATGCCGAGGTAACCGCTGATCACCCGGTTGCCGATCAGGTACGCGAAGATCGCCATCACGGCGAAGGCGATCGCGCTCGTTCCGCCGGCGAGCCCGTCCAGTCCGTCCGTCAGGTTCACCGCGTTGCTCACGCCGGTGAGGATGAAGGTGACGAACAGCACGTACAGCAGCGGGATCGTGAACTCGACCAGCAGGTACTTGTAGAAGGGCAGCGTGATCGAGGCGCCGGGCAGGTTCGGCGACAGCGGCTGCAGCCAGAGGTACGTGCCAAGGGCGAGCCCGATCGCCACCTGCCCGATCAGCTTGTTGCGCTCCACCAGCCCCTCGTTCTTCAAGCCGAGGCGCTTCTGCCGGAGCTTGAGCATGTCGTCGAGGAAGCCGATGGCGCCCATCCACGCCGTGACGAGGATGGCGATCATCACGTAGTGGCTGAAGATGCGGGCCCACAGGAGCGTCGCGACGAGCGAGGAGAACAGGAAGATCAGGCCGCCCATCGTCGGCGTCTTCCCCTTCACGGCGTGGGTGTCCGGGGTCCCCTCCCGTACGACCTGGTAGTTCGCCGCCGCGTTCAACCGGCGCAGGATCGCGGGGCCGATGGCGAAGCTGAGCAGGATCGCCGTCACCACCGCGCCCGCCGCGCGAAAGGTGATGTAGGTGAAGACGTTCAGCACGTGGAACGTCGGGATCAGCGGAACGAAGAGATAGTAGAGCAAATGGACCCGGACGAAGGCGTGAGCGAGCGAGGGGGTGACGACGTCAGCGAGCCAGGGCCCATTCCGAGATGAGCGGGACGAGGCGCTCGAGGCGGACGCCGCGAGAGCCCTTGAGCAGAATAACGGCGTCCGGTGCGAGGCGCGAACGCACCGCGTTCCACGCCGCCGCCGGATCGGCGCCCGACGTGACGCGCGGATCGCCCGGCGCGACCCGCGCCAACGCGTCGGCATACGCGCCGACGCCCACCACCAGCTCGATGGGCGACGCGAGCGCCGCGCGCGCGACGTCGTCGTGCAGACGGTCCGCCTGCGCGCCGAGCTCGAGCATGGTGCCGAGCACCGCGACGCGCTGACGGCCCGCGCCTGCATGCTCGAGCAGCTCGAGCGCGACGCGCGCGGATCCGGGGTTGGAGTTGTACGCGTCGTTGATGATCGTCGCCGTGCCGCAGCTCTCGAAGTGCACGCGCATCGGCGGTGCGGGCATGACGGCGATCGAGCGCGCCGCGTCGCGGATCGACACCTGCGCCTCGCGCGCCACCGCGAGCGCGAGCATCGCGTTCCGGAGATTGTGCACACCGCGCAGCGGGACCTGCACGCGGACGCCTTCGAGCTCCAGCCACCCGCGTCCGTCCCGCTCGATCCCCCACCGGTCCGGCCGCAGGTCGCCGGCGTCGAGCCCTGTCTCGATCGTGCGCTTCGCACGCGACCGCGCGGCCGCACCGATCTCCGGCTGCGACGCCGGGACGACCGCCACCCCGACGTCGACGCACGCCGAGACCTCCTCGGCCAGCACGCCCGCAAGGTCGCCCAGCCCCTCGAGGTGTTCCTCGGCGATCGACGTGACCACGACGATGTCCGGCTCGACGATCGCGCGCAGCCGCGCCACCTCGCCTGGCTGATTGGTGCCCATCTCGATCACGGCGACGTCCGCCTCCTCCGGCAGCGCGAAGAGCGTGAGCGGAACGCCAACCAGATTGTTGTAGTTGCCGACCGTGGCGTGGACCCGCTGCGCACCGGCGAGCGCGGCGCGCAGCAGCTCCTTCGTGCTCGTCTTGCCGTTGGTGCCGACCACCCCGATGACGCGCTTCCCCCACGCGCGACGGCGGAAGCGCCCGAGGGCGCCCAGGGCGACGAGCGTATCGGGCACGACGTACGCCGGCACGGACAATCCCGCGGCGCGCGACGCGTCGTGGACGATGAGCGCCGCGGCGCCCTTCGCGACGGCGTCGCGGAGGAAGTCGTGCGCGTCGAAGGTCTCACCCTTGAGGGCGAGAAAGGCGTCGCCAGGCCCGACGTTCCGCGTGTCGGTGGAGATGCGCGCGATGCGTGTTCCGCCGCGCTCGCCCGTGCCCAGCGCCTCGGCCAGGCGCTCGAGGGTCCAGAAGGGCGGCTGCGCGAGCGCGCTGGCCTGCGGAGTGGTGGCGTCGGCCATCAGGGCGTTCCCTCGGCAATGATCTCGCGCACGATCGCGCGCTCGTCGAACGGATGCTTCACGGTCCCGCGAATCTGGTACGTCTCGTGACCCTTGCCTGCGAGCAGGATCACATCTCCCGCACCGGCCATCGCGATGGCGCGCGCGATGGCGTCGCGGCGATCCTCGATCCGCTCATGGCCGCCGCGTGTCATCCCCGCTTCGATGTCGTCGAGGATGCGCTCGGGATCCTCGGTGCGCGGGTTGTCGCTCGTGACGATCACGCGGTCGGCGCCCGCTTCGGCGATCCGCCCCATCTCGGGGCGCTTGCCGCGATCGCGGTCACCGCCGCAGCCGAACACCGCGATCAGCGAGCCGGCGGTGAACGGCCGCACCGCCGCCAGCGCGCGCTCGAGGGCGTCGGGCGTGTGGGCGTAGTCCCGCAGCACCGTCGGGCCTTCATGCAGAATTTCCAGACGGCCCGGCACCTGGGGCATGGTGCAGAGCCGCGCGGCCACACGTTCCGGCGGCACGCCGATCGCCCAGGCTGCCGCCGCCGCGGCGAGGGCGTTCGCGACGTTGAAGTCGCCGATGAGCGGCAGCACGACGGCATGTCGCGTCTTGCCCGCGACGAGCGTCCACTCGCTCCCGCGCGGGGAGTAGCGCACGTCCGCCGCGGTGACGTCGGCGTGGTGCGCGAGGCCGAAGCGGATGGTGCGCGGGGCAGCGGGGAGCGCCGCCCAGGCGGCGTCGTCGGCGTTGACGACCGCGGCCCCGTCGGGGGCGAGCAGCCCGACGAGCAGCGCCTTCGCGGCGAGATACGCGTCCATCGAGACATGGTAGTCGAGATGGTCGCGGGTCAGGTTGGTGAACACCCCGGCCTGGAAGGCCAGCCCGTCCACGCGCCGCTGGTGCAACGCGTGCGACGACGTCTCCATGGCGACGGTGCGCACGCCGGCGTCGTGCAGCTGGCGCAGCACGCGCTGCAGCTCCACCGGTCCCGGTGTGGTGAGCCCGCTGCCGCCGTCCATCGCCCGACCCTCCGAGCCGAGCAGGACGCCCAACGTGCCGATGGACGCGGCGGGTGCGGCCGGCTCGTCGAGCAGATGGCGCAGCATGCCCACGGTCGTCGTCTTGCCGTTGGTGCCGGTGACGCCGAGGAGCCGCAGCCCCTCGGCCGGATTGCCGTAGAAGGCCGCCGCCGCCACCGCCGCGGCGCGACGCGTGTCCTTCACGACGAGCGCCGGCAGCGTGGTGCGCGTCGCATCGGCGACCAGCGCCGCCGACGCTCCACCCGCCGCCGCCGCGTCGAGATAGTCGTGACCATCGCGCTCCACACCGCGCACGGCGAGGAAGAGCGCGCCGGCACGCACGGCGCGGCTGTCGTCGGTCATGAGGCTGATCTCGCGCGGAAGGTCGCCGCGAATGGCCTCCAGCAGCTTCGCGTCGCGAAGCGCGTCGACGATCGTCGACAGGGCGACGAGGGCGCTCACGGCGCCACGAGCCGCACCAGGGTGCCCGCAGGCGCCACGACGCCAGCCGCGGGGCTCGTCGTGCCGGGCACGCCGTTCACGAGCTGCACGCGGAAGCCGGCGCGGTGCAGCGCACGCGCCGCCTGGCGCGC
>JABFYH010000138.1 GCA_013361335.1 Gemmatimonadaceae bacterium | reverse complement strand
TCACCGTCTCACCGTCTCACCGTCAGACCGGAAACAACATCTCCCGGTACTTCGGCAACGGCCACAGCTCGTCGGCGATCTTGAGCTCGAGCGCATCGCTGCACCCGCGCACCTCGGCCATCGCGTCGGCGCCGGCCGTCGTGAGCAGCTTCGCCTGCTTCGGCAGGTCATCGTGCATCCCCTCGGCCTGCTCGATCACCTTCTGCAGGGTGTCGCGCCCCTCGCGCAGGTCCTCGATCATTCCGCCGATCTCGTTCGCCGCGGCGATCTGCGGGATCGTCTTCACCCCCGCCGACTTCGCGTGCGACGCCGCGGTCACGAGCGAGTTGGCATAGGTGAACGCCGCCGGCAGCACCAGCGTGTCGACCATCTCCTTCAGCGTGTGCATCTCGATCAGCATGTCCTTCACGTAGCGCTCCATGCGCACGTGAAAGCGCGAGTCCAGCTCGGCCTTGTTGAACACGCCGAGCTTGGTGAGCAGGGCGCGCGACTGCTTCGTCGTGAGCTGCTCGAGCGCCTCCGGGGAGCGGCGGAGGTTCGGCAGCCCGCGCTTGGCCGCCTCCTTCACCCAATCCTCGGAGTAGTTGTTCCCCTCGAAGCGGATGCTCGCTGTCTCCTTGAAGGCCTCCTGAACCACGGAAAGCACGACGTCGTCCACCGATTTGCCGCGCTTCATGTTGCTCCGGATCTGCTCCGTGAGCTCCTCGAGCGCCTCGGCCACCGCCGCATTGAGGAGCACGATGGGGAAGGCGATCGACGCCGACGAGCCCACCGCGCGGAACTCGAACTTGTTGCCGGTGAAGGCGAAGGGCGACGTCCGGTTGCGATCCGTGTTGTCCTTCTCGATCTCGGGCAGGCGCGCCACGCCGAGCTTGATCATCGCCTGGGTCGCGTTCGTCGACGCCTTGCCGGCGGCGATCGACTCGATCACCTGCGTGAGCGTGGAGCCCATGAAGATCGAGATGATCGCCGGCGGTGCCTCGTTCGCCCCCAGCCGGTGCTCGTTGCCGCTCGACGCGATCCCCGCCCGCAGCAGCCCCGAGTGCTTGTGCACCCCCTTGAGGATCGCGGCGAGGAAGACGAGGAAGCGGAGGTTCTGGTGGGGCGTCTTGCCCGGCTTGAGCAGGTTGGTGCCGTCGAGCTCCGGGTTGTCGGCCGCGATGGAGAGCGACCAGTTGCAGTGCTTGCCGGAGCCGTTGATGCCGGCGAAGGGCTTCTCGTGCAGGATCGCCTGGAGGTCGTGCCGCAGCGCGACCTTCCGCAGCGTGGCCATGACCATCTGGTTGTGATCGACGGCGATGTCCGTCTCCTCGAACACCGGCGCCATCTCGAACTGCGACGGCGCCACCTCGTTGTGCCGCGTCACGATCGGCACGCCGAGCTTGTACAGCTCGTGCTCCACCTCGCTGATGCAGGCCTGGATCCGCTCGGGGATCCCGCCGAAGTAGTGGTCCTCGAGCTGCTGCCCGCGCGGCGGCGGCGCGCCGACGAGCGAGCGGCCGGCCATCACGAGATCGGGGCGCTGCGCGAAGTGCCCGCGATCGATGAGGAAGTACTCCTGCTCCGCGCCGAGCGTCGTGTACACGCGCTGCACACCGGTGTCGCCGAGCAGCTCGAGCAGCGCGATCGCCTTCTCGGAGAGGACGTCGGAGCTGCGGAGCAGCGGCGTCATCTCGTCGAGCGCCTCACCGTTGTAGCCGATGAACACCGACGGGATGCAGAGGGTGCGCGTGTCGCCGGATTCGACGATGAACACCGGGCTCGCCGGGTTCCACGCCGTGTAGCCGCGCGCTTCCCAGGTGGCGCGCAGGCCACCGCTCGGGAAGCTCGACGCATCGGGCTCGCTCTGGATGAGCTGCGACGCGGTGAACTTCTCCATCGGCCGCTTGTTGTCGTCGAAGCTGAGGAAGGCGTCGTGCTTCTCCGCGGTCAGCCCGGTCTGCGGCTGGAACCAGTGGGTGAAGTGCGTCACCCCGCGGCTGATCGCCCATTCCTTGATGGTCTGCGCCACCACCGGGGCGATCTCGAGGTCGAGCTTCTTTCCGAGGCGAATCGAGGCGGCCAGCTTCTTCGCCACGTCCTTGGGCAGCTTGTCGCGCATCTGCCGCTGGCCAAAGGTGTTGATCCCGAAATAGGCCGAGGTGGGCACGGGCGACTGCCCGTTGCCGTTGCTCTCGGCCGCAGCGCGGGGAATGCGCGCGACCAGCTCGCGGCGGGCCGACGTGCGCGGAGGATACGTGGGAGCGGTCATGGGTGAACGGGGCTGAAGTCGATCCGCCAAGGCCGGCGGCTAGCGGGCTGAAGTGGAACGGCGTGCATAAAATGCACGCCGATGAGGTCAATCTAGCGTTGAGCTGGCAAAAAACTCAAGAATGCGCTCTGGTTCGTGCACTTTTTGCAGAGAACAGGCCAAATGAACGGTTTTGTCGCTTCCGGCCTTTCCATACATCCTGTCCGCCTCCATGCGACGGCGCCTCCTTCGGGGCATCTAGCTGATTCGTCCGAGCCGCCTTAGGCGCGGGACGAGCCGGGCCGTGATCACCACCACCGCCAGCGAGGCCGTTCCGCCCAGCACCACGGCCGGCACGGCCCCTAGCAGCCGAGCCGCCACCCCCGACTCGAAGGCGCCGAGCTCGTTGGAGCTGCCGATGAACACCGAGTTCACGGCGGAGACCCGGCCCAGCATCTCCGGTGGGGTGAGGAGCTGCAGCAGGGTCGAGCGGATCACGACGCTCACGTTGTCGGCCATGCCGCTCACCGTGAGCAGCGCGACGGACAGGAGAAAGCTCTTCGACAGCCCGAAGCCGATGATCGCCAGCGCGAAGGTGGCGACGGCGAACAACATCGCCCGACCCGCCCGCTCGATCGGTCCCCGGTGCGCGAGGTACACCCCCATCAGCACGGCACCAGCGGCAGGTGCCGCACGAAGAATGCCCAGCCCCTGTGGCCCGACCTTGAGAATCTCGGAGGCGAACACAGGCAGCAGCGCCTCGGCGCCGCCGAGAAAGACCGAGAACAGATCGAGCGAGAGCGCGGCGAGGATCACCGGCTCGCTCCACACGAAGCGGAGCCCGCCGACGAGGCTGGCGAGAACGGGGACACCATCGAGCGTGCGCGGGAGCGGCTCGTAGCGAATGACCAGAAAGCCGACGAGCGCAAAGGTCATGAGCACGGCGCCGGTCGCGTATGCGGCCACCGGACCGGCGAATCCATAGAGTAATCCACCGAGCGCCGGCCCGACCACGGCCGCCGTCTGCCACGAGCTGCTGCGCCAGGTGATCGCGTTCTCGTACATCGACCGCGGAATGATCTCGGCCCCGAGGGCCTGTCGCGCCGGCTGCAGCAGGCTGCGCGCGACGCCGCTGACGAAGATCACGCCGTAGATCGGCAGCACGCCAACGCGCTGGAGCAGACCCGGCGTCGCGCTGAAGGCGAGGAGGGCGAGAGCGCAGGCCGCGTTCACCGCGAGCGACCACACGGCGATCCGGCGGCGGTTCCAGCGATCGGCGAGGTAGCCCGCCGGCAGCGACATCGCGATGAACGGCAGCGCCTCCGCGAGGCCCATCAGCCCCAGCGAAAGCGGGTCGTGGGTGATGGCGTACACCTGCCAGCCGACGACCACCGCCTGGAGCTGCGAGGCGAGGGTCATGGCGAAGAGGCTCAGGATGTACCAGCGAAATTCACGGTGCCGGAGGGCGGCGTAGGCGTCGTACGGTGGCGCGCCCGTGGTCGACGTCATCGCCGCCGCGTGATGGTGGTCTGCACCTGCTCGGCCAGCTCGAGGTGGCCGGCGATGGTCGGGCGGATGGACGACAGGTACTCGCGCAACCGCGCGTTTCTCACGCTCGGGATGAACACCCGGTCGACCGCCACGAGCAGCTCCTGGTGGTAGCGTACTTCGCCGGCCACGTAGGCGGAGTCGAACGCCGAACCGGAGAGCGTGCGGAGGGTGTCGCGCCGCGCGGCGCTCTGGTCCCGCAGCAGCCGGGTGACGTCGTCATCGCGCGGCGTCAGGTCGGCGCTCGCGAGCAGCTGCGAGAGCGTGGCCGACATCGTGGTGTGGTCCGTGACGAGACTGCGCGCGAACAGCTTCACGTCGCGGTGCTGGGCGCGACCCGCCGCGATGCGCGCCGCGGCGAGCACGACGTTGTGCGACGCGAGCAGGATGGCCGCGGTGTTCGCGTCGGGCACCCGCGTGATGCGCGACGTGATCGACGTGCTCGGTGTGCCGACCGGCGGCGGCGGTGGCGGCAGCGCCGGCCCCGCGGCACAGCCGAGCGCGGCGGCGATCAGCAGGCAGGACACGACGGGGCGACGCATGTCGCAGGTTACCCGGTGGGCTGGGGCGGGGGTAGCGGTGAACCGTGAACGCGAACCATGAACCGTGAACCGTGAACCGTTTATGCTGCTCGAGCTGCGACCTGATGACGGTAGAGTTCGGCAAGTTCTTGCATGCGTAACTCACCTGGCGGCATGCACTTCGACCCTGGAACATCGATCCTCTTTCGGGTATTATTCGGGGTGTGTTTCGACCGTGTGACGACCGAGTGGATTGGGAGCTGGAGACATGTTGAAGGAGCTGAAGATCGACATCGATGCCGCAGGTGGCGTCGACCTGGACCGGCTGAGCCGCAGCCTGTTGTTGAACGGGGAGCGTCTCGGTGCTGGCCGCTATCACGTGACCGGCGGCGAGCACGATCACTGGGTGGATCTCTACACCACCTCGCACCCGCGCTGCGACTGCGGAGACCATCTGTGGCGCGAGCGGATCTGCAAGCACATCCTCGCTGCGCTGCTGCGCGAGGGGCATGATCGCGTCGTCGACGCGCTCGGCCACCTCTTCCGGCGCACCCAGCAGCAGATCACGGCCGCGAAGGCGGCATAGCGAAGCGGATACACGCCTCGCGGCACGCCGGACGTCGCGCGCGACGTCCGGCGTTTTTCTTGCCGCCGCGTTCGAGCATGGCCATCACCAGGCGAACCGCACCGAGCCGCACCGCAGCTGTCTCGCGCGGCGCGAAGCGCGCCTTCGACATCCACGCCGTGCTGCGACGCATCCGGAAGGCGGTCGCCGACTTTCCGGACGCGGCGATGTTCGCGCTGCGCGAGCAGGGGTTCGGCTCGGTCTTTCAGCAGCTCGTCGCCTGCATCATCTCGATCCGCACGATGGACGAGGTGTCGCTCCCGACCGCGCTCGGCCTGTTGAAGCGGGCGCCGACGCCGGCGCGGATGCTGCGGCTCGACGTCGCGGAGATCGACCGGCTGATCCACGCCTCGAGCTTTCATGGCGCGAAGGCGAAACAGATCCACGCCATCGCACGCCGGGCGGAGGAGGAGTTCGGCGGCGAGCTGCCGGCGGATCCCGAGGTGCTGCAGTCGTTCGCCGGCGTCGGTCCCAAGTGCGCGAACCTCGCGCTCGGTGTGGCGGCCGAGGTGCCGCGCATCAGCGTCGACGTGCACGTGTGGCGGGTCGTCAACCGCTGGGGCTACGTCTCTGCGGCAACGCCGGATAAGACCGAGCAGGCGCTGGAGCGCGTGCTGCCCCGCAAGTACTGGATCGAGATCAACCGGTTGCTCGTGCCGTTCGGAAAGCACATCTGCACCGGCGTGCGGCCGAAGTGCTCGGTCTGTCCCGTCCTGATCTACTGCCGGCAGGTCGGGGTGACCGAGCACCGTTAGCGCCGCCGTCAGCGGCTATCGCGACGACCGTTTGCGCGAGGACGACTTCTTGCGCCCGCCGGACGACTTCTTGCGGCCGCCCGAGGACTTCTTGCGTCCACCGGATGACTTCTTGGACGAGCGCTTGCGTGGAACCTTCGCGCCGCTCTCCCGCGCCTCGGAGAGCCCGATCGCGATGGCCTGCTTGCGGCTCGTCACCTTCCGTCCACTGCGCCCGCTCTTGAGGGTGCCGGACTTCCGCTTGTGCATCGCGCGCTTCACGCTCTTGCCCGCGGCCTTGCCGTACTTGCGACCACCGGAGCTCTTTTTTCTCGCGGCCATCTGACGCACGCTCCTCGATGAGGGTTGCCGGAAACCAACGTCGCTGGCGAGCGCAACGACCGTTCCATTCCACGGTCCGCGGGGCGAGGACCCGTCAAGCGGTCGTCGTCGCGCTTTCCGTCGGGGCGCGCCGCTCCTCGACGACGGTGCGTGGGGCGCGCCGTCGAGCGATCACGAGCGAGGCCTCGAGCGTCGCCATGCAGAAGCCGGCCCAGGCGAGTCCGACGAGGATGCCGGCGATCACGTCCGACGGATAGTGCACGCCGAGGTAGAGCCGCGTCGTGCAGATGAGGAGGATGAGGATGACCGCGGCCGTACCGGTGAGCACTCGCGACCAGCGGTGCTTCTGGAGCCGGATGACCAGATACGCCACCGTGCCGTAGCAGACGGTGGCGCTCATGGCATGTCCTGAAGGGAAGGAGGAGCTGACGGCGGTGGTCTGCCACTCGAACACCGTCGGGCGGTCGCGGTGGAAGACGAACTTCAGCACGCCGTTGAGGACGATGTTCCCCGCCACCGCGGCGAGCAGCAGCCGCGCCGAGTGCTTGTGTCGGGTGTGCCAGAGGAACAACGCCGCGACGGCGACGATCATCAGCACGACCGTGCCCGTGCCGAGGTAGGTGAGCTCGACGGCGGCCTGGGTGAGAAGCTTCGTCTGGTGTCGGTGCATCCACTCCAGAACGGCGACGTCGAAAGACTGGGTGACGCCCTTCTGCACCCATTCCCCCACCTCGGCGAAGGCGAGGGTCCCGGCGATGGCGATGACGACGCCGATGACGAGGAAAACGCCGACCGTGGCGTAGAAGCTGTTCGCGCGGACGCCGAGGGAGCGGAGCCCCGTGAAGACGAGGTCCCAGAGCAGGTGGAAGCGCCCGCGGGTGTCGGTGCGGCGGTCGCTGGCGAGGGGGCGAGGCTGGCGCCGTCGCCCGCGGTTGGAGTCGGCCATGGTCACAAGGTGCTATCAAGAGCCGCGCCCGGACACGCCGTCCCCTCGAGTGGGTTGAGGGGACGGGTGGCGGGCGGTTAGCTTTGTCGGACGGCGCCGTGGCCAAGTGGTAAGGCGGCAGACTGCAAATCTGCTATTCGTCGGTTCGATTCCGACCGGCGCCTCT
>JABFYH010000018.1 GCA_013361335.1 Gemmatimonadaceae bacterium | reverse complement strand
GGCCGAAGGCGAGCGCAGTGACTGGGGCGAAGTCGTAACAAGGTAGCCGTAGGGGAACCTGCGGCTGGATCACCTCCTTAACGGATCGCGAGTAACCAACACCCGTTGGCGAAAGCATCGCGTAGTCGCGCCATCCACGACACACACACTCGATTGCCCGCATACACCAACGCCCCGTGACTCCTCGAGCCACGGGGCGTTGGTCGTTCCACCACCCATCTCACCCGCTCACCGTCTCACCGCCTCACCTAGTACGCCGACTGCGTCGCCGTCAACGTCACCCGCCCCGCATACAGACCCGCCGGTAAGCCGGCCGTCTCCCGCGCCCCCAGCTCCGCCCCGATCGCCAACGGCATCGACGACAGCCGCGCCCCATCCAGCCCCGCCACCACCCCATCCACACAATCGAACGGCTCGGCCGCCGAAACACTCAGCCCGCCACCGAAGCTGCAGGTGAACCGCACCCGCAACATCGCCCCGCCAGGACCCAGCAGCGGCGTCCCCGAGACCACCACCTGCGTCGCCGCCGTCGTCACCACGCGCGTGCGAGCCCCGCCCGACGGCAGAATGCGCAACGCCTGACCGGGCTCCAACGACGCCGATACCCCATCACCCGACCCGTCGAACGCCGACTGGGACAACACCCGCAGCGACACGGCCACCGTCGCCGTCTGCGTCTGCCGCGACGGCTGCGCACCGGCGGAGAGCATCGCGCCGGAGGAGATCAGCACCAGTGGAGACGCGAGCCAACGGAAGACGGGCATCGCCGCGACGGAGGGCCTCCCTCGGCTCGCGGCCATCTGCCGCCACCCCCGGAGGATCACCCCTCAGCATCGCTCGAATCGGGCCAGCCTGAACGGCTGTCGCGTTCCGCCCCAGGAGCGCCGCGCCTACGGAGCCCGCGCCGACCGCGCGCGGAGATGGAGCACGGGCAGGGTGAGCACCGGATCGTTGGCCAGCAGCGAGATCTCCACCGGCAACGTTGCCGGATCGGCGACCGCGCTCAAGGCGTCCAACGCGCTCGGCGCCACGCTGAGCGTGTACTTCCCGGGCAGCACCCGGCTCACATAGAAGCTGCCGTCGGAGAAGGTCACGATGCGCTGCGGCGTGCCGCCCGACGCGCTCGTGAGCAGCAGCGTCACCCCGCCCGCGGTGGCGACCGAGCTGTCAGCCTCCACCTGGCCCGCGAGCTCGCGCGTCCGCACGAGCGGGAAATCGACCGGGTTGAACGTCCCCGGGGTCGCGCGGATGACCGTCTTGCCCCGCAGCAGCGTCCAGGAGAAGTCGGTGAACGCCAACGTGTCGATCGCGATCGCCGACGTCTCGTAGGGTACGACGTTCCACGCGTGATATCGCCCCGAGGAATCCGACCGCACCGGCGCGCCGTTCACGATCACCCGCACATTGACCGCGGGAAGATCGCCCGGGCCGAACACGCCGTCGCCGTTCACGTCGTAGAAGACCCGCCCAGCCACCCCAGCGAGCCCGACCCCGGGTCCCTCGAAGCTGGCCGTGCTTCGCGCACCGTCGACCGCGACCGTGCCGCTCGCCGCCGTCGCGACGTACGCCGGCTGCGCGCGCGACGCCGAGAGGCGGCTGGTGAGCCGCATCGCGCCGAGCGCCCCGTTGTAGCCGAGCGTCACGATCATCCCGACGCTTCGCTGCCACCGCAGCGTCATCGCCGCCGCGCCGCGCCGCCCGGTCTGCATCGACGACGAGAGCTCGAGCGCGTGGACCGACCGCTGATCGAACAGCAGCGTGGCGAGCGCCGAGCTCGCGTGCCAGCCCTCCGGCAGCACGGCGAGCGCGGTGACCCCGGCCTCGCGCAACGCGCGTGTCCGGTCGCTCTCGTACGACACCCCGAGACTGCCGGCGCGCAGCTCCGCGGTGAGCGCCGTGCGCGAGCGATCGGCCACCCCGCTGGCCACCCCCTCGAGGGTGTTGTCCAGTCGCCAGCCGCTCAGGTGCCGCTCGGCGCTCGTCCGCAGCTGCAGCTGCCCGTCGAACAGCCACCGGCCCTGGTCGCCCGACGCCACGACGCTCGGCTGGTCCGCGCCGAGGTACGTGCGCGAATACGCCGCAGACCCGATGACCGGACCCGTCCCACCGTAGAGAAGGCTGGCACGGCTGAAGCTCTCGCGCGCCGCCTGGAGCTGCGCGTTCCACCCGGAGTACGTCACCACGCTCACGCCCCCCGCCGGCAGCGTACGCGTCACACTGTCCGTCGTCCGGCGCTCGCCGCCGAGCGAGACGCTCAGCCACGGCGTCACGCCGTACGAGGCGTCGCCGAAGGCGATGCTGGAACAGCTGAAGGTGCAGCGGCCCGCGCCCGCCGTGTACTCGAGCCGACCGGGCTGCTGCTGCGTCTGGGGAATCAGATAGCTGTAGTCCTGCACCTGCTCATCGCCGGTCGGGCTGACGAGCCGGACCTGCACGGGCGTGGTGCCGTAGCGCAGGGGCACGTACACCGGCGCGCGCACCCCGGCGTCGGAGAATCCGATGAGCTGACCGTCCTGATACACCTCGTACTGCCATCCCTGCGGAAGGCTGAGGTTCACCGGGATGCTGCCGTACGCGAGGTCAGGGATCAGGCGCGCATTCGTGATCGTGACACCACGCAGGCTGCGGAGCTGAGTACCGCCGCCGAGAATGTCGCCGACCTGGATCTGACGGAGATACTCGTTGCCGGGCAGTCCGCGCCGGTAGCTCCATTCCGCGTTGCTGGCCTGTACACCGCCACGCCCGTTACCCGCGATGCTGCTGCCGATCGTCAGATCGCCGCCGTACACCGCGCCACTCCCGCGGAGCGAGCCGGTCGCGGCCCCGAACGCGCGCGCGCTGCTGACCGACGTCGCCGTCCAGTCCACCACGGCCCCGCCGGAGCGCGGATCGAACGGGACGAACGTCCCGGTGCCGGCGCGACCGGCGCGACCGACCCCGCGGGCGGTGCGTTGCGCCCGCGCGGCGGCCTGCTCGACGGGGAAGGGCGGCGTCCGCGTCATCGTCACGGTGAGCTGCCCGAGATCGGCGTCGACCGTCGCGCCGAGGAGCTGCCCCACCCGCGTCGCGCTGAGGTAGTACACCCCCTCGACGCGAACCAGCTCGTCGTCGCGCAGCTGGACGACGCCGGCGCGATCCTGGAGATGCCGCTTGGCGAGATGCAGGGTCGCGAAGCCGCCGGCGCGTGCCCGCTCGACGGTGATCGTCGAGTCGGTGCGCTGGGTCGGCACGCCCGTGAGCGCGAGCGCCCGGTCCACGGGTACGAGGACCGCGCCGGTAGGACCGAGCAGCGCCGGCACCGTCTCCGTCGCGACCCGCGCCGCGCGCAGCTCGAAGATCCCCTGTTCGAACCCGGAGGGCAGCGCCTGCGCGCCACCGGCGCGGGGCGCGAGGGCGAGAAGGATCGATGCGGTGAGAAAACAACGGGTGACGGACCGTGCGCGACGGGTGCCGGCGCCGCAGCGGCGCCCGGCGACCCGCGGCGTCACCGCGACAGCGGGACCGTTCCCGTGAGCGGCTCGGCGGCGAGACGCGATTCGGGATCGATGTCCGGACGTTCGGTCGTGAAGCGGTATCGCACTGTCGCTCCGGCGAGCGACGTACCAGCGGGAACGGCGATCGACTCGACCTTGCGCAGCGCGCGATACACGGCGAAGTCCTCGTCGGTCGTGCCGAGCACCTTGCCGTCCGCCGACACCAGCTCGAACGTCATGTGCCCGAGGTAGGCGGCGTTCCCGATCCGGGAGATGTCCGCCACCACCCGCACGCTGTCGCCGCGCGCGGCGACGGTCGCCCGCGCCGAATCCATGTGGACGCCGGTGCGCATCGTGCCGTTGCGGTAGTTCACCGCACCCACGATCACCGTCTCGAGATCGATCTGCATGCGAATGCCGCCCTGCTGCTGCTCCACCGGCGGGCGTCCGCCACGGGAGTGGATCAGCACTCGGCCCCAATACTCACCTTCGGCCAGGTTCGCGGGGGGCTGCATCAGGATGCGCACGGTCTGGCGCTGGCCAGGCTCGAGCCGCAAGCGGCGAGGGAAGGCGCGGACGAAGCCGAGCACGGACGGCTCGCCGGCCGGTGCGGTGTCGGCGAGCGCCACCGAGATCGCACCCGCCAGATCGGACCGCGGGTACCCGAAGGCGAAGGTGATCTCGATCTCCTCAGCCGTGCTGCCCGGGTTGTAGAGGGTCAGCACCCCGGAGCGCGTGCGGCTGTCGATGAAGAGGGCGTTGGGGCTGACCGTCACCGCGCGCGCACACAGCGGTGTGCCGGCGAGCAGGGCGGCGAGAGCGAGCAGTCGGGTCGAAACGCGCATGGCGGCGCCTCCGGCGGCGATCAGAACTTGGTTGAGGAGACGATGATCGTCATCGTCGCGGTGTAGTCGCCGGCGCGCTGGTCCGCGGCCGGCACGGCGCGACCGCCGATGAACAGCGAGGCGGTTCCCTTGCTGAGATTGACGCGTGTGGAGGTCGTCGGGTCAAAAGCCGCCGGCGGCTTCCCGGTTTCCTGGGCCGTCACGTCGCCGGTGAGGAACTGGAGCGGAATGGTCGCCCCCAGTGCCGACGTGAGGGCCGTGGGCAGGACGAGTCGGATCCAGGCCTGTCCCGGGCCGTCCAGGGTCAGCACGCCTCGGCGAAAGGCGTCGGTGGGCGCCACGATCTCCGTGACCCCCTGCGTGAGATACCCGAAGGCGAGAGGCTGCACCTGCGCCACCGCGTACTGCGCTCCTGCGGCAGCCGGCGCTGCGGCGAGGAGCGCGAGCAGCGCGAGGGCGCGCCGCGCGGGGCGCGGGCGACGCGCGTTCGACCGACGACCGTGCAATCGAGACATCAGTAGTTCACGTACGACGCGGTCACGGCGAAGGTCCCGGCGTAGCTGCCCGCGCGCAGGGAGGCGCTCGCGGCGGGCGCCACCGTGCCGCCCACGTAGATGTAGTGTGTCCCGCCGACGTTGCCCGAGATCGGGGGGATGAACCCGCCGGCGCAGGGGGCGGCAAAGGCGGTCGGCGCAGCGGCCGACGGCGTGGGATCCTGCGCGCAGACGAGATCGACGCGCAGCAGGGCGCCCCCGGGACCGGCGATCATCACGAAGTCCGGCGCGGTGACGGTCGTGGGCTCGTTGAAGTCGACGCGGATGCGAGCCCCGTTCGCCGGCGTGACCGAGGTCGCGGTTCCGGGGACGATCGCCGTCGCGCCGAACGCGAGGTCGCTCAGACGCGCCACGCTCACTGCCGACGCGACCGTACCGTGTGCATTGAGCGAGAAGTTCTGGGCGCGGATCTCGAGTGGCCACAGGGCCAGCATGAGCGCGGCGAGCAGGAGGGGGCGCATCGTCAGTTGTAGAAGAAGAACACGGTGACGACGCCGGAATAGTCGCCGGCGCGCTGCCCCACACGGGGCGAAGCGGTGCCGCCGAGCCAGAGGTAGATGTCGCGCGCGAGAGCCGGGCTCTGATCGCCGATCGCGCCCGCCACCTTGTTGATGGGGACGACGACGGTGCTCCCCTGGATACTCGGCGACTGCGTGACGCAGCCGAGCGACAGGTTCGTGGCGCGGTTGTAGACACACGCCCGCGCCGTGTAGGCGACGCCGAGCTTCGCGCCGCCCGGTCCGACCAGGCTGTCCGGGAGCGCGACGAACTGCAGGTTGGCGCGGCGGTCGGTCGCCTTCCGCGAGATGTTCTGGAATCGCCAGCGACCCGCCGTGCATCCGTCGGTACAGGTCTGGACGTCCTGCGCGGCGACCGATTTCGCGGTGCCCGGCTGCATGCCCATGAGCTCGAAGTTCTGCTCGGCCGCGCCGCTCAGCGGGACGTCGACGACGAGGCCTGTCGCGACCGTCAGGCTGATCGTCTGCGCCCGTGCCGGCACGGTGGCGCAGAGCACCCACACGAAGACCGCCCAGGCGGCGGACCGCGCTGGGCGGAATTCGGTGCGTCGAGAGGAGAGCCGCATGGGAAGCCGGACGACGTCGGGGGACGCGAACGTCGTCCCCCGGCGTCGGTCGTGCTCAGTACGCGGTGTAGGTGCCGGTCACCGTGGCCGAGCCGCTGTAGTTGCCGGCCGGCGTGGAGCTGAGCGTGTTGATCGTGCCGCCGAGCCACACATAGAGGCCGCCGGCGCCCGTACCCGTCGCCGGGCTGGTGTACCCGGTGGCGCAGGTGAAGAGCGTGGTGTTCGTGGCGCTCGTCGTGCCGACCGTCGACCAGCCGCACGAGGGGCTGCTGACCGACAGGTTCGGCATACCGGCCGACGTGAGCTGCGAGAACGAGGCCGTGACCGTCACCGCCTGGTTCGAGTTCAGGATGACGCCGGCCGGCGAGCCGAGGCCCGACACGCCCTGCGGGTCGACCACCGCGCTGCCGCCGCTGGCGACGAAGCCGAAGTCCACCGCGCCGTTGGGCGAGAAGGTGACCGCGGACTTCACGACGAGCGACGTCGCGACCGGGGTCGCGTTGCAAGGCGAGGCCGCGCAGGTCTGGGCGCGGAGGGCGGCCGGAGCCGCGAGCAGGCAAAGAGCAACGAAGACGCGCTTCATGGAAGGAGCTCCTGAAAGGGTGGAACGGGGACCTGCATTCGGAAGTGCTGCGTGGATCAACGTGCAGCCCGTCGGAACGGGCGGATGAATCAGAAGGTGGTGTACGTCGCGGTGACGGTTGCGTTGCCGGTGTAGATGCCGGCGGGCACGCTCGCCGTGGCGGCGCCGGTGATCGCGCCGCCCACGTAGAGCCACCAGTCGGTGCGGGCGTTCGAGACGAGCGTCGCGCCGTAGCCGGTGGCACAGTCGGTCGCGAAGGCCGTCGGGGCCGGCGCGGTGCCGGTCGAGGCCTGCGCGCAGCTGAGCGTGACGAGGACCGAGCCGCCGCCAGCTCGGGTCAGCGTGACGGTGTTGGGCAGGGAGAGCTGGGTGTTGACGTTGTACGAGGCCATGATCTTGCCGCCGTTGGCGGCAGTGATCGTGGCCGGGGTGCCGGGGACGATGCCTGTGCCGAAGTCCAGGGGCACCATGCCGCTCAGCGTCACCGCGGACTGCACCTTGGCGGTGACGCTGATCGGAGCGGTGGACGTCTGGGCAGCTGCGCCGGAGGCGGAGGCGAGGAGCACGGCCAGGGCGAGGAGACGTTTCACGAGCGAGTGCGAGAGAGT
>JABFYH010000121.1 GCA_013361335.1 Gemmatimonadaceae bacterium | reverse complement strand
CGTCCCTTCGCCCTAGGTCAACGCGAGCCGGATTGCCGGCGGTCGGTTCCGCCGCCGTGGCGCGGGTCGTCGGGTGGCGCCGACGAGCGGGATGGGAAAGGAATCGGCGTGCGGACGACCAGGGACGCACCGAGGTCGAGCGAGAGCTGGCGCGGATCGTCCAGCTGGGGCATGGGCTCGTCGGCGAGCTGCTGCAGCTGGTGATAGAACTCGTATGCGCGGATCGGAGCGCGCAGCGAGCTGCGAGGGAGCCGCGCCATCATCAGCGCCTCCTGTCGGACGCCGGACGGGAAGGCGCGCACCACGTCCTCGTCGTCGAGCACGTCGCACACCGCCTGCGCGTCGCGCCGCTCCATGGCGATGATCAGCGCGTCGAGGAGATCGAGCAGCCGGAGGCGGTGCCGGCGGGCGCGGTACTGCGCGAAGTCGACGGTCGGCGCGTTCTCGGGCGCGCCGCCGCGATCGTCGTCGTGGTCGATCGGGGCCATAGGTCGAGGCGGCACAGCACGCTGCGTGCTCTCCACCGGATGTGCACACCTCGTCGCGTGGGAATGTGGACGGCCGGACACCAACCCGGTGATTGTCCGCTTCGGCGTGGAGCCGGAACGCGATGTGAATGCGAGCAAGAGATTGCCGTTGTGTGTTACCCCCTTGACAATGTCGCGTCCGTTAGGACACAACGCCCCACGTCCTCAACCTTTTCACCCAGAACACCCGAGCGTGGTCAGATGACCAAACGGAGAGTTCTACCACAGAATCAGGAGTCGATGTTGGAGTGGCTCGAGCAGCGGCGTCTGGCGCTCATCGCCGCCTATCGCGCGGCACTGCTGGCGGACGGCACGTCGATGACGCCGGCGCAGCTCGACGAAGCCGTCGAGCGCTGGACGGAGTTCGCCATCGGGCGCAGCACGTATCGGGAACGCCACCGGATGGCGTCGTAACCGCGGCGCGGCCGAGCTCGGCCGCCCGCGAGTCCGGCAGCAGGCGTGCGGCCCGTCACCACCCGGGTCGCGCGGCGCAGGAATCGCAAGGAAGCCGATCGACCTCACCGGATCGGCTGATCGATGCACCTCCGCAGACTATCAGCGACGCTCGCGCTCGTGGGGCTGGCCGCGGTGGCGTGTGATGACGCCACGCAGGAGCAGTCGCCCGGCGAAGTGCTGACGCGCGACACGGCGCTCGCGAACGACCTGCGCCAGATCGACACCTCGTCGTTCGCCGAGGCCGCCGACGTGGCGATGGCGTTCAATCCGGATTCGGCCCTCCCGCCGGTGGCGCCTGCGCGTTCGGCGCCGTCCGCACCCGCGGTGCCGATGCGCGTCGACCGCGGCGCCCCGCGGCCCACCTCGCCCTCGGTACCCTCCACGCCGGCCAGCTCTGTACCGCCGACGAGGTCGCCGCTCCGGCCGAAGCCGGCGACGATCCATCCCGATCCGCTTCCCGGACCGACCCTGCCGCCGGCGAGGACGCGACCCAACGAGGGAGCGACAAGCAACGGCGCCGCCGCGAGCGCTGCCGCGATCCTCGAGCGCGTGCCGGGCGCGACGCTCGCCCCGCCGGCGCCGAGCGACCCGTGCCGATCACCGGCGTCGTCGGATCAGCGGCGCTGCCTCATGACGCACCTCGCCCACTCCGACGCGGCGCTCGACCGGACGTACCGGGGGCTCATCGCCGACCTCAAGCGCGCGGCGGGCACACCAGCCGGCGCACCGGAGCCGCGATCGGTCAAGGCACTGCGCGACGCGCAGCGCGCGTGGCTGGTGTATCGCGATACCGAATGCCGCCGCCGCAATCGGGACAGGGAGGGTCCGCTGTGGGCGCCGATTCGCGCGCAGTGTCTGGGCGAGTTCTCCGGCGTGCGCGAAGCGGAGCTGGCCCGAGCACGGCACCGATAGCGCTCGCGCGGCGGATCCCGCGCGCGTCGGCCGTTGGAGACGGGCGCGCCGGCTAGCGCGCCCGTCTCGTCATCATCCACATCCCGTCGCGATTGCCGCCCTGGCGGCCATTGGTGATGAACGTCCCGCGGATCGTGTCGCCGAGCACGTTACCGGTGAAGGTCGTCGACACCTGGCACTCGCAGTCGGGGGCGATGTAGGGCTCGAGAGTGCCGGAGACCATGCCGGCGCCGATGCGGACGAAGTCGATGCGGAGCGCCTGCGCGGAGGCGGTGTGCAGGCGGTGGCGGTCGCCGGCGTCGACCGGGCGCAGCTGCTGCCCCTGCGGGGTGAGCATGATGACGTCGCCGAAGGCGCTGTCCGCGGTGGCGGAGATCGTGAAGCTCAGCGAGCCGCGCCGTTCCGACGTCGTGCCCCAGTACTCGCCGCTCCACTTCCCGCGCAGCGCGGCGATCGACTGCGCTTCCCCCTGGAGCGGGACCGGGGTGGGCTGGTACCGGCAGGCGGCGACGGCGGCGAGGGACAGCGCTCCGAGGATGCGTCTCATTCGGGCCTCCGGGTGCGGCGCCGAGCGACGCAGCGCGTCGTGGGCGCGTGGGGGTGGATCGACCGATCGGCGGTTCGCCGCGGGGCAACGCTAGTCGCGGCCGGAGTCGAAGTCCATGCGACAGCTGCCGCGGTTGGACAGCGGCACGACGCAAAGGGTGGACGGAGGCGGGCAGCGAGCTCGGCGCCGATGGTCTGACGCGATGGCGGTGACGGTTCCTCTTGACGTCGAGTCTCCCCGTGAAAACGTTTTCATCACCGCGAGCACTCCCATTCAGCGAACTCGGCGCCGGACCTCGCATGACCGTCACCATCAGAGACGTTGCGCGCCTCGCCGGAGTCTCCGTCGCGACCGTGTCGCGTGTCCTGAACGCGAGCGCCCCCGTGCGTGACGAGACCCGCACCCGCGTGCTCCAGGTCGCAAAGGAGCTTCGCTTCGCCCCCAACAGCGCCGCCCGCTCCCTCAGCCGCCAACGCGCCGGCGCCCTCGGCGTCATCCTCCCCGATCTCTACGGCGAGTTCTTCTCCGAGCTGCTCCGCGGCATCGATCAGGAGGCCCAGCGTGCCCATCACTCCCTGCTCGTCTCCAGCTCGCATCACGACTCGCGCGGCATCGGCGCCGCCGTGCGCGCGATGCGCGGACGCGTGGACGGCCTGATGGTGATGGCCCCCGACGTCAGTGGGCCGAGCCTCGCCGAGGTGCTCCCGCACGGCGTGCCGACGGTGCTGCTCAACGGCCCCGAAGTCGACGCCGACGTCTACGAGATCACCGTCGACAACTTCGGCGGCGCGCGCGACATGACGCGCCATCTGATCGCCGTCGGCCACGAGCGCATCGCGTTCATCGCCGGCGCGGAGCGCAACCACGAGGCGAGCGAGCGGGAGCGCGGGTATCTGGCGGCGCTCCACGAGGCGGGGCGGGGCGCCGAGCCGTCCCTCAACGTTCGCGGCGACTTCACGGAGGACGGCGGCTGGCGCGGCGCGATCGCGCTTCTCGCGCTCGCCGACCGGCCGTCGGCCATCTTCGCGGCGAACGACGCGATGGCCGTCGGCGCGCTGAGCGCGCTGCGCGAAGCGGGGCTGTCGGTTCCGGACGACGTCGCCGTCGTCGGCTTCGACGACATCCCGATCGCGCGGTTCCTCAACCCGCCCCTCACCTCGGTGCGCGTCGGGATCGCCGCGCTCGGGGAGCGGGCGGCGTCGGTGCTCCTCGCCGCGCTCGCCGAACGGTCGCCACCCGGCCGGCCGCCGCGTCGCGCCGTCTTCCCCGCGGAGCTGGTGATCCGCGATTCCTGCGGCGCGACGGCCGGTCCGCCACGCCACCCCGCACGTCGGCGCGCTCGCAGCGAGCGCGCCCTGTCCAACCCATCGTGATCGTCATCCACCCCTGGAGGGAATTCGGTATGCAGACGAGTACTACCATTCGCAGGCTCCGGCCATTCCTCGCGGGCCTCGCGCTCGCGGTGATCGGCGGGGGCTCGGCCGCGGCGCAGAATGCCACGGGCACGATTCGCGGCACGGTCACCGGGTCGAACGGGGCCGGGCTCGTGGACGCACAGATCTCGGCGCGCAACGTCGAGACCGGCGTCGCGCGCAACACGACGAGCCGAGACGAGGGGTTGTACGTGCTGCCGGGGATGATCCCGGGCACGTACGACATGACCGTGCGTCGGATCGGGACCACCGCCATCACGCGCCGCGTCGTCGTGCAGATCGGCGCGACGCAGATCCAGAACTTCTCGCTGGCGGATCGGCCGACGCAGCTGCAGGACGTCGTCGTCACCGCGGCGTCGACGGCGGAGACTCGCACGTCCGAGGTGGCGACGAACGTCACGCCGACCCAGATCGAGAAGCTCCCGACGTCGAGCCGCAACTTCCTCGAGCTCGCGGCGCTGGCGCCGGGCATCACCGTGTCCGAGGATCGGGTGAACGGGCAGAGCTTCCGGACGCTCCAGGCCGGTGGGCAGAGCGCCAACGCCGTGAACCTCTTCATCGACGGGACGAGCTACAAGAACGATCTGACGAGCGGCGGCGTGGCCGGCCAGGACGCGAGCCGAGGCAACCCGTTCCCGCAGAACGCGGTGCAGGAGTACCGCGTCATCACGCAGAACTTCAAGGCCGAGTACCAGAAGGCGTCGAGCGCGGTCATCACCGCGACGACGAAGTCGGGCACGAACGAGTGGACGGGGAACGTGCTCGTGGCGTACCAGAACGCGAGCATGGTGCAGCTCGACAGCTTCCAGCGCCGCGACAAGAACAACGCGCCGGCGACCTTCACGAAGCCGCCGTACAACCGGACGCTGACGGCGTTCAGCATCGGCGGCCCGATCATCAAGGACAAGCTGCACATCTTCGCGTCGTACGAGGGGAACATCCAGAACCGGTCCAATAGGGTGGACTTCGGGACGCCGCCGACCGGTTTCCCCGCGCTCGACACGGTGAACCTCCGGAGCTACAGCGGGAGCTTCGGCTCGCCCTTCCGCGAGGACCTGATCTTCGCGAAGCTGTCGAACGCGATCAACGACCGGTCGTCGATGGATCTCACCTTCAGCAACCGCCGTGAGACGGACGTCCGCGACTTCGATCTGACGCATGCCCTCCAGGCCGCGGTCGACTACCACCAGCACGTCTCGGTCGCGCAGCTCCGGCACAACTACTTCGTCGGCTCGTGGCTGAACGAGGCGAAGGTCGACTACTCCGACATCGAGCGGAACCCGGCGCCGTTCACGCCGGGGATCCCGGCGCGGAACTTCCAGTACTCGAACACCGACCATTTCATCGGCTCCAACCTGAGCACGCAGGACTTCACCCAGAAGCGGCTCGGCTTCCGCAACGACCTCACGTATTCCGGGTTCCGCGGAATGGGCGAGCACGTCGTGAAGGGCGGCGCCAGCATCGACTTCGTGAAGTACGACATCATCAAGGACAACAACGGGACGCCCACCTTCTTCTACAATGCGGTGGCCAACACCGGCAACGGCCCCCAGACCTACAACTACGCGACGCCGTATCAGCTGGTGTACGGCCGCGGCGACCCGACCTTCAACGCGAACAACAACCAGGTCGGGTTGTACCTCCAGGACGACTGGACGCCGGTCCAGCGGCTGACGTTCAACGTCGGCGTGCGGTGGGACTACGAGTCGCACATGATGAACTACGACTACGTCACGCCGAAGATGGTCGTCGACACCGTGACGCGGTACAACAACCAGTTCCCGACGCCGCTCGATCTGAACCGGTACATCAGCACCGGGAACAACCGGAAGCCGTTCTACGGGGCGATTCAGCCGCGCATCGGGTTCTCGTACGCGATCGACCCGCAGAACCGCACGACCATCGTCGGCGGGTTCGGCATCTACTACGACCGCAATCTGTTCGACGTGTCGGTTGACGAGACGCAGAAGATCTCGCACCCGATCTACACGATCCAGTTCGCGCCGCCGGGCGCCACCCCGTCTGCCGGTCAGATCGCGTGGAACCCGGCGTACCTCACCGCCAATCGCAACGCGCTCGACGCGCTGGTCGGATCATCGGGCAAGCCGGAAGCGTGGCTGATCGCCAACGACGCCAAGGTCCCGTACGCCCGGCAGTGGCACATCGGCATGCGCCAGCTGATCGGCGAGACCTGGACGGTGGCGGCGACCTACGCGGGCGTGCGCGGGCTCGATCAGCTGACGCTCAACTGGGCCAACTTCGGGCTCAACCCGAACGGCTCGTGCTGCACCAGCTTCGACGCGGCGGCGCACGGCTTCAGCAACTTCATCTACTCGACCAACGACGGAAAGACCTGGTATGACGCCCTCGAGCTGCAGCTCGAGCGCCCGTACCAGCGCGGCACCGCCCGGGACATCGGGTGGGGCTTCGGGCTCGCGTACACCTACGCGCAGCGGTCGGTGCAGGGGATGGACAACCTGGGCGACCTGTTCGAGTTCCCGAACGCCCTCGGCATTCCCAAGCATCCGTCGAGCGCGGCGAACAACGCGCTGAACGGCGACGAGAAGCATCGTCTGGTGATCAATGCGGTCACGGATCTGCCGTATCTCTGGGGCATCCAGCTGTCCGGGCTCGGCACCTTCGGCGGCAAGTACACCCAGGACGTGGGCTGCCCGGGGCGGTTCTGCGGCGCATCCTACGAGCGGGGCGGCTTCTCTCCGCCGGGCCTCTTCCCCTACCAGAACATCAACCTGCGCATCCGCAAGGACTTCCTGCGGCTCGGCACCGCCAAGAGCGTCGGGGTGACGCTGGATCTGTTCAACGCGCTGAACCGCGATAACCTGGGATGCTACAACACCGGCTCGCGGTTGCTCGGCAACGGCAGCCCGGACCCGAACTTCGGCACGGCGACCTGTGTGGTGACGGACGCTCGTCGCATCCAGGTCGGTGCACAGGCAGATTTCTGATCGACCACGCCGCGGAGCCCGAGGCCTCGGGCTCCGCGGCGGTTCCACCAGCCCGATCACCATCGCTGGAGCGTTCGGCATGACCGTCGCACGACTGCTGTGCCTCGCCGCCGTCGCCGCGAGCGTGAGTTGCGCCCGTGGCACCGTCACGCAGGCCACGGCGCCGGCGACGGGGTCCTACGTTCCGTCGCCGCGAGAGAGCGCCTTCCTCGACACCCTCTCGCGGCGCACCTTCGACTTCTTCTGGGAAACGACCAATCCCCGGAACGGGCTGACCCCGGACCGGTGGCCCACGAAATCGTTCTCCAG
>JABFYH010000003.1 GCA_013361335.1 Gemmatimonadaceae bacterium | reverse complement strand
GGACCGGATGGAGGAGTGGGTCAATCGCCGCCAGAGCGGGATGTTCGGGGTGTTGCTGGGCGGGGCCGAGACCACCCGTCCGCGGGTGGGAGCCGCGGCGGCCCCGGTGGGCGCGGCGGCGACGGGCGCTCCCGCCGTGAGCGGCACGCCGGCTGCGGCGCCGGCACCGGCAGCCGATTCGGGCGGCGGGGCACCCTCGCTCAAGGGGCGGATCGCCTCGCAGTTCGGGGGCGCATCCAAGTATCTCTTCCCCTTCCTCAGCCACACCGCGGCGGCGATCGGCGGGTTCCTGCTCATCGTTTTTCTGAGCATCTACTTCGCGGCCGACCCCGAGCTCTACCGCCGTGGCGCGCTCGCGCTCCTTCCGACGCGCCGGCGCGTCCAGGGCGCTGAAGTGATGGATCGTGTCGCGGTTGTGCTTCGTAAGTGGCTCGTAACACAGCTGATCGCGATGGCTGTGATCGGCGTCGTCACGACGGTCGCGTTGCTCATCCTGCAGGTCAAAGCCGCCTTTGCGCTCGGCTTGCTCGCGGGGCTGTTCGAGTTCATTCCCACCGTCGGGCCGCTGCTGAGCGCCGTGCCGGCGATCGGGATGGGGTTTCTCGATTCGCCGGAAAAGGCGCTGCTCGTGGGCGGGGTGTACGTCGCCATCCAGTTCCTGGAGAACCACATCCTCATCCCGCTGCTGATGAAGGGCGGGATGGACCTGCCTCCGGCGCTCACCGTCATCACCCAGGCGTTGCTCGCCCTGGTGTTCGGCTTCCTCGGCCTCATGGTCGCTGTCCCTCTGCTCGCCACCGTGCTCGTCGTGGTGCAGGTGCTTTACGTCCAGAGGGTGCCGACGGGTGGACGATTCGCGCACCTGGATCACTCACCGGATCTGGACGAGGCGTTGGAAAGCGGGTTGGGCGCCGCCCGGTAGGGGTCGTGCGGGCGCTGCTGGCTCGGTATCCCCGCCTCGCGGAGACGCTGCCCTGGGTAGACCTGGGCGTCCGCCAGACCCCGGTCGAGTGGTGGCGAGTCGGTGAGACCACCCTCCTGGCCAAGCGCGACGATCTGAGCGCGAGCACCCTCGGCGGCAACAAGGTTCGCGCGCTGGAGCTGCTCCTCGCCGGCGTGCAGCCCGGCCACCGGCTGCTGACTGTCGGCCCGACCGGGTCGACGCACGCACTCGCCGTGGCGGCGCACGGCGCCCTGCTCGGCGCACGGACGCGGGTGATCACCTGGCCTCAGGAGGGGCACGCGATCGCCGACGCGACGGGGCGCCGGCTGCGCGAGCTCGCCGATGTCACCGCGGCGCGTTCCGTCGCCGAGGCGTATCTCCTGGCCGCGGTCAGACGACTCGCCGGCGGACCGCGGTGGATCCCTGCGGGGGGAAGCGTCCCGCTCGGAGCGCTGGGACACGTGGATGCGGCGCTCGAGCTGGCGGAGCAGCTGACGAGCATGCGTCTTCCGCGCCCCGATCTGGTGGTCGCGCCCCTGGGGAGCGGCGGCACGGTCGCGGGGCTGCTGGCGGGACTCGCTGTCGCGGAGCTGCCGATGCGGGTCGTCGGCGTGCGGGTCGTGCCGAGGGTCGTCGCCACGCGGCGCCGGGTGCTGCGGCTGGCGGCGCGCACCCATGCGCTGCTGGGGCGGCTGGCCGGAGCGACGCTCCCCCCGCTCGACGTCGGCGCGCTGGAGATCGAGCAGGAACACTACGGGGGAGCCTATGGACGTGAGACGTCGGCTGGACAGACCGCCGCGACGGCGCTCGCCGATGCCGGTGGACCCAGGCTCGACGGCACCTACAGCGCGAAGGCGTTCGGCGTCGCGCTGGAGCGTGCGCGCCTCGTGCCTGACGAGCGCGTCCTTTTCTGGCTAACGTTCGACGCGCGATGGCTCACCCGCGGCAACATCATGCCGAAGGTGCCGCGCCCCGATCCTTCACCGAGCTCGCGATGACCCACGTCCGGCCCGACGTCTTGCCCGAGGTCGTCTTTCACATCTACCCGGCCGATTGCGACATGCTCGGGCACGTGAACCACGCCACGATGCTGGCGTTCCTCGAGCGCGCGCGCTGGGAGCTGCTCGAGCGGCAGGACGTCGGCGGTGTGCGCGATTTCGCGTCGGTGCCGGTGTGGTCGGTCGTCCGGCACGTCGACATCGATTACTTCGCGCAGTCGCTGCCCGGCGACGATCTGGTGATCCGCAGCGGGCTGCTCGCCGTGAAGAACACCAGCTACATCGTGAAGCAGGACGTGAAGAAGGTGGGGAGCGGCGTGCTCGTCGCGCAGGCGTCGATCGTGTTCGTGTCGATCGACCGGTCGGGCAAGCCGGTGCGTGTGCCGGAAGAATGGCGCTCGCTGCTGCCCCACTGGCCCGAGGATGGCGACGGCCGCTCGCGATGATCGAGCTGCTGTCGGGAGGGCTGGAGGTCGCGTACGACGAGGCGGGCAGTGGCGTGCCCCTGCTGTTCATCCATGGCTGGCCGCACAACCGCACGCTGTGGGCGGGACAGATCAGCGGCCTGCCGACGCAGGCGCGCTGCATCGCGCCCGACCTGCGTGGCTTCGGCGGCACCACGGTGAGCGAGCCCTACTCCATCGACCAGTACGCCGACGACCTGGTGCAGCTCCTGGATGCGCGCGGCGTCGAGCGGGCGGTGGTGTGCGGGCTGTCGATGGGCGGCTATGTGGCGCTCGCGATGGTGCGCCGGCACCGGCATCGGCTGCGTGCGCTGATCCTGACGAGCACGCGCGCCACCGCCGACACGCCCGAAGGGCGCGAGAAGCGCATGCGGCTCATCGAGTTCATCGAGGCGCATGGAGTGGAGGCGCTCGCCGGCCGGCAGCTCCGAGCCATGGTCGGCGCCACGACCTTCGAGCATCGCCCGGTCGTCCGCGAGGCGCTGCGCGAGCTGATGGCCAGCGCACCACGCGACGGCGTCATCGGCGGGCTGCGGGCCATGGCGCAGCGCGCCGATGCGTCCGACCTGCTGCCGACGATCGACTTTCCGACGCTCGTCGTTGGTGGAGCGGAGGATTCGTTCACGCCCCCCGACGAGCTCCGGGCGATGGCGGCACGGATTCCACGGAGCCGCTTCGAGCTCCTGGCGGGCGGCGGACATGTGTGTCCCTACGAGCGACCGGGCGCCTTCAACCACGTGGTCGGCGAATTTCTCGGCGAGCTGCGCTACGACTGACGCCGGCGGATCTCATGCGGCGGCTTGAGCATTGCCGCCGGGATGGCGACCTTTCGACTTCCGCTCGCCGCCCTGCCCCGCCATGACGTCGCCCATGCCGCCGACCCCGCCCGCCGTTCCTGCCGACGACCCGCCGATCTCCGAGGCGGAGCGCAGCACCAGCGCGCGCATCGGGAGCATCCTCTTTCGCCACCGCGGGTGGCTGCCGGTTCCCTTCCTGCTGGTGCCGCTCCTCGCGACCGGCGCGCCGGACGCGATGAACTGGATCCTCGGCATCGTGCTCATCGCGCTGGGGGAGGTGATCCGGCTCGCCGGCGTGGCCGCGGCGGGGACGGTGACCCGGCGTCGGTCGCGCACGGTGCAGCGTCTCGTGACGTACGGCATCTTCGCCTGGATGCGAAACCCGCTCTACGTCGGCAACTTCCTGATCTGGATGGGCTTCATCGTCGTCTCCGACGTGCTCTGGTTCATCCCGATCGCGATCGCCCTCTTCGCGATCGAGTACACGTTGATCGTGCGGTACGAGGAAGGCGTGCTCGAGTCGATCTTCGGCGCGGAGTATCTCGCGTACAAGGACCGCACGTCACGCTGGTTCCCCCGCCCCCCGGCCACCGACGAGGAGGGCGAGCATCACTGGGGGGAGGCGTGGCGCTCCGAGATCTCGACCTTCCTTCAGTATCTCGTGATCACGGCGCTGTTCATCGCGAAGCAGAAGTACGGGTGGAACGAGCGGTGAACGTGAACGGTGAACCGTAACTGCGGAACGACGGTTCACGGTTCACGGTTCACTCGTTCGAGATAGCTCGTCAGCTCCTCGAAGCTTCGCGCCACGAACTCCGCCTCGCTGGGGCCGCCGGCGCGGACGACGTCGAGGCGGATGGCGCGGAAGCCCGCCGCGAGAGCGCCCCGCACGTCCGTCCGCTCGTTGTCGCCGATGTGGAGGATCTCTCCGGCCGGGACGCCCAGCGTCTCCACCGCCGCAGCGAAGATCTCCGGGCGCGGCTTGGCGTGGCCGATGTCCATCGAGTAGATCGTCGCCGCAAAGAAGTCACGCGCGCCGTCCTTCTCGAGCAGACGGTCCTGCGCCCGCCCCGACGCGAAGCCGGTGTCGCTGATGACGGCGAGGGTGAAGCGGCGGGCGAGGGTTCGGAGCATCTGCCAGGCGCCGGGGAGCATCGCGGGCGGCAGCATGAGGAGGGCGTTGTCCACGGCGTCGGCGGCCGCCGCCAGGTGCTCGCACTGCTCCCGCGGCGTGACGGCGACCCGCTCGAGGATCCAGCGCAGGCGGTCGTCGGTCCGGTAACCGCGATGCTCCTCGCTCCACCAGCGCTCGGCCTCTCGGCCCGACTCCTCGTAGAGCGCGCGAAGCTGCTCGTCGGGCAGAGCGCGCCCGTAGGCGCCGAGCAGCGCGCCGACCGCCGTGCGGCGGAGGGCGACCCGCTCCGCGCGGACGCCGCCCTCGTACAGCGTATCCCAATAGTCGAACGTCAGGGCGCGAAGCATTGCGCGCCTCCTGCGCGGCGCGTCAGCGCGTGGGACGGCCCGGCGGCGTATCGCTCTTGAAGACGTCCCGGTTGAGCTGGACGTACTGCTTCAACTGCTGCGGCACATCCTCCTCGGGGAAGATCGCCGTCACGGGGCACTCCGGCTCGCACGCCCCACAATCGATGCACTCGTCCGGGTTGATGTACAGCTGGTTCTCGCCTTCGTAGATGCAATCGACCGGACAGACGTCGACACACGCCTTGTCCTTGGTGTTGATGCACGCTTCGGTGATGACGTAGGGCATGATCCCCTCGAGGGTCCTGCAACGGGTGGGCGCTAGGCTAAGATAACAGCCTGCGGCCAACGATCAACGCGACGACCGCGAGCCGGCACGACACAGTGCATGCCCCGTGCTGGACGCGCTCCGGCGTCAGCCTCGCCAGGGCGGCACGTCGCCCTTCTTCCGCTTGATGTCGGGATTTTCCCGGAAGAGCGTGACCGTGCGGCCGATCGTCTGCACCACCTCGGCGCCCATCTTCTCGGCCAGCTGGCCCGCCGCCGCCTTCGCCGACAGATCGGTCGTCTTGGCCAGCGCCACCTTCACCAGCTCGCGCGTGCGGAGCGCGTCGTCGAGGGTCTGGAAGAGCGGGTCGGTGAGACCCTGGTGGCCCACGTGCACCAGCGGCGTCAGGTGATGGGCCTCGGCGCGGAGCTCAGCGCGTTCCTTCGACGAGAGAGTCATTGCGTGCCGGCGCGTGCAGGAGAAGAAAGAGCGGGTACGGGTTGATCGCCTCGCCGTCCCAGTACTTTCCGTCGGGCGGCATGCGCATCACCTGGAAGTGCAGATGCGGCGTGTCTTTCGGCGCGTTCCCCGTGGTGCCGACGTAGCCGAGCGTGTCGCCGCGGGCGACGACGAGTCCGTCGACGACGCCCTTCTGATACGCATCCAGATGCGCATAGTAATACACGATCCGCCCCTGCGGGTCAGTGGCGTAGATCGTGTTTCCGCCGAGCGTGTTGGACTTCACGCGCAGGATGCGCCCGCTGTCGGCCGCCAGCACCGGCGTGCCCCGCGGCGCGAGGATGTCGAGGGCGCGGTGCACGCGGCCTCCGTCGCGCCCTTCGTCGAAGGTGTCCTCGAGCTGGGCCACGCTCTTGCCCGCGACCGGGATCTCCAGCGGCCGGGTGAGCACGTAGCTCAGCGCCTCGGCTCCCGAGATCGCCGACCGGCCGAGCGTGGGCGCCCCGGCGAGCACCACGCGCGGCGCCGGTGCGGCGGTCGCGGGAGAAGGAGAGGGCGAGGGCCGAGCGACGGCGAGCTGGCGTGAGCAGGCCGTGCAGACGACGGCGGCGACGAGGGCGAGGGAGCGACGCATCGTTACCGGGACGAGGCGCGCGCGTCGGCGTAACTCGTTCGCGCGGCGGTCGCACCGTGCTCAGGCATGCAGCAGCACCTTGCCGGTGGTTTCGCGCGCCTCGAGCGCACGATGCGCATCGGCCGCGTTCGCCAACGGAAGGTCGCGATCGATGCGCAGCCGGAGCGAGCCGTCGCGGACCCAGCCCAGGACCTCACCGGCGCGCCACCGGAGGTCGGCCGGCGTGGCGACATAGTGGGCGAGCGTGGGGCGCGTGAGGAAGAGCGAGCCTTTCTGATTCAGCAGCTGCGGATCGAGCGGCGACACGGGGCCGCTGCTCTGACCGAACAGCGCCATGAGCCCGCGCGGCGCGAGACAGTCGAGCCCCTTGAGGAACGTCGTCGCGCCCACGGAGTCGTACACCACCTGCACACCAGCGCCGCCGGTGATGCGCTTCACCTCCGCCACGAAGTCCTGTCTGGTGTAGAGGATCGTCTCGTTCGCGCCCGCCTCGCGCGCGAGCGCGGCCTTCTCGTCCGTCGAGACGGTGCCGATCACGAAGGCGCCATGGCGACGGGCGATCTGGCAGAGCAGCAGCCCGACACCGCCGGCGGCGGCGTGCACGAGGCAGCAGTCGCCGGCCTGCAGCGTGTGCGTCGACGCGGCGAGATAGTGCGCGGTCATGCCCTGGAGCATCGCGGCGGCGCCGTCGCGCGCACTCAGCCCGTCGGGAAGCGGGACGAGGCGGTCGGCGCGAGCGCGGGCGAGCTCCGCGTACGCGCCGACGAAGTTCTGCGAGGCGACGCGGTCGCCGACCGCGACGTCGACGACGCCGTCGCCGACGGCGGCGACGGTGCCCGCTCCCTCGCTGCCCGGGGTGAACGGCAGCGCGGTCTTGTACTGTCCCTTCCGGAAATAGCAGTCGATGAAGTTGACGCCGATCGACTCCATGCGGACGACCGCCTCGCCGGGCCCGGGCGACGGATCGTCGACTGTCTCGAGCGTCAGAACCTCGGGGCCTCCGTGCTCGTGAACGCGAATGGCGTGCATACGGCTCCTCGCTGCGGCGCGTCGCGGCACGCGGCCGAATTTTTCCCGGTGAACGAACTCGAGCTCTGAGGACGAAGTGCGCCGCGGCCGCGTGTGACTCGACTCCACAGCCTCGGGCCGGGTGGAATCGATCGCCCTTGCGGTGACATCGCCAGGGCTCCTTCTGTCGTTCGTGGCGGTCTGCCGATGGCGGCCTTCCTCCATGCCGGCCCGCACCAGGGGAATCAATGTTCAGATCAGCCAGTCGGGATCATGGCTGCCGCGATGGCGGGCAAGGTGGTTGCGCGGCATGTTGGGATCATGCCAATCCCATTTCGCCCCCGTCTCGCCGCCGTGCTGCTGATTCTCGCGGCACCCTTTGCCCTCTCCGCGCAGACCCGCGCCGTGCAGGCGCCCGATCCACGGCGCGCGCCCACCGAGAAGCCGCCGCTGCACGCGCGTCACTGGCTCGCCATCACCGGCAAACCCCTCTCCGCCACCGCGGGGGCAGTCACATTCGCCAAGGGGGGCAATGCCGTGGACGCCGCTGCCGCCATGCTCGCCGCGGGCTGCACGATGTGGGACACGTTGTCGTGCGGTGGCGAGACGCAGGCGCTGATCTACGACCCGCACACGAAGAAGGTGATCGGCGTCAACGCCCTCGGCGTCGCTCCGTCGGGCGCCACGGCCGAGTACTACAGGGGCAAGGGGTACAGGTTTCCCCCGGAGTACGGGCCGCTCGCCGCGGTGACGCCGGGGACCGTCGGCGGACTGCTGACGATGCTGGCGGAGTACGGCAAGCTCTCGCTCGCCGAGGTGCTCGCGCCGGCGATCGAGATGGCCGACGGCTACCCGATCGAGGCGCAGCTGGCGAACACCATCGAACGGCAGAAGAGCTGGATCAAGCAGTGGAAATACTCGCCGGCGATCATGCTCACGCATCCGGGGCGGGCGCGCGAGGCGCCGGATGCGGGCGAGGTCTTCGTGCAGAAGGACCTGGCCGCCACCTGGCGCAAGCTCGTCGACGCGGAGCGCCGGGCGCAGCGAGCCGGCAGATCGCGCAAGGAGGCGATCTACGCCGCGTACGACCGGTTCTATCGCGGTGACATCGCGCGCGAGCTCGTACGCGGCGTGCAGGAGGACGGCGGGCTCTTCACCCTCCAGGATCTCGCGAACTACAAGGTGCGGATCGAGGAGCCGGTGCACACGACGTACAAGGGGATCGAGGTGTACAAGCTCCCCTTCTGGCAGCAGGGACCGGCGATGCTTCAGGCGTTGAACATCCTGGAGAACCTGGACGTGAAGTCCATGGGCTACAACTCGCCGGCGTACATGCACACGATCTACCAGTCGATGAATCTCGCCTTCGCCGATCGTGACTTCTACTACGGCGACCCGTATTTCCCGCCGGAGGAGCCGGTGAAGGGCCTGCTCTCGAAGGAGTACGCTCGTGATCGCGCCAAGCTGATCGACCCCGCGCGGAACGATCCGACGATCAAGCCGGGCGACCCGTACCCGTATCAGGGCGGTACGAACCCCTTCGCGGGTCTGCTCGCGAGCTGGAAGAACAGCGATTTCGTGCCGCCGGATACCCAGCCGCGGAGTGGACAACAGGACCGCACCGTCTCGCCCACGCCGACGGCGCCGGAAGCGGATTCGGCGTTCATGGAGTCCTTCTACGCGGGCACGACGTCGATCGAGTCGGCGGACGCCGAGGGGTGGGTGGTATCGATCACGCCGAGCGGCGGCTGGGTGCCGGCGGTGATCGCCGGCCGCACCGGGATCGGCCTGAGCCAGCGCGCGCAGAGCTTCGTCACCGACGCTAAGGACGGCCCGTTCAACGTGATCGCACCGGGCAAGCACCCGCGCGTGACGCTCACTCCCACCCTCGCGCTCAAGGATGGGCAGCCGTTCCTTTCCTTCGCCGTGCAGGGCGGCGATTCGCAGGATCAGAACCTGCTGCAGTTCTTCCTCAACGTCGTCGAGTTCGGGATGACGGTCCAGCAGGCGGTGGAAGCGCCGAACCTCAACAGCTATCAGATGCGCTCGTCGTTCGGCGGCCACGAGTCGCGGCCGGGCCGCATGGAGGTGGCGACGTCACTTCCCGAATCGACGCGCGAGGCGCTGCGGCGGATGGGCTACACGCTGGAGTTCGCCGAGCGGACCTCCGGACCGATCAACGCGATCCTCTTCGACCGCGCACATGGCACGATGTGGGGCGGCTCGAGCAACCACGGGGAGGACTACGGGATCGGCTGGTAGGTTGGACGCTCGGTACTGACGAAAGGATCGTGCGTCGGGGTCGCGCCCCGACTGTCGCCGGTGGAGTAGCCGGGCTAGCTTTCGCCGCAGTCGCGACCTGAACGGAGACCTCGATGCACGATTCGCAGACACCCGCCCGCGCCGGCGGATACATCCCTTTCAAGCAGGAAGGTTGGGGGATCGCGTTGTTCATCTGCCTGCTCGCCGTGGGCAGCGCCGCCACCGCCTTCTACGTGCACAAGACCACGTACAAGCCGCCGACGGACGTGCGGTCGCACGCGGTCGGGGATCGCGCGTCACACTAGCGTCGTGGCCTGCATCACATAAGTGATGCCGCTCTGCTCCGATCAAACATTTCTGTAAGTCGCTTCTTGGCAGCGAGTTACGCGTCTGACCAGCTCGCATCCCGACACGCTCTCGGTACGAATTTGGCGGTGAATTTTCCGTCGGTTCGGACCATTCACCCTGAGAGAGGCGAGATGAGGATGACGAGAGTGGCGTTTGCGTGCGTGGCGGCGATGCTGTCGTTGAGCGCATGCGCGACGCGTGGTGCGCTACGGCGCGGTCTGGATGAGGAACGGGCGGCGCGCGTCGCCGCCGACAGCGCGCAGCAGGTGGAGCTCGCCGCGCAGCGCGCGGAGCTGGCCGCACTCCGCACGGATCTCACGAGCCTGCGCACGGAGTTCGGCGCGAAGATCGCCGAGGTGGCGAACGGCGTGCAGTTCGCCCTGCCGGTCCATTTCGCGTACGACGACGCCAGCGTGCGCACCGCCGACGTCGCAGCGCTCGAGCGGTTCGCCAGCGTCGTGCAGAAGCACTTCAGCGGCGCGAAGCTGACGGTGGAAGGCTTCGCCGATCCCGCGGGCGCCGCGAGCTACAACCTGGCGCTGTCGCAGCGGCGCGCCAACGCCGTGCGTGACTTCATCAGCGGTCGCGGCATCGACCCGTCGCTCGTCAACGCGGTCGGATACGGCGAGACGCGCCTCGTCAACCGCGGCGCGGAGCGGGACATGCCGGGCGCGGAGCTCAACCGCCGCGTGGTGTTCGTCATCGAGACGCCCGCCAACGCGAACATCTCGGTCGCGCTCAGAGACGAGTAACGCTGTCCGGAGAGGTGGCCGCTGCGCGCTCGAGCGTGGCGACCACTTCCTCCAGCGTCGTCCGGCCGGCGTCGCGCGCGTACCAGCTCCGCACTTCCCGGTACCGCGCCTCCTTGTCGAGCGCCTGGCCCTGCCCCATCACCCAACGCTGAAGCTCGGCGGGACGCGACCCCCACCACCCCCGCTCCACGAACTGCTCGTCGAGCACGATCACGACCGGGATGGCGCGCGAGGTGCCGGTCAGGTGCGCATCCATCAGGTCGAGGTTGTGATCGCGGGCCAGCACGCGGATGTCGAGATTCGGCGACAGCTCGGCCAGCTTCGCGAGGACGGGCACGGTGTTCACCGCGTCGCCGCACCAGTCCTCGCTTAACACGAGCAGATGCCACGCCCCGCCGAGCGCGGCGACACGACGCAGCAGTTCCTCGGGCACCCTGGCCCGACGCCACACCGCCGCCCACAGGTCGGCGTTCTTCTGCGCCGAGGCCAGCATCTCCTCGAACTCCGGCGCGCCGAGATAGCGCTCGCGCATCGTGATCGTCTCCGTCATGCCCGATCTATCCGCAGGGCACGGGCCGCGTTCCACCGCGGGACACCGGTGGCCCCCTCGACGGCGACCCGCTAACCTCCGCGCGTGACACCGCCTCTCGATGCCCAGGTGCATTCCCGCGACGACACGGACATCGTCATTGCCGTGGTGATCCTGGCCTCCCGCGCCACCGCGGCCGATCACGAGGTCGTGGCCGCCATGGTGGAGTCCGCGCGCACCCTCGCGGCCTACGTGGTGGTGGTCCTCCCCAAGGGGTGGCGTGCGCCGCCACGCTCGCGCGTCGCGCACGTGGCACCCGGTGCCCCGGCCATCGGCGCCATTCGCGCCGGAATGGCCCAGCTCAGCAACACCCCCGCGCGCTACGCGCTGCTCTGGCCGCTGGACGCCGGCGTGGTGGATGTCGCGCGACTGCGGAGGCTCGTCGACGACGTCGCCCGCGAGCAGTCGGCGGTGGGCGCCTTCGCCGAGGACGATCTCGATCACGCGCCCGTGCTGATCGCACGCGACGCCTGGCTCGACCTGATGACGCTCGGTGAGGGCGGGATCGGGGCGGTCGCGGCACGGCGCGGCGTGCATCGGGTCGCCGCCGACGCTACCTGAACGGGTGCTCGACGCTGAAGTAGAGGAAGAGGTCCCGGTCGTCGGCGGTGCGCCCGCTGATCGGCATGCCGACGCCGGGCACGATCTGCATACCGGAGGCGAGATTGATCGCCGCGCGCAGTCCCGGCGCGATCGTCATCCGCCTTTCGACGACGATGCCGCCGACGTCGGAGAGCGTCTCGTTGCGCTCGTACAGCCCCTCGAGCATCAGGTTGAAGTTGGAGGAGAGGAGCACGATCGCGCTCGCGCCGGCATTGAGCGACGTCGATGTGCCGCGCACGCCGCCGAAGGTACGGGCACGGGACAGGGTCGCCCCGGCATTCCAGTGGGTGACGAGGAACGGGCTCACGGTGATGCTGAGCGGGACGTTCACCTGCACACCGGGCCCCCCGGCGCCGCGTCCATCACGGGTGCTGCCGGTCGGAACGAGCAGCGAAAGCCGAGGGGCGAGCCAGAGGCGCTCCTCGTCGCGGCCGAGCGCCTGGTAGCGATAGTTGAGCGCGAGGTCGCCGAGACCCGTGCCGGCTCCGCCCGCAGACTGCACCGGCACCGTGTAGCTGAGCTGGTGGCGCTGCGCGGGCGCCGGCCATTCCTGGGTGAACGTCGAGAGCCACGACCCGTCGGCGGAGCGCCGGAAGGTGCCGATGTGCTGCACGACGCCCGCTTCCTGGTTGTACGCCTCCTCGATCAGGAAGCTGTTGTCCTCGATGCGGGGCGGCGGCGCCTTGGCGCTCTCCTGCGCATGCATCGGCGGTGCGAGCGACAGAGCGCCCAGGAGCGCGACGCGGAGCGGGCTCACCGTCGGCTCAGGTGAGCGAGAGCTCGAAGAACCGGGTGTGGATCAACTCGTCCGGCCGGTAGCGCTCGATCGGCGCGAAGCCCAGCGACCTATAGAGTCCCTGCGCGGCCGTCATCTCCTCGAGGGTGCCGAGGCGAAGCGTTTCATAGCCGCGCGCCCGTGCGCCGGCGATCAGCGCTTCCATGAGCGCGCGCCCGACGCCGCCGCCGCGTGATGCGGGATCGACGTACATCCGCTTCACCTCGGCCGTCGTGTCGTCGAGGGGACGGAGCGCGACGCAGCCGACGCCCACGTCCGCGCTGCGGGCGAGCCACAGTCCGCCGCGGGGCGGCGTGTAGGGTCCGGGGAGCGCTGCCGCGTCGGCGTGCATGTATTCCACACCGGGCGTGTCGGCATGGGCCGACGCATACTCCAGCACCAGCCGCCGGACCTCGGCCACGTCGGCGGGCGACGTCACCTCGCTCACCGTGAGGGCGAAGCTGGCCGTGAGCCCATCCAGCGCGCGGACGAGCTCCCGCAGGCGGGCGATCATCTCCGCCGCCTCCGGCGGCAGCGCGCGACCGATGGCTTCCGCGTCGGCGACATACGACTCGAGCTCGCGAAGCTGCGTCGCGAGGCCGTCGCGGCCGGCGGCGGCGGCGCCGGGCAGCGAGCCGTCGTTCGTCATGCGCGGAACCGCGACGGGTGGCTCACGGCCGCGCCGCGGCGTCGAGCGTCTGCGATCCTTCCCACCGTGCGCGCGGCGCGAGCGTCACCGGCACCTGCACGACCGCCGCCTCCACACAGAGCATGGCGCGCTCGCCGCCGGGCTCCATGTCGGCCAGCTTCGCCGCCGCCTCGCGCCCGGGATTCCAGAGTACGACGTCGGGGAAGCCGCGCGTCGACACGCGCACCGCGCGTTCCGGCTCGCGCACGAGCAGCGCCGTGGGCGCGCCGACGTACACGCGATCGAGCGCACCTGTCACGCGCAGCATGGGTGTGTTCTCGGTGCGTAGCGTCGTACGGTCGGCGGCGTCACGGTACCGTGCGCCCTCGAGTCCGACGACTTCGGCGCGAGCGACGTCGTGCACGCGGAGATAGGTGTGCAACGCCCCGGTGAACGAGAGGGCGGACGCGCCGACGTTCTCGACGGCGAGCGTGGTCGTCAGCGTCGCGCCGACGACGCGCACGGTGAGCGTCGCGAGGAAGCGCGCGTCCCAGATCGCGCGCGTCTCCGGTGAGTCACGAAGCGACAGGGTGGCGACGTGGCCGCCGTCGGCGGCGCGTCCCACGTCGTCGAGGCTCCACGTGGCGGTCCGCGCGAAGCCGTGTCGCGGGAGCGGACCTTCGGCGGCGAACTGCGGGAAGATCACCGGAATGCCGCCACGAATCGCGGCCCCGTTCCGGAACTCCGAGCGGCCACTGAGGAAGAGGCGCTCCTCGTCGCCGGGCGCCGGCCGCCACGAGGTGACGTGGGCGCCGTGCAGGTACACGTCCGCGGCCGCACCGTCATCGGCGCGCAGCGAGACGAGCGACAACCCACCGGCATCGGGCCGCGTCCGGAGCGCTGCGATCACCGCAGATAGCGCTCGGCCAGCTGCTCCAGGCGGTCGTCACCGGTCGATCGCGCGCGGGCGAGGATGCGCTGCACATGCTCGCGAAGGCGCGGCTCGCCCCAATAGTAGCCCGTCGCGAGCTCGGCGCTCTCCGTCTCACCAGCCCGCGCCGCCTCGAGCAGCGCCTCGGCCGCCGCCGCGTCGAAGCCGGGATCCTCACGCGGCGGAAGGCCATAGCCGCGGCGTGGCGCGGTGCCGCCGGCATCCTCGTTGACGAACGCGCGAGACATCGCCGTGCTCAGAACTCGCGCTTCTTCATCTGCGCGAACAGGTCCGCCGCATCGGCGTCGGCCGCCTCGCCCTCTTCGGTCGTCGGCGGGCGGGTCGCGTCGAGGGTCGCGTCGTAGGTGCGATTCTTCTTCGGCTTCGCGGCCGCGGCGGCGGCCTGGGTCTTCCGCAGCAGAGCCTTGAGCTGGGCGTCGTTCATCAACCGCTCCCGGTGCAGGGTCTGTCTCAAGCTACAACCGAAGCCGATGGCTGTCAGCCATGAGTTGCCGGCTCGAGCACGTACGCCCCATATAGCCGTTCGAGCTCGCGTGGCAGGTCGCCGCACACGCCCTCGTGCACCGGCGAGCTCTGAAGGACGTCGGAGCGCGGCGCGGTGAGCCAGTGGAACCGCTCGGACGGCGGGGCAAGGGCGACCGGGCCGGCGGTCGGATCGCCGGCGCAGATCGCTTCGCTGGCGCGCAGGTAGCGCGCGAGGAGCTCGGCATCCATCCCCGGAAGACGGGCCTGAAGGGCGGCGACGTCCGTGAGCACGCGCAGCGCCAGGAACTCGGCGGCCCGCGCGTGCAGCACGACGCCGACGTTCACGAACGCGCCCAGGTGCACCCGCGGCACCACGCGAAGCACGGCGAAATCGTAGTCCAGCGGCGCCGCGCTCACCGGCGCGCCTTCAGGTGCAGGGGCGGCTCCAGACGAACCTGCTCCTGCGCGGCGATCGCTTCACGCAGAAACTCTCGCGGCTCGGCCAGGCGTTCCGTGAGATAGCGCAGGTAGCGGTCGCGGGCTTCGTCGCCGCTGGCGAAGTCGTTCGCGCCGCCGGCCGGGTCCACGAGCAGGCTGTCGGGCACCGACGAGACGACGTCCCGGATCGCATCGTCGGTCAGCCGCGCGGCGCACTCGCGGTCGGCGACGGTCAGGTCGCCGCTCTGCCGCAACAGCACGTGCGAACGGATGAGCGGAAAGGGGGTGCGAGTGCGCTCGCCGTCCACCGATGCCCAGTCGTGATGCGCGTAGAGCGCGGCGCCATGGTCGATGAGCCAGGGCTGTCGCTGCCAGACGAGCAGGTTCGGGTTGCGCGCGGTGCGATCGGGGTTCGTCGTGAAGGCGTCGAGCCAGACGATCCGTGCCGCGAGGTCGGACGGGACGAGCGAGCCGGCGGCCGAGAGGTCGAAGTTGAACGCACCGTCGAGGTAGCGGTTCCCGACGTTGACGCCGTGACTCTTTCGCAGGAGGTCCTGAATCTCGGGGTCGGGCTCGCTGCGACCGAAGCGGGATGAGATCTCCACGAGGGCGAGCTCCGGCGTCGGCAGGCCGAGCCGCAGCGCCAGGCCACCGACGATGAGCTCGGCGACGAGCACCTTGGTTCCCTGCCCTGCGCCGCGAAACTTGACGACGAAGAGGCCGCCCTCGGTGTCGACGACGGCGGGGAGCGATCCTCCTTCGCGCAGGGGCTGGACGTAGCGCGACGCGCAGTAGCTCGGGAGTGCGCCCACTACTGCGTCAGCCCGGTCTCGTGGCGGTCGCCGCGGGTGGGCGGCTCCGAGATGACGAGAAACTCCACGTCGGCGATCGTCTCGTTGAGGACCTGATGAGCCATTCCCGGTGGCAGCTCCATCCCGGTGCGTGGGGCCAGGCTATGGGTCATCCCTTCGACTTCGAGGGTGAGCGTGCCGCTGAGGACGTAGAAGAACTGGCGAGCGCGGGCGTGCCAGTGCCGCGTCTCGCAGGTGCCCGGCGGCATGCGCTCCTCGATCACGCTGAGGTTCTGCGCGCGGACCAGGTGCCACCCCTGACACCCGTCTCCCCACCCGTATTCCTGCCCAACCGCCCTCGACGTCGGCTGTGGGATCATCGTGATGGCTCCGCTCGTGTTCGATGTGGCTGCAAGATGGCGCGTGCACCTCGGGGCAGCCAGCGCGGCGGCCGGGGAACCGACGCGCGAAAAATGGTCTAAGCACATGCGATCATTACGTTTAGATCGATTGCACCCGCGTTGACTCCGCGACCATTACCGACTACTTTAGTCTTGTATCGCCGCCGCCCATCGAGGCCGACGTGGCGAACGCCAGCATTTCCGGTCCAAGGGGTCTGCGGTCATGAGCTCGTCCATCGAAACGCTCGTCAATCGGGAGTACCAGTACGGCTTCGTCACGGACGTCGACACCGATACGATCCCGCCCGGCCTGAGCGAAGCGGTCATCCGCCTCATCTCGGCAAAGAAGCAGGAGCCGGCGTGGCTGCTCGACTGGCGCCTCAAGGCGTATCGCCGCTGGCTCACGATGAAGGAGCCGCACTGGGCGAACGTCACCTACCCGCCGATCGACTATCAGGAGCAGTCGTACTATTCTGCTCCAAAGTCAGTTACTCCTCTCCAGTCGCTGGACGAGGTGGATCCGGAGCTGCTGCGCACCTACGAGAAGCTGGGCATTCCGCTCAACGAGCAGAAGTTCCTCTCGGGCGTCGCGGTGGACGCCATCTTCGACTCGGTGAGCGTCGGAACGACGATGAAGGCGGAGCTGGCCGAGCTGGGGATCATCTTCTGCTCGCTGGGCGAGGCGGTGAAGGAGCACCCGGAGCTGGTGGAGAAGTATCTCGGCTCGGTGGTGCCGCATTCGGACAACTTCTTCGCCGCGCTCAACGCCGCGGTGTTCAGCGACGGGTCGTTCGTGTACGTCCCCAAGGGAGTGCGCTGCCCGATGGAGCTGAGCACCTACTTCCGCATCAACGCGGAGGGGACGGGGCAGTTCGAGCGCACGCTGATCGTCGCCGACGAGGGGGCCTACGTGAGCTACCTCGAGGGGTGCACGGCGCCCAAGCGCTCGACGAACCAGCTCCATGCCGCGGTCGTCGAGCTGGTCGCGCTCAAGGACGCGACGATCAAGTACTCGACCGTGCAGAACTGGTATGCCGGCGACAAGGAGGGTCAGGGGGGCATCTACAACTTCGTGACCAAGCGCGGCAAGTGCGCGGGGGCGAACTCGAAGATCTCGTGGACGCAGGTGGAGACCGGCAGCGCGATCACCTGGAAGTATCCGAGCGTCATCCTGCAGGGGGACAACTCGACGGGTGAGTTCTACAGCGTGGCCGTCGTGAACAACCGCCAGCAGGCGGACACCGGCACCAAGATGATCCACATCGGCCGCAACACGAAGTCCAACATCGTGAGCAAGGGCATCTCGGCCGGCCGCGGGCAGAACAGCTACCGCGGGCAGGTCAAGGTGATGCCGAAGGCGGAAGGGGCGCGCAACTACACGCAGTGCGACTCCATGCTCGTCGGCAACGAGTGCGGGGCGCACACCTTTCCGTACATCGAGGTGGGAAACAACAGCGCGCAGGTGGAGCACGAGGCCTCGACGAGCAAGATCGGCGAGGACCAGATCTTCTACCTGAAGCAGCGCGGGCTCAGCGCCGAGCAGGCGGTGAGCATGATCGTGAGCGGCTTCTGCAAGGAAGTGTTCAAGGAGCTGCCGATGGAGTTCGCCCTCGAGGCGCAGCAGCTGCTTGGTATCACCCTGGAGGGTTCGGTTGGATAGCCGGTGAACGGTGATCCGTGAACCGTGAACCGTCACGGCGGCACTCACGGTTCACGGTTCACGGTTCACGGATCACGGTTCACACACATCGGTACTCATGCTCGACATAAAGGACCTCCGCGCGACCGTGGGCGACAAGGAAATTCTCAAGGGGATCACGCTTACCGTGAAGCCCGGCGAGGTGCACGCGGTGATGGGCCCCAACGGCTCGGGGAAGAGCACGCTCGCCCAGGTGCTCGCCGGGCATCCGGCGTACGAGGTGACCGGCGGCTCCGTCACCTACGACGCCGAGGACCTGCTCGAGATGGACGCCGAGGTGCGCGCCCAGAAGGGCGTCTTCCTCGCGTTCCAGTATCCGGTGGAGATCCCCGGCGTGAGCAACGCCTACTTCCTGCGCGCCGCGTACAACGAGATCCGCAAGGCGCGCGGCGAGGAGGAGATCGATCCGATGAGCTTCGCCGACCTGATGGACGAGAAGATGCAGCTCGTCGAGATGGAGGGCGACATGCTCAGCCGCTCGGTGAACACCGGCTTCTCCGGTGGCGAGAAGAAGCGCAACGAGATCCTCCAGATGGCGGTCCTCGAGCCGCGCCTGGCGATTCTCGACGAGACCGACTCCGGGCTCGACATCGACGCGCTGCGCATCGTGGCGCACGGCGTGAACTCGCTGCGTGGCCCCGACCGGGCAACGATCGTGGTGACGCACTACCAGCGGCTGCTGAACTACATCGTGCCGGACTACGTGCACGTGCTGGCCAACGGCCGCATCGTGCGCTCCGGTGGGAAGGAGCTGGCGCTCGAGCTCGAGGCCCGGGGCTACGACTGGCTGCTGGAAGAGGCGGTCGCGTGATCGAGACGTACCTCAAGGGGTTCGAGGCGTTCTCGCGGAACGGCGGCGCCGCCGCGCCCTCCTGGGCGCGCTCGCTGCGCCTGTCGGGCATCACCCGGTTCGAGGAGCTGGGCTTTCCGAGCACCCGCAACGAGGACTGGCACTTCACCTCGGTGGCGCCGATCGCCGAGCGCGACTTCGCGCCGCTCACCTCGGCGACGAGCGGGGTATCCGCGGCGCAGCTCGCCCCGTTCACCTTCGGCGGCGAGGGGTGGCACACGCTGGTATTCGTGAACGGCCGGTACGACGCAGGGCTCTCGAGCGCGGCCGGGCTGCCGGACGGCGTCTCCGTCCTGCCGCTGGCCCGCGCCTACGACGAGCTGCCCCTGCTGCTCGAGCAGCACGTGGGGCGCATCGCGTCGATCGACGCGCACACCTTCACCGCGCTCAACACGGCGTTCATCAACGACGGCGCCGTGGTGCACGTCGGGAAGGACATCGAGGTGGCGCGCCCGATCCATCTGCTCTTCGTGAGCGACGCGAAGGCGGTGGACGGGATCGCCCAGCCGCGCAACCTGATCGTGCTCGATCGCTTCGCGAAGGCGACGGTGATCGAGAGCTACGCCACGGTGGCGCGCGGAGCGGGCGCGTACTTCACCAACACGGTGACGGAGGCGACGATCGGCGAGGGTGCGACGCTCACCCACCTCAAGCTCCAGCGGGAGTCCGCGCAGGCGTATCACGTCGGCACGCTCGACGTGCAGCAGGGACGCGACAGCCACCTCGTGTCGTTCAGCTTCGCCATCGGCGCCGCGCTCTCGCGCACGAACGTGTACACGGAGCTGCGCGGCGAGGGATGTGGCGCGACTCTCAATGGCCTGTATCTGGGTGACGACCGCCAGCATATCGACCACCAGACGCGGATCGAGCACATCGCACCCAACTGCTACAGCCGCGAGCTGTACAAGGGGATTCTGGACGGCGCGTCGCACGGGGTGTTCAACGGCAAGGTCTACGTGCATCCCGCGGCGCAGAAGACGGACGGCAAGCAGACGAACAACACCCTGCTGCTGTCCGAGCGCGCCCAGATCGACACCAAGCCGCAGCTGGAGATCTTCGCCGACGACGTCAAGTGCACGCACGGCGCCACGGTCGGTCGGCTGGACGAGACGTCGCTCTTCTACATGAAGAGCCGCGGCATCAACGCGCGCACGGCGCGCGAGCTGCTCACCTATGCCTTCGCCGCGGACGTCCTCGAGACGATCGAGCTGGCGGAGGTGCGTGAGGGGCTCGAGGCCGCCGTCTTGAAGCGGTACACGGAGTCGTGAAGGGCTTAAGATGTCCGACCTCAACGAGCTGTACCAGTCGATCATCCTCGACCACAACCGGCGGCCCAAGAACTACGGCCCGCTGGAAGGGGCCACGACGCGGCGCCACGACCGCAATCCGGCCTGCGGCGACGAGATCGTGCTGGAGCTGAAGGTCGAGAACGACATCATCGCCGACGTCCGCTTCACGTCGGAGGGCTGCGCCGTCTCCCGCGCCTCCGCGTCCATCATGACGCAGACGGTCAAGGGAAAGACCAGGGCCGAGGCCGAGCGGCTGTTCACGCAGTTCCACGAGCTGGTGACCGGGAAGCTCAAGCCCACACCGCAAGAAGCTCGGTCGCTCGGCGAGATGGCGGCGTTCAGCGGCGTGTCGCGCTTTCCGATTCGCGTGAAGTGCGCGAGCATGGCCTGGCATTCGCTGCAGAGCGCGATGCGCGACGAGGCGGCGCGTGAGTAGCCACGTCGACGTCGCCGCGACCACCGACCTCGCCGAGGGTGGACTGCTCGGCGCGACCCTCCCCGACGGCACGGTGGTCTGCCTCTACAATCGGGACGGGGAGATCGGCGCGGTCGGCGGCCAGTGCACCCACGCCGAGTTCGCGATGGCGGACGGCACGCTGCACGGCGACGGCACGATCGAGTGCGCGTGGCACGGCGCGCGGTTCGACTGCCGCACCGGCGTCGTGCGCCGCCCGCCGGCGATCGACCCGCTCGCGGTCTACTCCGTGCGCGTCGAAGGGGGGCGCGTGCTGGTCGGGCCCCGGCTCGGCGGTGCGATGGGACGCAGCGCATGAGCGCGCGCCGCCAGGACTTTCCCCTGCTCGCCGCCACACCGGGGTTGCACTACCTCGACTCCGCGGCCACCTCGCAGAAGCCACGCGTCGTGCTGGACGCGATGCGCGATTACTACGAGCGCGACAACGCCAATCCCCACCGCGGCGCCTACGACCTCTCGGCGCGGGCGACCGAGCGGTATCATGCGGCGCGCGAGCGGGTCGCCCGCTTCGTCGGAGTCGCCGATGCCGACTGCCTCATCTTCACGCGGGGCACCACAGAGGCTCTCAACCTCGTCGCGACGGCCTGGGGTCCGGCCAACGTCGGGCCTGGCGACGAGATCGTCGTCACCGGACTGGAGCACCACGCCAACTTCGTCCCCTGGCAGCAGCTCGCCCTGGCCCGCGGTGCGCGGTTCGTCGTCTGCCCGCTGACCGCCGACCATCACGTGGACCTGGACGCGATGCGTCGCCTGGTCGGCCCGCGTACCCGGCTGGTCGCATTCAGCCATGTGTCCAACGCGCTCGGCACGATGAACGACGTGCGCACGCTGGCCGAGATCGCGCACGGCGTCGGCGCGCTCGCGGTGTGCGACGGTGCGCAGGCGGTGCCCCACCTTCGGGTCGGCTTCGACGGCCTCGGTGTCGACTTCTACGCCTTCAGCGGCCACAAGATGTGCGGGCCGATGGGGATCGGCGGGTTGATCGGACGTCGGGCCACTCTCGAGGCGATGTCGCCCTACCAGTTCGGTGGCGACATGATCGAGTTCGTCCGCGACGATCACTCCACCTGGAACGTGCTCCCGCACAAGTTCGAGGCAGGCACGCCGAACGTCGGCGACGCCGTCGGCCTCGCCGCAGCGTGCGACTATCTCGACGCGATCGGGATGGACGCCGTGCTGGCGCACGAGCAGGGGCTGGTGCGACTCGCGACGGAGCGTCTGGCCGGGATCGAAGGGCTGCGCGTCTACGGGCCGCCGGCGAACCAGCGGAGTGGGGTGGTCAGCTTCACGGTGAGCGACATCCACCCGCACGACCTCGCGACGGTGCTCGATCAGGACGGCGTGTGCATCCGCGCCGGTCACCACTGCGCGCAGCCGCTGATGCGGCGCCTCGGTGTCTCCGCCACGGCGCGCGCGTCGTTCTACGTCTACAGCGACGAGGGCGACGTGGATGCGCTGGTGCGGTCGATCGAGCGGGCCAAGGTTCTGTTCGGCCCGGCGGCCGTCGGCTGACGCCGGTTCGACCGCCGGGGCGAGCGCGGCGAGCGTGACTCGGTCAGGCGCTCGTCAGCCAGGCGGGCGCGTCGGCGTGGACAGGTGAGTAGGCCGGCACGTTGGCCCCCGCCGCGATCACCGCGGCGACGCGCTTCGGCAGCGTGGGATGCGAAGCGAGCAGCTCGGCGCGCCGCACCCAGAAGCCACCCTCGGTCTGCACCTGCTCGGCGAACTCGCGCGCATCCACGCGGCGGTACAGCTCCGGTCCGGCGGCAAGGGCCAGCAGCCCGTCCACGGCGCCATCGGGCTGACAGTGCGCGGCGAAACGGTCGCAGGTGTACTCGCACGCGCGGGAGTACGCGGCGCCGAGGTAGGGGATGAGCCGGCCCGGCATGATCATCCACCGGCGCCTGAGGTGCCCGCGGCGGACATGCGCCAGCTCGTGCGCGATGATCCAACCGACCACCGCCTGTCCTTCCTTCTCCGCCATCGCCAGGACGTCCGAATACAGCACGACGAAGTCGCGGCCGAGGAACCGGGTGGCGAACGCGTTGAGCAGACCGCCCGCCTGCAGCAGGAAGACGTCGGGCGCCTTCTTCAGCCCCAGCGCCTCGGCATGACGCGCCACCGTGGCGTGCAGCGTCGGGAACTGCGTCGCGGTGACGCGGACGCCATTGCCGCGCACGTTGCCGAGCATCAAGCCGTGCATCATGAAGAACAGCAGGGCGAAGAGGACGCCGTAGCCGAGGACGACGCCACCCGTCGCCGGCACGTTCACCACCATCAGCGCCAGGCTGCCGTACACGACGGCGCTGAACGCCAGCATGACGGCGTGATAGAGCCGCTCCTTCTTGTGGACGAGGGCGGACAGATCCTGCGGCGAAGAGGTCGAGTGGGTCGGCACGGTGCGCTCCGGGTTGGCCGCGGTTGGACAGCGGGAAGCAGCGGCTTCAGGCTACCGAGCTCGGCCGCTCAATTCAAGTGACGCCCGTCACAGGTCCTCGTCACCCGGAAAGAGATCGACGACGGGCATCGATACGAGCGCGGACAGTGCCGAGGCGACGATCCGGCGGTGGCAGTGGGCCGGATCGGCCTCGAAGCAGAGGAGGCAGATGCGCCGCCCCTGCCTGACGAGATCTGCCGCGAGCGCCAGCTCCTCCTGCGCTTCCGGCGTGGCGAGCTGCTGCCGGAAGATGCGCTGCATCTCCGCATGATGGCCGGCGCGGGCAGCGGCACGCCCTTCGGCCGGCGTGCCCAGCGCCCGCAGGTGCAGGTACTCGGCTCCGGCCTCCTTCGCGTTCGCAGCGAGGCGCGTCTTGGCGAAGCCGGGGCGACGTGAGCTGGCGAGCGCGCGGACGTCCACTACCAGGTCGATCCCGGCGTCGCGGATCGCCTGCTGGAAGGTGGCGACGGTAGCGCCCTCGTATCCGATCGTGGCGATGGAGTGCATGGCCGAACGATAGGCCTCGCCCGTCCCGCCAACCAGCGACGGCGAGAATAATGTTCGGGCTCTGTTCGGTAGCGGAGTTGCTTCGGACGCCCTTCTCCGTCCTCCTGTGCAGAAGCTGGCTCATGTGGGGCCAGCCACCACCATCGGACGCCGCCGTTCGAGGAGGACGTGTTGGTCAACCCCGCTGTCGCCGAGTACGTGAGCTCCGCCGAGGCGGTGGGGCTTCGCTACGTGACGGATGCGATGCCCGGCATTCGTCGCAAGCGGCATGGCCGAGGCTTCACGTATACCGATCCAGAGGGGAAGGTCATTCGCGACCGCGCGATGCTGCGGCGCTTCCGGTCGCTCGTCATCCCGCCGGCATGGACCGACGTCTGGATCTGCCCCGACCCCGACGGGCATCTCCAGGTGACGGCGCGCGATCTACGCGGCCGCAAGCAGTACCGCTACCATCAGTCGTTCCGCGATCAGCGCGACGGCACGAAGTTCGAGCGCATGATCGCGCTGAGCGACGTGCTGTGGAAGGTGCGTGAGCGCGTCGAGTCGGACATCGCGCTCCCCGATCTCCCGCGCGACAAGGTGATGGCGACGGTCGTGTGGCTGCTCGAGCGCACGCTGATTCGCGTCGGCACGCAGGAGTACGCGAAGGCGAACAAGTCCTACGGTCTCACGACGCTGCGCCGCAAGCACGTGCAGATCGAGGGCTCACGGATGCGGTTCGAGTTCCGCGGGAAGAGCGGGGTGGCACACGCGGTCTCGGTGACGGACCGCCGCATCGCGCGCATCGTGCAGCGCTGCGCCGAGCTGCCCGGCTACGAGCTGTTCCAGTACGTCGACGACACCGGGCAGCGGCAGGTGGTGCAGGCGGAGGACGTCAACGCGTATCTGCGCGAGGCTGCGGGTCGCGAGGTGACGGCGAAGGATTTCCGGACCTGGGCGGGGACGATGCACGCCGCGGCCGCGCTGCGCGAGCTCGGGCCCGCGCCGACGAGGAAGGCAGCCGAGAAGAACATCAAGGTCGCCGTGGATCGCACGGCAGCCATGCTCGGCAACACGCGCAGCGTCTGCCGGAAGTACTACATCCATCCGGCGCTCCTCACGGCGTATCTCGACGGTGACGTGCTGCCCCCCGAGCTCAAGCCCGAGTGGCAGCAGCGCCAGGCCTCCGGTCCGATGCTGCGCCACCACGAGAACGAGGTGCTCGCCTTCCTGCGCGCACGTCTGAACGCGACAGCCGGGGCGGCCGCCGCAGCCCTCGCACCACCCGCTCAGATCACGAGCGTCGGGGCAGCTTAGGGTCGCTGCCCGATGTCGCGCAGCCGCCCGCGCGCTTCGTTGTTGGTGGAATCGCGCCGCACGGCCTCGTGGAATGCCGCGGCGGCTCCCGTCGTGTCGCCGCGCATCAGCGCAACGTTGCCGCGGAAGACGTACAGCCCCGACGAGGTGGGGAACTGCTCCTCGTTGAGCTTGAGCAGCGCCAATGCCTCGTCGAACTTGCCGGCGCGGGCGAGCCGGAACGCCGCCTGATTGAGCGACGTCTCCCCGAAGTCGTACGCGTCGCGCCCGTAGTAGCGTGTGCGAAGGGCGCGATACGCGCGGACGGCCGAGTCGGCGCCGGCGGCCGTCGCCGTCTCCACCATCGCGGTTGCGAGCGGCATCGGTCGGCTCAGGCCGCGGTGACAGGTACCGCAGGTCGCCTGGAGTCCGGGCGTGGGCCGCGCCGGAATGGTGTCGAGCCGGCGATTGATCTCCTGCAGCATGAGCATCATCTGTCGCGCCACCTGCTTGGTGCGCTTGTCGTCGCTCGTGAAGTCGAACTGCGCGAGCGGTTGTCCCTCTCGGCCGACGTGGCAGAACTGGCAGCGCACGCCGAGGTCGCCCGAGATGTTGCGCATCAGGCCGAGCACCTGTGGCACCGGCGTGTTGTGCGGGATGACCTTCGTGTTGACCAGCGAATCGGGAGGGAACTTGCCGGGTGCCTGCGCGCCTGCGGTGACCGAGCAGACGAGGAGCAGCGGAGCTATGCGAAGCAGACGCATCGAGAAGGCCTCCGGAACGCGGAATCCTGTGGACGACGACTGGCTCTACGCTGCTGCATGCCGCGCACCTCGGCAAGACCGCTCCGGCTCGGCTTGCGCTTTGCCGGCGGGCTGGCGAGCGTGCACCCATGTACGCCATCGCCATCATCCGCTATCGCCGTCCCCTCGAGGACGTGCTCGCCGTGCAGGAGCAGCATCGCGCCTACCTGCGCTCACTGAAAGAGGCGGGCACGCTCATCGCCTCCGGCCCGCTCGATCCGCGTGCCGGGGGCGCGCTGCTCCTTCGCGTCCCCGACGCCGACGCCCACCGCGCCCTGGACGCGGTGCGCGACGCCGATCCCTACGTCACCTTCGGGGTCGCCCAGTATGAGCTGCTGCCATGGACGGTGAACACGGGGCGAGAGGATCTGGACAGACTATAACTGGTGATCCGTGATCCGTGATCCGTAACGACAAAGGCACACCAGATTCAGCCCGGTGTGCCCTTCACGCGGTTGCGGCCTTCCAACGCCTCTACCGTTCACCATTCACCGTTCACGGTTCACCGTTCACCGGTTGCTCGCGAGCGAGAGCACGATCAGCGTCGCCCACTGAGGCCCGAGCCAGCCGCGCGGACCGTCCTCGTACCATTCGTCGAGGCCATGGGCGCCGCCGCCCGAGCCGCCGCCGTCGATCGTGATGCCGGGCTTCCCCATCCCGATCGGCACGTTGGCGTCGGTGCTCGACGCCGAGAGCTCGGCGCTCCAGCCGAGGATCCGGGCGGCGTCGCTCGCGACGCGAACGATCCGCGCGGAATCCGGCTGCGTGCCGGCCGGCCGGATGCCGACGGTGTCGATCGCGACCACGAGATGATCCGTCGCCTTCGGCCACCGCGCGTTCTCCGCCGCCAGCGCTCGGCGGATGGCGTCCTGGACCTGCGCGTCGAGCGCGGCGAGCGACGTCGCTGACTCGGAGCGCATGTCGACGTCCATCGACGCCTCGAAGGGGATCGAGTTGACCGACGTCCCGCCACGCACGATGCCGACGTTGAAGGTCGTCTTCGGCGAGGTGGGCACCTGCAGATCCGCGATGGCGGCGATGGCGCGGCCGAGGGCGTGCGCGGGGTTCGGGTTGCCGAAGGCGCCGTAGCTGTGGCCGCCGCGTCCCTTGTACGTGACCCGATAGCGATGACTTCCCACCGCGCGGCTCGTGATGCCGTCGCCGATCCCGTCCACGGAGATGAAGTAATCGATCTTCCCGGCCAGCTCCTTGTCGAACAGGTGGCGCGTACCGCGCAGGTTGCCGGGCCCCTCCTCCCCGACGTTGCCGACGAAGATGATCGTGCCCGGCGTCCGGATCTTCGACGACTGGAGCGCGCGCGCCGTGGCCAGCACGACGGCGAGACCTCGGCAGTCGTCGCCGATGCCGCGTCCGGTGAGGCGGCCGCGCTCATTCTTCACCCGCACGTTGGTGCCTTCGGGGAACACCGTGTCGAGGTGGCCTGCCAGGACCACCGTCGGGCCGCTCCCGGTGCCAGGCCGCTCGCCGATCACGTTGCCGACGGCATCAACCCGCACGTTGGCGAGACCGATCTTCTCGAATGCCGCCTTGTAGGCGACGCCGCGCGCCGTCTCCATGAACGGCGGCGCGGGGATCTCGCACAGCGCCACCTGCTGCTGCAGAGTCCACTCGTTGGTGGACCTGATGGCGTCGAGCACCGCGCGCACGTCGGAGCGCGCGGCGAGCTGCGCGGGCGCCTGGGCGATCGCGCCCGGCACCGCGGCGAGGACGAGGGCGAGCGCGGAACGAAGGACGAGTCGGGACATGCGGCGGGTCAGGGAGGGTGGAGTTGACGTCGACTCGCAACCTAGACGGCGCGCGCGGCGCGCGGCAAGCGCGGTCAGCGCGCCGCGGTCGAGGATCCGTTCAATGAATCATCGGTGGCGGCACGACGACGCCCTCCCACGGCAAGGAGGGAGCTTCCGAAAGGCACCGGCACCTCGCCGAGCAGTCTCTGCTCGAGCCGCGACGCTGCATAGAGCGCGCGGTTCAGCGGCGCGGGGGGCAGCGCAGGCGACGCAGGCTCACCGGGGACGAGCGCCTCCTTCAGGCGCGTGGCGAGCTTGCCGACGGCCGTCCAGTGAAAGAAGTAGCGGACGTCGTCGAGGCGCAGCCCCGCCTCGGCGGCGAGCCGCGCGAAGCTCGCCTTGTCGTAGCGGGTGTAGTGGTGGTTCAGGTCGTCGTGCCGCGTCCACAGCGACATGAACGCCGGCACGGTGGCGAGGAACACGCCGTCCGGCTCGAGCAGGGACAACGCGTGGCGCAGCGACGCGGCCGGATCGGGGAGGTGCTCCAGGACGTCGAGCATCACGATGAGCGAGTATCGCCGTCCCGGCTCGAAGCTGGCGTCGAAGGGCGCGACGTGGATGCGTCCGCGATGCGGTCCGTCGGGCGACACCAGATCCGCCGCCGGCTCCACCCCCTCCACCGAGCGGACGCCCGGCAGCCGCGCTAGCTCGTCGAAGAAGAGGCCATCGCCGCACCCGACGTCGAGCACGTCGCGCCAACCGGCGGCCGGCTGGTGCGCACACAGGGCGTCGAGGATCACGCGCTCGCGCGCGCGCCACCACCAGTGGCGCTGGAACAGCTCGCGGTAGCGAGCGCCGTAGTCGGCGTCCACGCGCCCTACGGCCCGGTGCGGCGCGCCGGCACGACCGGCGTGTACTGCGGGGTGACGAAGCGGTGGGTCTCGATCGGCATCCCCGCGCCCTGGCGCACGACCGATCCCACCACGTACAGCGGTCGCCGTTTGGTCTCCTGATAGATCCGTCCGATGTACTCGCCGATGATGCCGAGGAAGAAGAGCTGTACGCCGGTCAGGAAGGACATGAACAGCATGATCGACGTGAAGCCGGCCGGCGTGCGGTCGAGGAAGAGCTTCGCGTAGAGCGTATAGACGGAGAACGCCGCCGAGAGCAGGATCGCGACGAGCCCCAGCATCGCCGCCGCGCGGAGCGGCACGATCGAGAAGGAGAAGAGCCCGTCCGACGCGAGCTTCATCAACTTCAACGGCCCGTAGTTGGTGGTGCCGGCGAACCGCTCGTCGCGCTCGACGATCACCCCGGCCTGCCGGAAGCCGACCCAGCTCCGCAAGCCACGCAGGTAGCGGTTGTGCTCGGGCGCGGCGCGCATCTGGTCCACCACCTGCCGCGTCATCAGCGCGAAGTCACCCGAGTCGAGCGGCAGCCTGGTGTCGGCGAGCGAGGCGAGCAGGCGGTAGAAGACGAAATAGCTGAGCCGGAGCGGCCAGCTCTCCTTCCGCTTCACGCGTTGCGCGTACACGACGTCGAACCCCTCCCGGTGCTTGGCGAGGAGCGTCGGGATGGCTTCGGGGCGGTCCTGCAGATCGCCGTCCATCGCGACCACGACGTCGCCCGAGACGTAGTCCAGCGCGGCGCTCAGCGCGGCCTGGTGCCCGAAGTTGCGCGAGAGGGCGACGACGACCAGGCGAGGGTCGCGCCGTGCCGCGGCCTGGACCAGCTCGAGCGTCCGGTCGCGGCTGCCGTCGTCGACGAGCACGACTTCGTGTGGGCCGCCGGGAATGGAGTCGAGCACCGCCCCGAGCCGCCGCAGCAGCTCCGGGACGCCGGCCTCCTCGTTGTGCAGCGGGATGGCGACGGACAGGCGGGTAGCGGAGATCATCGGCGAGCGCGTCCCTTGAAGTAGATCATGTTCCATAGCGTCATGCCGGCGGCGCCGAGGGGATACGGCTCGAACACCACCGGCTCGAAGGCGGCGGTGAAGAGCGCGCGCCATTCCTCGAGCGGGCGGGGAAACTCGCCCCGATCGGCGCGAGCGAGCAGGCGGGAGACGGACGGACCTTCCGGGAGCACGAGGTCGAAGACGTGCACGTGGCCGTCGTCGGAGAGCAGCGTCGCGAGGTGCGCCAGGATCCGCCGCGTGCTGGCGGTGTCGATGTGGTGAAAGAGGCTGTTGGCGAGGATGAGATCGAACCGCTGATCCGGCGCCACCTCGTATTTCGTCACGTCGGCGACCACGAACTCGCGGCCATACCGCTCCCGCGCGCTGTCGATGTACGCCGGGTTGAAGTCGATGCCGAGGTAATCGGCATGCGCGAAGTGCGCCGTGTTCGTGCCGGGCCCGCACCCGACGTCGAGCACACGGCGCGCCCGCGCCACGTCGTTGTGCGCGTAGAGCGGCGCCAGCTTCTGCTCGGCGAAGGGCGCCTGCCAGACACGGTAGGCGAGGGTGTTCTCCATCAAGCGTGCGTAGGGCTTCATCACCGCCACCGAACCTGGAATTTGCCGACGTCGGCACCGTAGGGATACCGCTCTTCGATCGCCGTCACGAGGTCGTCGGCGACGTGCGGGGAGAACTGCGGGAAGCGATTGAGCACGACCGCCGTGACGTCGTGCCGCGTGAGCGCCGCGAGGATGCGCGGGGTCCGGCCGGTCGGGTCGTCGAAGAAGTCGAAAAGAGACCTGGTAGGATTTCGTAAGCCCGAAAGAAAATAAATTTCCGGGCAATCGGGCGACGCCCAGGTGTATCCCCCCCGCGCGTGCTGCTGCAGCATCGTCACCGCCACGTGGTACATCGTGGCCTCGTGGTCGGGGATGCGAAGCCCCGCGCGCGGAACGCCGATCGACGCCGTCGGCGGATAGGGCACGAAGAGCACGCCCATCCCGAACAGGAGGCTGGTGTTCACGCGGAAGACGGCGAACGCCGTGAGGAAGCCGACGCCGAGCGCCGGCACCGCCCTCGCCATCGGCGGCGCGTAGCGGAGCAACGCCACCGTGCAGAGCACGACGAGCGGGGCCACGTAGCAGAAGTAGATGGGCGCCGAGAAGGGAAACTGCACGAGGGTGAACAGCGCGGACACGCTGAGCAGCAGCATCGTCTGCGCCCGCAGCAACGGAGAGGCGGCGTCCGCCGGCCGCGGCCGCGAGAGGGCGAGCCCACCGAGCAGCACGAGGACCGGCAGCAGCGCGCGCAGCCCGTACCACACGATCCGATAGAGGACCGGCACGGAGCCGGCCGCGACGAGATACGCGGCGAGCGCCCCCGCGAGCGCCGCCACATGCCACCAGCGCAGGCGGCCGGCCACGCGTCTCGCGTACCAGGTCATCACGGCGAAGGGCACGAGGCCCAGCATCGACCACGGCGACAGCATGCGATACGCCGCGGTGCCGAAGCGCTTCGTCGACAGCAGGAAGACGTCGTTGACGAGCGCGCCCACCGCACCGGACCGGATGAACGGCACGAGAAACACCGCAACCGGCAGAGCGACGCCCGACAGGAACGGGACGAGCAGTCGTCCCAGCTCGACGAACCTCGCACGACTCGGCAAGGCGCCCCGCACCCACTCACCGTGGATCAGCAGCGCGGCCAGGATCGCCCCCGGCAGCACGAACTGGATCAGCTCCGCCAGGTAGAGCTGGCGGCGGACGAGCAGCACCAGCGCCGCCGCGAAGACGACGAGCGACGCGGTGGTGAACAGCCCGTAGGCGCTGGCTCGGCGTTCCGTCGTACCGGGCACGCGCCCCGACTGCTCCTGTTCCTGGTGCACCAGGAAGAGCAGGACGCCCGCGACATAGTAGAGGCCGATCACCTTCACCGTCAGCGACAGCCCGCCCGCGACACCGGCCGCGAAGAGCCAGCGAACACGCCGGTCCTCCAGCCACCGGAACAGCGCCGCGACGCCGAACGTCGCCAGGAACAGGTTGTACCAGGAGGGGAGCGGCGCCGGATAGTTGGGCAAGCTCCACACGACGCAGAGCAGCGTGATCGCCGCCGCGGTCACCGGGCGCACGAGCCGCGACGCCACGTAGAAGACCGCCGGCACCCAGGCGAGGAACACGGCGAACAGCACGACGCGGAGGCTGAACAGCGTCGTGCCGAGCAGCCGGAAGGCGGCGGCGTTCAGGTACGTGAGCCCGCCGGAGTAGATCTCGTCGAAGTCGCGATGCGGGAGCTCGCCCTGCAGCAGCCGCTCGGCGCTCTGCCCCAGCGTCCCCTCGTCGTGTGCCACCCAGCCGCGGCCCAGATGCCAGGCCACGTAGACGGCGCTCACCGTCATGACCCCCAGCAGGAGGAGGCGCCAGTCGATCTCGCGGCGCGCTCGGGAGGTCACGCCGTCTTCCACGTGTGCAGCGTCGGAGCCGGGTGCATACGGCGCGAAGGTGTCGCGGCCGACGGTCGGCTGCCGGCTCACGGGCGCCACCGGACGTGGAATGGTCCGACGTTCCTCGCGTACGGGTAGCGCGACTCGAGCGCGGCGATGAGGTCCTCCGTGGGCGCGGGCGAGAACGCGGGGCGCGCGTTGAGCACGATGACCGTCACGCCGTGTGTGTCGAGCATGTCGAGCACTCGCTGCGTCCGCCCGGCGGGGTCGTCGAAGAAGTCGAAGAGCGAACGGCCGGGATTGCGCAGACCGGAGAGAAAGTAGATCTCCGGACAGTCCGGCGACGCCCATATATACCCGCCGCGCGCGTGCGCGCGCAGCAGCGGCACGAGCGTGCGATAGGCCTCGGCATGCACGACCGGGACGTCCAGGCCGCCGCGCTCGACGCCAAGCGGCATGGTGCGCAGGTAGGGCCGATAGGCGATCCCCATCGCGTAGAGCGTGCTGTCGTTGACGCGCAGCGCGGCGAACGTCACGAAGAACACGAGCACCGCCCACGGAATCATCACCGTTCGCGGCCGGACGTAGCGGCCGAGCGCCACTGCGGCCAGGATCACCAGCGGCGCCACGTAGCAGAAGTAGTTCGGGACGAAGAAGGGATACTGGATCAGGTTGCACAGCGCGGCGATGCACAGCAGCACCATTGTCCGCGCGCGAAGCATCGGGTCCTCGGCGTCCGCCCGACGCGGACGAGCCACGACCACCACGCCGGCGACGATCAACCAGGGAAGCATCGTCTGCACAGCGTACCACACGCCGCGGTACGCCGGATCGCTCCGCCCGGTCACGACCAGCAGGAGGGCGAGCGCCGCGGCAGCCGTCGCACCCGCGATCCACGCCACCCGCCCCTGGAGCGTCCGCGCCACGAAGGCGAGCAGGATCAACGGAATGCCGGCAGTCATCGCGAGGAGCGGGATCACCGCCGACACCGCGACGCCGAACCGCTTCATCGGCAGCACGAACACGCCGTAGACCAGCGCGCCGACCGACCCGCTGCGCACGTAGGGAACGAGGAACACCACCACCGGCAGGAGCACGCCGGCCAGGAATGGCGCGATGAGCCCGAACAGCCGGCGGAAGCGCGCGCCGCTGTCGCCGGCTGGCTGCGCCCATTCGTTGTAGGCGAGCAGCGTGGCGATCGCTGCCCCGGGCACGACGAACTGCGAGAGCTCCGCCGCCGCGAGCTGGCGGCGCACGAGCAGCGCCAGCATGCCGACGAACGCGACCAGCGCAGCCGTCACGAACGCGGCGTAGCCGGTGCCGCGCGACGCGTTCGATCCAACGGCGGCACGCGCCTCATCGTGCGCCCGGAACACGAGGTAGAGCAGCACGCCGGCCACGTAATACAGGCCGACGACCTTCACGAGAAACGACAGGCCCCCCGCGACACCCGCCGCGACCAGCCAGCGTCGGCGGTCGTCCTCCAGATGACGCAGGAGCGCCGCGGCGCCGAAGGTGGCGAGAAAGAGGTTGTACCACGACGGCATCGCCGCCGTGTAGTTCGGCACCGACCAGGCCACCGCGAGAATGGTGATCGCGCCCGCCGCCAGCGGCCGAACGAGCCGCGAGGCGACGTAGTAGAACGCCGGCACCCATACCACGAACGCGGCGAGCAGCGCGAGCCGCATGGACCAGAGCGACAGACCGAACAGCCGGAAGGCCCCTGCGTTCAGAAACGCGAGGCCGCCGGTATACGGGTCGTCGAAGTCGCGGTGGGGCAGCTCGCCCCGGAGCAGACGCTCGGCGGTCTGCGCGAGGGCGCCGTCGTCGAACGGCATCCAGCCACGCCCCAGGTTGCGCCCCAGCCACGCGACGCAGATCGCGAGCACCACGAACAGCACCAGCCGGCTTTCCGGCTCGCGCCACGCCCACCGGGGCGACGCGGGCGCGATGCGCTCGCGCACCTCGACGGCCGGCGGGCGAGCGGGTGGAACGGCAAGGCTGGACAACGGCGTTCTGGTGGAGGGTGGCGTACCTCGCATGACGACCGCCGCGACGGGCGAGCAACTACCGCCGAGCGATCCGCTCTAGCAGAGATGCACCGCCGTCGCCTTGACCATCGCGACCACGGGCACACCCTGACGCAAACCGAGCTCGGCCACCGACGCCGTGGTGAGGCATGCGACGAGCGGTACACCGGCGACGTCGACGGTGACCCGCGCGAGGGCACCTTCCGGCGCGATCTCGACGACGACGCCGTCGAGCACGTTGCGCGCGGAGCTCGCACCGGGCCGCGACCGTGCCAGCACCACGTCCTCGCCCCGGACGACGGCGTGCCGCCGCTCCCCGTCGTACGTCCCGATCCCGATCAGCGTCAGGCCGCCGGTCTGGAACCGCACGGTGTCGGGTCCCGACTGCCCACCACGATCGACCGTCTCCGCCGTGCCCGCATAGACGTTCTCGGCGCCGAGGAACTCGGCGATCGCCGCGGTCGCGGGGCGACGAAAGAGCTGCGCCGGTGGCGCCGCCTGCACCAACCGCCCCTCCTCCACGAGCAGCGCGAGATCGCCCAGGGTGCCCGCCTCGCCGAAGTCGTGCGTCACCTGCAGCACCGTGAAGCCCAGCTCGCGCTGCATCGCGTGCAGCTCGCGTCGCACCCGGGTGCGACGACGTGGATCGAGCGCCGCGAAGGGCTCGTCCAGGAGGAGGATGTCCGGCCGCGGGCCGAGCGCCCGCGCGAGCGCGACGACCTGCCGCTCCCCTCCGCTCAGGCTGCCGACGGTCCGCTCGTAGAGCGGCGTCACGCCGAGTCGTTCGCTCACCATCGCGGCGTGCGCACGGTCGGTCGCACCGTAGCGCACGTTCGCCTCGACGCTGAGGTGCGGAAAGAGATAGCCGTGCTGATACACGATCCCCAGGCGGCGCTGCTCGGGCGCGAGGCGCGTGACGTCCACGTCGCGCAGCAGCACCTGGCCGGTGGTCGCGGGGCGCACGCCGGCGATCGTCTCGAGAAGGGTGGTCTTCCCCGCCCCGGCGGGTCCGAGCACGATCCCCCACGCGCCGCGCGGGAGGGTGAAGCTGACGCCGGACAGCGCGAAGGCGCCAGCCTGCGTCCCCAGCGCGCGCGCCTCGATCATCGCGCCGGCTCGCCGAGCGCGGCGCGGACCCGCAGCGAGCGAAGCACCAGGAGCGGGATCACGGCGAGCAGCACGAGCACCGCGGCCACGGGAAGCGCGGCGTCGAGCCCGAAGGCGTTGAAGCGGTCGTAGCTCAACACGCTCGCGACCTTGGGATTGTAGGTGAGGATCACGATCGCGCCGAACTCGCTCGCCGCGCGCGCCCACATCACGACCGCCGCCGCGACGAGGCCGCGGCCGGCCAGGGGGCGAGTGACGCGCCAGGCCGCGCGCCACGCGGAATCGCCGAGCGTGCGCGCCACCGACTCGTACCGCGCATCCACTCGAGCGATCGCCTCGCGCGCGGCGCTGACGTACAGCGGGGCCGCCACGAACAGCATCGCCAGGCCGATGGCGAGCGGGCTCCCCAGGAGCGCGATCCCCGCCCGGTCGAGCGCGCCGCCCAACGGACTCGCGCGGCCGAACGCGAGCAGCAGCGCGATCCCCGCCACGGGATGCGGGATGAGCAGGGGCAGATCGAGCAGGGCGCCCACCAGCGCGGCGGCGGGCATGCGCCCGCGCGCGAGGAGCCAGGCGATCGGCGTACCGAGCACCACCGCCACGAGGGTGGCCAGCGTGGCGGTAGATGCCGTCAGGAGCAGCGACGCGCGGAGCTCGGCGTCGGTGCCGAGCTGGCGGAACCCGGCCGCACCGCCGCGCAGCACGAGCGCGCTCACGGGGAGCACCAGCAGCCCGAGCAACAGCAGCGACCCGACGGCCACCCCCGCCGCGGCGAGACGGTGCGCCGGTCGACCGTTCATGGATGCGGATGTGCAGGCACGCCGCGAATCTCGCGGCCGGGCGACGCGGTCAGCAAGGGCGGCGACGACGCCGTAACAGGAGTGAGCCCCGGTCGTATATTGGGCAGCCCTCAACCCGCATCCATGTCCGACCTCGCGATCGACATCCGGAACGTCGCCAAGCGGTACGCGGAGCACGTCGCGGTGCGCGACCTCTCGCTCCAGGTGCCGCGCGGCGCCGTCTACGGGCTCCTGGGCCCCAACGGCGCCGGCAAGACGACCACCATTCGCATGATCCTGAACATCATCGTCCCGGACAGCGGGACGATCGAGCTGTTCGGGCAGCCGCACCTCACCAACGGCGCCACCGACCGCATCGGCTATCTGCCCGAGGAGCGCGGCCTCTACAAGAAGATGCAGGTCCGACGCGTGCTCCGCTTTCTCGCGGAGCTCAAGGGCGTGCCGGGTAAGCTGGCGGAAGCGCGCATCGAGGAGTGGCTCGAGCGCTTTCAGCTCCGCACCCCGGAGAAGGACTGGGGTCTCGCGAAGATCGACGAGCTGTCGCGCGGCATGCAGCAGAAGGTCCAGTTCATCGGCACGCTGCTCCACGACCCCGATCTCGTGATCCTCGATGAGCCGTTCTCGGGGCTCGATCCGATCAACGCGCAGGCGCTCAAGGACACCGTCGTCGACCTCAAGGCGCGCGGCAAGACGGTCATCTTCAGCACCCACCTGATGGACAACGCCGAGCGGCTGTGCGACGCGGTGTGCATCATCGCGCGCGGCGACAAGGTGCTCGACGGGCCCGTGACCGCGGTGAAGGCGGCGCACGGAGGACGCGTCATCGCCCTGGCCGTGGGCGGTGAGTCGCGGCCGGCCATCGCGCACATCCTGGCCGACCGGACGCTGGTGTCCCGCGTCGACGACCAGAACCGCTTCTACGAGATCAACCTCGCACCGGGCGCCGATCCGCAGCGCCTCCTGCAGCGCGTCGTGGAGACCGGCGCGGCGATCCAGCGCTTCGAGCTCGTACAGCCCTCGTTGCACCAGATCTTCCTGGAGAGAGTCGGCGCAAGCGGCGTCGAGGAGGGGATGAGTGGACAAGGTTAGCCTGCGGAAGCTCGGTGTCGTCTTCAAGCGGGAATACCTCGAGCGCGTCCGCTCGAAGTGGTTCCTCGTCGGCACCCTGCTCGGCCCGGTGTTCTTCGCCATGATCACCGTGTTGCCGATCCTGATCTCGACGAAGACCCACGCATCGACCGATCTCGCCAACGTCACCATCATCGACGCGACCGGATCGGGGATCGGCGAGCGCGTCGCCGGCGCGCTCCGGCAGCGCTTTCCCCTCTCGCCGGTGCCGCAGGTCCGCTCGGTAGACGCCGCCTCGATCGGCGCGGAGGAGGACCGCGCGATGCTCGCCGTGCGCGACAAGGAGACGCGCGGCTACCTCGTGCTCGATTCGACCACCGTGGCCGGCACCTCGGCGCGCTACGCCGGGCGCAACGCCGGCTCCATCGGCGACGTGGAGCAGATCACGAGCATCGTCCGGCAGCAGGTGCTCGCGCAGCGGCTGCAGTCCGAGGGGATCGACGCGAAGCGCGTCGCCGCCCTGACGGGCACGCGGCTGGAGGTGCGTACGGAGCGCATCGGCGACAGCGGCCGCGAACAGGGGAGCGGGCTCGGCGCCGCGTTTCTGGGGTACATCGTCGCGCTCCTGCTGTACATGATGATCGTGCTCTACGGTCAGACGGTGCTGCGCGGCGTCATGGAGGAGAAGACGACGCGCGTGGCCGAGGTGGTGGTGTCGAGCGTCGACACCGACACGCTGCTCGCCGGCAAGATCTTCGGGATCGGTCTCGTGGCGGTGACGCAGGTGCTGGCGTGGGTCGCGCTCTCGATCGCGCTGGCGGTGTACGGCGGGCCCCTGCTGGCGAAGAAGCTTGGCGCCGGTGCGTTCGCCGCGAGCGCGATACCGTCGATTTCGGTGCCTGCCCTCGGCGCGCTGCTGCTGTATTTCGTGTTGGGGTTCATCTTCTACGCGTCGCTGTTCGCCGCCATCGGCGCGATGGTGAACAGTCAGGAAGACGTGCAGCAGGCGTCGATGCCGGTGATGCTGCTGCTCGTCTCGACCGTCATCTTCATGACGCCGATCACGACGAATCCGGGGAGCGCGCTCGCGCGGACGATGTCGCTGCTGCCCTTCTCCGCGCCCATCCTCATGCCGCTGCGCATGACGCTCGTGTCCGTGCCCTGGTACGAGGTGGCGGGCTCGCTCGCCGGCGTAGTCGTGGCGTGTCTCGCCGCCATCTGGGTATCGGCGCGGATCTATCGCGTGGGGCTGTTGATGTACGGCAAGCGCCCGACGTTCGGTGAGCTCGCCCGTTGGGTGCGCCACGCCGGATGATGCAACGATCGGCGCCCGTCGCTCGTCCCACTGATGGTCGGAGCGGTGGGCCTCGAGCGCCCGAGCTCCCGCGCGTGATTGTCGACACGCGCATGCCCTCCGCTCCGGCGCGGGGCGCGAAGGTCATTACGGTTGCCTCATCGAGCGGACGCATCAGGAAGGGCGGTCTCGACGCTGGGGTGTTGCTCGGCGGGCTGGCGGCTGCAACGATTCTCACGCTCTTGTGGCGTGTCGTGCGACGACGAGGTCTTCACAGGGGCGGGTGATGCGATGTCGCGGTGCCTTTGGCGAGCAGGACCATGGGGAGTGTCCTCGGGAGCTCATCCGTTGGTGGCACGCTTTGAGCACTAGGGGCCCCTAGGTGCGACGATACCGGGATGCTTCCGGCGCGTGTCGCGAGTGTGGATGCAGCAGGGAGATGCAATGCTGAGACGGTCGTCGTGGCGGACGTTGGAATGCACGCTCGTGCTTGCCAGCCTCATGGGGCCAGCAGCGGGCGCGCAAAAGGTCGCGGAGAAGCGGGCCAAGAGCGACGTCAGCATTCCGCTGAAGAAGGAAGAGCAGGTACCGACCCCGCCGAAGCCGCCGGTGACGGTCCTGGTGCCCGGCACCAAGAGGGAGGTGCTGCTGCCGCCCGAGCGTCTCGTGTCGGATATCGTCCTCACGGAGGCGGGCCCCGGCACGGTGATCGTCGAGCGCGCACCGGTGGCGTCCTCCCGCGGTCTGCCCTGGTTTCCGCTGCTCGGCCTGCTCGGCGCGGGCATCCTGGCGAGCAACCTGGATCACGGCAACGGTGGCGGTGGAGACACTCCACCCACGGTGATTCCGGAGGTGCCGCCGACGACGCCGCCAACGACGCCGCCAACGACGCCGCCAACGACGCCGCCAACGACGCCGCCAACGACGCCGCCAACGACGCCGCCGACGACGCCGCCAACGACGCCGCCAACGACGCCGCCAACGACGCCACCGACGACGCCACCGACGACGCCACCGACGACGCCGCCGACGACCCCGCCGACGACGCCGCCGACGACCCCGCCGACGACCCCGCCGGTCACGCCCCCGGAGGTCCCGCCGGTGACACCACCCGTCGTGCCGCCCACGACCACGGTGCCGGAACCGATGACGATGACGCTCGTCGCGACCGGGCTCGCGGGGATCGCCCTCATGCGGCGACGGAAGACGCGGCGCTAGCGGTGGCAGCGGGACGCGAGGGCCGGCATCCTTGCCGGCCCTCGCGTCGTTTGGTGGCTCACATCCAGAAGGTCCAACGGCCCGTCGCGATCACGAAGAGTGACAGCGCGAGATTCGTCACCGCATGCACGAGCATGAGATCGCCGAGCGATCGCGTGCGGCGCATCCACCAGTTGTAGACGATGCCGCACAGCAGGCCGACCTCCCAGAACGGCCCATGCTCGAGCGCGAAGAGCACCGCCGTCGCCCAGAAGGCGAAGGCCGAGTACTGCCCGAGGGGGACGCGCTCGAACCGCGTGTTCTGCAGCCAGCGCGGGAGCCAGCCGCGCCAGAACAGCTCTTCGATGATCGGAACCAGCAGCGCGGCTCGCGCCGTCCGCAGCACGAGCATGAAGGCCGTCAGATCGGCCGGCGGGATCGACGTCGTGAGCTGCCCGGTGATCCCGTTCTGAAAGAGCCAGTGGCGGCGCCATCCGGGGACGAGCAGATCGGGTGCGACCCAGAGTGCGAACACGGCGAGCCCCAGCGCGATGCTCGGCAGCCAGTGCGAGATCCGCCGCGGGAGGATCCGCCAGGAAAATCCGACGATCGCGGCAAGCAGCACGAGATCGCGCGCGACCTCCTTCGCCGGATTGGCGAGCGGAAGCCGCGTGTCGAGCGCGAGCCAGAGCGCGAAGACGGCGAAGGGGCCGACCCACGCGATCGTCTCGCCCGCCGCGGCCGACGCGCGCTCGCTGTGTGCGCCCCCCGACGATGGCGGGAGCGCGTCGTCAGCCACTCGCGCCCACGCGCAACAGGTCGTCGTCGATCCGATACTGTCGGCTCTTCGGCAGCAGCGCGGCGAAGCCGCTCGCCCAGGCCTCGAACGTCGTGGGCGACTGCAGGCAGTTGTCGACGAATCGGGGGAGCAGCAGCGGATGGTCGTGGGTGCTCGCGATGCCGGGCAGGCAGGTCGTCGCGAACTCCACGCCGAACTCGCTCAGCCAGCGCAGGAGGTCGCCGCGATACTCGCCGTTCGGGTAGCAGAAGTGGGTGAGCCGCGAGTCCGCTCCCCGCATCTCGATGATCCGGCAGGCATTGTCCGTCAGCTCGCGACGGAAGAGGACACGCTCGCGCGGTGCGCGGTGGCGGTGCGTGTGCATCTGCACGTTCACCAGATCATGCGGCAGCGCAGCCACGCTGGCCGGCGTCATGAGCTGGAGGATCTCGCTCGAGAGAATCTCGGCATAGTCCACGCCGACGCACGCGGCGACCCGCGCCACCAGCGCATCCTTGGCCAGCGCGTCGAGCGAGTACGTCGCCGCATGGCAGCGGAGCCTGGCATGCGCACGCTCGCGATCGGCCGCCGTCGCGATGGGAAGCGGGTCGGGGCTGCCGCACAGCGCACCGACCTCGGCGCCGCTCCCCCGCCCCTTCCAGAGCACGTAGGAGAGGACGGTATCGAACACGGGAATCCTGAATTCCGTGTAGAATGACGTCAGGTAGAGCGTGGTCGGCGCGCGAAACTCGCGCAGGATGGGAAGCGCCGCCCGCTCGAAGTCCACTGTCGCATCGTCGAAGGTGATCGACACGCTTCTGGGCGGAAGCCGGTCCTCGCGCAGCATCCGACATGCTTCGTCGAGCGGCAGGATGGTGTAGCCGCGGTCGCGCAACAGCCGGAGCCGCTCGCGCAGATGCGCCGGCGTCACGTACAGCTCTCCGTTCCACTCGTGCTCGTCGCGGAGCGACACGCCGTGATAGCACAGAATCAACAGGCGCAGCCGCCGCCACTCGCTGTCCCGCACGAGCGCGAACGCCCCGACTCGCTTTGCGATCCTGAAGATCACCTCTTTTGGTCGCATGCGGCCTGGCAGGTCTCTGCCCGCGAGAGGAAGTCGCGCTTCATGACGGCTCGCCGGAGCCTCACCGCCAACAGCGAACTCAAGAACTATACCCGCTGGCGAAGCGGTTGCAGAACGCAACGAGGGGCCGGCGACGAGCCGGCCCCTCGTCATCGACCGTCGGGTCGATCAGTCGGCGCGCGGAATGCTCGCGCCAGCAGCCTCGGACGACGTGCCCGACGCGAACGACGCCCCGCTGTGCGCGGAGGCGGTGCGTGCGCCGTTCGAGCCACCGGCCGGTGCGCCGATCGCGCGCTTCACATCACTGGCGAGCCCTTCGATCCGCGATTCGATGGCACCATGGAAGCCGGCCACGACCTGCGACACGAGGTCGTCGAGCACGCCACTGAGCCGGCTGCCGGTGCCCTTCGTCGCCACGACGGTCGCCGCCGCCGCCTTCACGTCGGCCTTCGATCCGCTGAGCAGCACGCCGGCCCCGACCGCCAACGCGAGGGCGGGCCATGGATTGTCCTTGATGATCTGCGCGACGTTCATCTTCTGTTCCAGCTCCTGAAGCGTATCCGAGATCCGGTTGCGCGTCAGCTCGATGTCGCGCCGGACGTCAGCGGGTGTTTCAGCCATTCCTTGTCCTCCTTGAGCGTCGCGACCGTCTCGTGCGGCGCGAGCGCGGCCGGCGAGAGCATGCTGCGCCCTCGGTTTGCGAGCCAGGCGGCGATGCCGCCGGTGACGATGACGAAGAGCAGCGCGCCCACCCAGTACAGGTCGCGCGGCAGCCACTGATCGCCGATGAGCAGAATGATTCCCGTGAACGTGGCGAGGGTGCCAAGCAGGAGCAGAACGCCGCCCACGGCGACGAACGCCGTGCCACGCCCCGCCGCCGCCGCCGCTGTGCCGAGCTCGAGCCGCGCGAGGCGCACCTCGCCGCGTACGAGCCCGGCGCTCCCCTCCGCCAGATCGCGGAGGAGGGCGCCCAGGCCGCGACGGCCGTCGGATCTGATGTCGACCGTCACGGGACCCGCCTACTTGCGGAAGGCCTTGCCGAGCAGGTAGCCGACACCGACCGCGACGGCCAGCGTGCGACCCGGGTGCTCCTTCACCTGCCGCTCGACGCCCGCCTTGAGGCCGTCGAGATCCGCGTCGCGGAGCCAGTCGGCCGACGCCTGCAGGCCGCCGGCGAGCTGGTTCGTCGCTTCGCTGAGCCGGTTGCCCTCACCGACCATCGTGCTGCTGCCGCCCGTGACCGATGAGCCGGCGATCTGCCCACCGCCCGCGCCCTGCGCGCGCAGCCGCTCGGCGCCCGACTCCAGGGCGTTGGCGAGCGTGTTCTTCAGGCTGCCCGCGCGATCGCGGACGGTCGACCCGACGTCGCTCAGCTTCTCTCCCGCGGTGCTCGCGGCGTTGCGGGCACGATCGGCCAGACCAGCCGCATCCGTGGAGCTGTCACGCGAGAAGCTCGCGTCGGAGGTCCCGCTGGCACCCATGCCGCCAGTGGACGCGCTGCCGCCGAAGCTGGAGGGCGAGTTGGCGCTGCCGGCCGAGCCGGTGCCCGTGCCGTAGCTGCTCGATGAAGACTCGCCGGTGTTGCTGCTGCCGAAAGTGTCGTTCGCGTTGCGCTCCATATCGATCTCCGCCGTGTGAAGTCCCTACTGCCGAGGACTCGGTCGGAGTGCAGGGTGCGTGCCGTTGAAGGATGGTGAGACGGTGAGACGGTGAGACGATGAGACGGTGAGACGGTGAGACGGTGAGACGGTGAGACCGTCAGACCGTCTGCCCGCAATGCCTGTCGAACGCCTCCACCAGATCCCGCGAGATCTCGTCGGCACCGCGCCCTTCGATCTGATAGCGCTCGAGCATGAACACGATCCGGCCGTCCTTGAGGAGGCCGATGGAGGGCGAGCTGGGCGGATAGCCGGTGAAGTAGCTGCGCGCGCGGGCCGCGGCTTCGACGTCCTGGCCCGCGAAGACCGTCGTGAGGCGGTCCGGCTTCACCCCGTGCTGGAGCGCCGCGGCCACGGCGGGGCGCGCGTTGCGCGCGGCACAGCCGCAGATCGAGTTCACGACCACGAGCGTCGTCCCCGGGGCGTCCTTGAGCGCCGCGTCGACCTCGGCGGCGGTGCGCAGCTCTTCCACGCCGAGGCGGGTGAGCTCCTGGCGCATCGGCGTGACGAAGCGTTCGTCATACATCATGTAAGCATCCTCTGGAATGGCAGCGATGTTGGCGGCGGCGGTCTACTCGCGCACCAGCGCGAGAATGGCCGCCTGGGGCACGACCAGGAAGCGTTCGCCCTCGAAGGTGATCTCGACGGCAGCCTTGCGAAAGAACAGCGCGTAGTCGCCGCGACGCGCCTGCATGGGCACGAACCGCAGCTCGCGCAGCGGCTCCTTCCACGGCTCCTCGCCGGCCTGCGCGTCGAAGCTTGGCATCGGCGTGCCGGGGCCGGTGGCCATGATGGTCCCCCCCTGCACCGCCTGGCTGTCGATGGCGGTCGAGGGGAGGTAGAGCCCCACCTTGGTGCGCTCCTCGCCGTCCTCCATCTGCACGACCACGCGGTCACCGACGACGATGAGCTCCTTGTCGTTGCGGATCATGTCGGAATATATCCGCCGCGGCGCGGAAGGTGCCCGTGCCGGGCCCATCGACTTGCCCCACCCGGGCATTTCATGTAAGTATGCCCGCCGACCATCCCTTCAGCCCTTTCGAGATTCCAATGGCCCGCCGTATCCTCGCCCTTTTCTGCCATCGTCACCCTCGTCCGGAGACCCGGCGATGAGCAGCCCCGCAGCTCCATACATGACGGAAAGTTATCTGAAGACGGTGCGCACCAGCGGCTACGTGATTCTCGGCCTGGCCGCGACCTTCCCGTTCGCCGATCTGATCATGAGCCTCTGGCCCATGCACTTCGAGAGCGCCACCTGGCGCTTCGGTGCCGTGGGCCTGTTCTCGAACTATGCGATGGGCGCGACCATCGAGCTCTTTCTGCTCGTCGTGCTCGCGCTGTTCGCCAACCAGCGCCGTGTGCTGCTCACGCTCGGCGCGATCACGGCGGTCATCGCCGTCATCCTGCTCGGGAGCTCGGTGATCTTCACGCTCGACGCGGTGCAGACGCGGGCCCGGGTCACGCCCGGTGCGCTCCATCGGTACGACGGCGCGGCGGCGGAAGCGCTGGCGAAGATTCTGCTGTTCGCGGTCGGCAACGCGCTGCTCGCGCGGGGGTCGTTCCAGGCGGCACGGCGTGACGGACGCACCACGGTCCGGGCTCGGAGCGGCTCTCCGCTGGTTGTGGGTCAGGCGCCGGAGCGGAGCTGAGGCTGACGGCCTCGTGGAGCGGTGTTGCGCCCTCTAGGCAAAGTGTTCATCCGGTGCAACACCCCTGGGGGGCCGCGGAGTGGTCGAAAGGCTGGCGGGCTGGTGCGTGTCGCACCCGTGGTATTTGGGTCTAACGTTTGGTCCGGCAAGCACTTGGGTGGATATGTCGGATCCTCGAAAGGGGGACCGCGGGTAGGCCGCCCGCCGAAGATCGAGCGGTATGCTTAATGCCCGAGGTGTTCTCGTGTTCACCGCCTGCTTTTCACCCTCGGTCGGGTGGGACGGGGCGGAGAGCAGGTCCGACGGTCGCGCCGACCTCAGTCCGCGTGCCGAGGTGCGATCACCAGGGCGGTGACTCACCAAGTGTCAGGGGAAAACCTTATTTCCAGGGTGGGAGGAGGCGTATGAGGATTGCGGCGAGACTCATGGCAGGAGCGCTACTGGCGGCGGCGGTTGCCGCGCCGGCAGAAGCGCAGATCAACTACACCACGGCGGGGCAGTTCACGTCGGGTGTAGCGACGTGCAACAACGCGGTGCCGCTGACGGTCGTCACGTGCACCGGCCCGGGGGCGGGGTTCATTCTCACGTTCACGGGCACGGACATCAACCCGATCAACTACGGCAACGGGGCGCCGGCGTTCCTCGGGAACTTCCTGCTCCAGCCCACGACGGGCGGCACGGTGACCGTTCCGGCCGGCGCGGTGGTGTTCAACCTGGCGATCAACCAGGTGTCGCCGAGCACCGGCACGGGCAGCGCGGTCGGCAACTTCACCGGCACCGTCACGCTCAGCGGCGGCACGGGCAACAGCACGCTGGTCTTCTCCCCGAACCAGGTGGTGACGATCGGCAACACGACCTACACGCTGATCTTCGATCAGGGCCCGCTGGTCGACTACAACGGGATCAAGGTCTCGCTCGACGTGAACCAGCCGACGTCGGTGAAGGCGATCGTGAACACGACGCCGGAGCCCGCCTCGCTCGGTCTGCTCGCGACGGGTCTGGTCGGTCTGTTCGGCATCGCACGTCGTCGGAAGAACTCGTAACACCGTCGACGAAGTAAGCTCTGCTGCTGGCGTACTAGTTGCGCTTTGAGACGGGGAGTCGTGCCATCGGGCACGACTCCCCGTCGCGCGTTTGCGACCTGGTCGCTTGCCACATGTGCGCTGCGTCACACATGCGAATGCGATCATCTTCCATCTGATCAGAAGCGGTGAGGCGAATGAAGCTGGGTTGCGCCACAGCGAATGGAACGGCCAGGCTGGCGACGTCGGCACTTCTCGCGATCGCTGCGGCGTGCGGCGGCGGCGGTGGTGGCGGCGACATCACGCCCCCGACGCCCACCGTCACACAGGTGACGATCTCGCCCGGCTCGGCGACCATCATCGCCGGACAGACGGCGACCTTCACCGCGCAACCAAAGGATGCCTCGGGCAATCCGGTGAATGGATTGGTCGTCGGCTGGTCCATCAACGACCCGAGCGTCGCGCAGGTCTCGAATGGCGTCGTCACCGCGCTCAAGCCGGGCTCCGCGACGCTCACCGCGACGAGCGGCTCCGTCTCGCAGACGGCCGCGCTCACCATCATCCCCGCCGTCTCCACCGTCACCGTGACGCCGACGCCGAACGCGCTCACGACGGGGCAGACGGTGCAGCTCACGGCGTCTCTGCAGGACGCGAACGGCGGCACGATCACCGGGCGCACGGTCACCTGGGCCTCGAGCAACGACGCGATCGCCTCCGTCTCGACGACGGGGCTCGTCACGGCGAAGGCGCTCGGCAGCGCGAACATCACCGCGTCGGTCGAGGGAAAGACCGGCACCGCGGTCGTGAACGTGAATCCGGTCAGCGTCGCGCGGGTGGCCATCACGCCGGCGAGCGGCACGGTGTCCGTCGGGAAGACGCTTCAGCTCACGGCCACGCTGTCGGACGCGAATGGGCAGCCGATCACCGGCAAGACGGTCTCCTGGTCCAGCAACGGCGCCAACGCGACCGTGGACGCCAACGGCCTCGTCACCGGCGTGTCGGTTGGCTCGGTGGTCATCACGGCGACCGCCGACGGCAAGTTCGCCAACGCGACGATCGATGTCGCCGTCGCGGGTGCGCCGACGCTGACGGGGCTGACGATCGCCCCGGCGAGCGTCGACGTCCGCACCACCGCGCAGACGGTCACCGTCTCGGGACGGGTGGCCGACGGCAGCGGCAAAGGGATCAAGAGCGTCGTCGTCTCGGCGACGGGCCACACGATCTCCACGACCCACGGCGATCCGGTGGTGCGCTGCACGGCATCGGGCACCGCCATCGCGAACGGCGCATGGAGCTGCGACCTGACGATCCCTGCCGGCGCGGCCGCGGGGCAGTGGGTGCTCTCCTCGGTGGTGATCACCGACAACGCGTCTCAGACGACGAGCTACGGCGCGGATCAGCTGTCCGCCAGCTACGGGGCGAAGTTCACGGTGACGAGCGACGAGGATAGAGTCGAGCCCTCGGGCCCGGCCAACATCACCGTCTCCCCGACTACGGTCGACGTGACCACCGCGGACCAGCGGATCGACGCCGCCGCCGACTACTCCGACGATCTGTCGGGGGTGGCGAGCTTCACCTATCGGCTCACGGCGCCGGGCAATCCGAGCAAGTTCGTCGAGTGCTCCGGAACCCTGTTGTCGGGCACGCCGAAGAATGGCCGCTGGGGCTGCAGCGTCACGATCCCCAAGGGCTCCGATCCGGGCCTCTGGACGCAAACCTTCACCGCCGTCGACGCCGCGGGGAACGTCAGCGCGCACACCATCGGCGCCTTCATCGTCGTCACGCGGAGCTGATCGGAAGGGGGTCATGCCTCACTCGAGGCATGACCCCGCTGCCTTTCCCGCGCGGACTGTGGCGCCGGCTCGTCGCGGCCACGCTACGGAGGTGTGGCGTGGACGCAACGGGACCTGCCGCCGCTCCTGGACCATAGCCCGCAAGTCTTTGCCGTGTTTGAGTTTAGTGATCTACATCACTGGCCCTCTGATTGCCTGAGCCAGATGGGCGCAGACGAGGATTGATCCTCGCGGAATCGTCGGCGCCGAGGCACCAGCCGCGCCCTCCGGGACGGCTGGCCGCTCGTGGTTCGCGCGCGTGGCGGACTGCGACACGAGCGGGGCCCGGCGCCGACATCCGCGCGCTTGTCTCCGGCCTTCCCGGCGCACAGCTTCCGAATGCAGGGCGGCCCGACCGCGCGCCGTCCACACCCGAATGACACAGGCTCACACGTGACTCAGGCCGGCACCACGACCCCCAACGGATCGTACGCGAGCGTGCGCCAGTATGCCGCCGGCATCGTCGGCACCGCGCGCGTCGACCCGCTCGCCGGTGTGCGGCTGCTCTTCCCCGCCCTGCTCGCCGGTGCCGCCTTCATCGTGCTGTTCGCGCAGCCGATCGCGCTGCTCGTCCGCGACTGGTGGTCGCTGCCCGAAGCCGGCCACGGTCTGCTGCTGGCGCCTCTCGCCGTCTGGCTCGCGTGGAAGGCGGGCATTCGCGGCGACGCCAGGGGCAACGTCGGGCTGGGCCTCGGCATGCTCGCCCTCGCGGTGGTGATCCGCTACATGGCGGGCCTGGCGGCGGAGCTGTTCACGATGCGGGCCTCGGTCGTGCTGGCGTTGGGCGGATTGACGGTCTACCACTTCGGGTTCCGCCAGCTGCTCCGGTGGTGGCTCCCCTTCCTGCTCATCGGCCTCTCCATCCCGCTCCCCGAGCTGGTGACGCAGGCGCTCGCCCTCCCCCTTCAGTTCAAGGCATCGCAGCTCGGGGCGGCGCTGCTCCGCACGCGGGACATCCCCGTGCTGCTCACCGGCAACGTGATCCGCATCCCGGGGCACGAGCTCTTCGTCACCGAGGCCTGCAGCGGGCTGCGCTCGCTCACGGCGCTGCTCAGCCTCGCCGTGCTGATGGGTGGGCTCATGCTGCGGCTCCCCCTCGTTCGCGTGCTCCTCGTCGCCCTGGCCATCCCGATCGCCATCGCCATCAATGGGGTCCGGGTGTTCCTGACGGGCTTCCTCGTGTACTTCGTCGATCCTTCGCTCGGCACCGGCTTCATGCACATGACCGAAGGCTGGCTCCTGTTCATCGTCTCCTTCGTCTGCATCGCGGCCATCACCTGGCTGGCCGCGGTGGTCGAGCGGCGCTGGACCTCACGGGGGCAGCTCGTGGAGGTGGCCGATGCGTGAGGGCCAGCTGCGCGCCTACATGCCGGGGCTCGTCCTGCTCGCCGGCTGCCTGCTCCTTTTTCAGGGCACGCGCGAACAGGTGGCGGTCCCGCTCGCCGGTCCACTCGACCGCATCATGGCGCACGTGGACGGCTACACCGTCCAGGATCAGCGCGTGAGCGACGAGGAGCGCAAGGTGGCGGGGATGTCGGACTACGTGGCGCGCCTCTACATGCGGGACACCACGATGGCCTTCAGCACCTACGTGGGCTACTACGAGCGGCAGATGCAGGGGAAGACCATCCACTCTCCGCGCAACTGCCTGCCGGGCGCCGGGTGGGAGATCCTGGAGAGCCGCACGGCGACGGTGACCTCGTCCACCGGCCCCCACGTCGTCAACCGGTACCTGCTCAAGAACGGGCTGTCGCACGCCGTCGTGTACTACTGGTACCAGGGTCGCGGGCGGGTGGTGGCGAACGAGTACACGGTGAAGTTGAACCTGCTGCGCGACGCGGCGCTGACCGGCCACACGGAGGAAGCGCTCGTCCGGATCGTGCTCCCCGTCGAGGCATCGCCGGCGGCACAGGCGCGGGCCGACGAGCTTGGCCTGCGCATGGCCTCCCGCCTGATGGACGAGGTGGACGTGGCCCTTCCGCATCCCGGAACGAGGTCGGCCTCACGGACGCCCGCCAGCACCCCACCGGCGTCCTGAACCGTCCAGCCACCGGCAGCCGATCGACCGTGTAGCCGTTACCCTTCGTGTCACTGGCGGCCGGCCAGGAGGGTGAGTGCTCGTTCGCCGAGGCTGGCGCCGCCGGCCTTACCCGAGCCGCCTCCGCTCGTCTTCACGTACCAGGATTCCGCTCGAGGTTTCTGTTGCATCGCACCGCCCGGCAAGTGAAGGTCATCCAGCCCCCGTCGCTCTCCCTGCGCGACCTCCAGCAAGGGATGGTTCGGCTGCGGGAGTACGGGGATCTCCTGTGGACCCTCAGCGCACACCGCATCAACGTCCGATACAAGCAGTCGCTGCTCGGGCTTGCGTGGGCCGTGCTCCAGCCGCTGTCGTTGATGCTCATCTACACCCTGGTCTTCTCGGTCATCGCCAGGGTGCCGAGCGGCGCGATCCCGTATCCGGTGTTCGCCTATGCGGCCCTGTTACCGTGGACCTTCTTCTCGACGGCGCTGACCAACGCGACGAACGGGCTGGTGTCTCATGCCCATCTCGTGACGAAGGTGTACTTCCCGCGGGAGATCCTCCCGCTCTCCTACGTCATCGCCGCGCTCTTCGATCTGCTCGTCGCGTCGACGGTGATGGCGGGGCTGATGGTCTATTATCACGTCGCGATCACGACGCAGGTGTTCTGGCTGGTGCCGATCGTGGTGGTGCTCGCCGCCTTCGTCACCGCCATCTCCCTCGTCTTCTCGGCAACGCAGGTGCGGTTTCGGGACATCGGGATGGCGATGCCGCTGCTCATGCAGCTCTGGATGTACGCGAGCCCCGTGGTGTACCCGCTCGACAAGGTCCCGGCGAGGTTCCGGACGTTCTACGAGCTGAATCCGATGGTCGGTATCATCGAGAGTTTTCGCCGGGTCTCCGTCCTCGGAACCGCCCCGGACATGCGGCTGCTGGGGGTGGCGGCGGTGGTCAGCATCGGTCTCCTGCCGCTGGCCTACGCGTACTTCAAGCGGGTCGAAGCGACCGTGGCGGACGTCATCTGATGAGCGCTCCGCCGAAGGAGATCGATCTCTCGTTCGAGCATGTCTCGAAGCGGTACGTCGTGAGGCGAGAGCGCCCGAGCAACGGCACGCGCTCGCTGCTGGGCCGTCTCCGGGCCCTGCGGCTCCCGGTCGAGGACTTCTGGGCGGTTCGCGACGTGAGCTTCGCCGTGGAGCGCGGGGAGGTGCTTGGCATCATCGGCCACAACGGGGCGGGCAAGAGCACGATCCTGAAGCTGCTCTCCAGCATCACCTCGCCGACGACTGGCCGGATCCGGATCAACGGCCGCCTCTCGGCGCTCATCGAGGTGGGATCGGGGTTTCATCCCGAGCTGACGGGTCGCGAGAACATCTTTCTGAACGGCGCGATCCTTGGCATGCGGCGGGAGGAGATCGCGGCCAAGCTGGACAGCATTGCGGACTTTGCCGGTATCCGCCCCTTCCTCGACGTGCCGGTCAAGCGATTCTCGTCTGGAATGTACGTCCGCCTGGGATTCGCCATTGCCGCCCACCTCGATCCTGACATTCTCCTCCTGGACGAGGTGCTCGCGGTCGGCGACGCGGCGTTCCAGGAGAAGTGTCTGCGCCGCATCGGCGAGCTGCGTGAGGCGGGCAAGACGATCGTCTTCATCTCGCACGACCTGGCCGCGGTGGAACGGATCTGCTCGCGGGTCATCCTGATGCGTCAGGGACAGATCGCCCTTTCCGGAACGCCGGCCGAGGTGATCGCGGAGTACCAGCGGCTGCCCGCAATCGCGCACCACAACATCCTGGAGACCGCGGTCGCCGACAGCAGTGCGGAGATCGAGTCGCTGCAGCTCTGTGATCTCGAGGGTCAGCTCACCCCTCCCGTGCGCACCGGATCGCCCCTTGCGCTTCGCATCGCCTACGTCGTTCGGCGGCCCCTCGCCGACGTGGTCTTCGAGGTGCTGTTCACCAACGCCGAACAGCAGGTCGTCGCCCAGTGGACGACCGAAGTGAGCGGACAAGCCATCGCCCTTCAGCCCGGCGAGGGCGTGCTGGAGTTTCAGTGCGCCGAGCTGGGACTGATTCCCGGGATGTACTACGCGAGCGTCGCGATCCGTGAACGTGGCGCGCCGGACGCGCTCGACTGGCAGCACGGTGCGCTGGCGCTGCGGGTGGATCCGGGCAAGACCGTCCAGGGTAGCTTCTACATGGGCCACCAATGGACGCTCCTCGCACAAGCCCACGCTGTGGGCGGCTGACCGGTTCATCCATGAAGGTCGCGATTTACCATGAGCATGCTGACGGCGTCGTCGGCGGGGCCGAGTACGTGGTGGCGGTCATTGCGGAGGCGCTGAGCCACGAGCATGCCGTCGACATCATCCATCACAAGCCGGAGCTGACGACTGCGGCGCTCGAGCGCGCGTATGGCACCGACGTGTCCCGGGTGGGGCTACGGTACGTCGCCAAGGACCGCACGTCGAACGCGTGGACGAATCCGTGGCGCCGCTATCGACGCGAACGTGCGCGGTACGAGGAGGCGGGCCGCGGGTACGATCTGTACATCGCGTCGGTGCACGACGTGCCGCCCTTTTGCCCGGCGCCGCGCGGCGCCTTGTTCATCTATTTCCCGTACTTCGACCGACACGCCACGTGGCCGTGGGTCCGGGACGGCCGCGGGGCGAAGCGCACAATTCGACGGCTCTACGCGAATTGGGAATGGCGGCGTCGCTTCGGAGGGTATCAGGTGGCCATGAGCTGCTCGGCTTTCAGCCGGGATTACACCCGCCGCTGGTGGGACGTCGAATCCGAGGCGGTCTATGCGCCGGCGGCGACCGAGATCGACACCCGGGATGCCAAGCGCGACACGATCCTCAGCGTCGGGCGCTTTGCGACTGGGGGGACGAGCAAGAATCAGCTCGAGCTCATGACGGCCTTCGCCGACTTCGGGCCGAGGGTGGCGCCAGGGTGGACTTACAAAACGGTGGGTGGCCTGAGCGACAACCCCGCCGACCTCGCATACCTCGACCGAGTCAGGGCGGCTGGCGCCGGCGTCACCACGCAGATCCTCCCGAACGTGTCTCGCGAGCAGTTGACGGCACTCTACGGGGAGGCGAGGATCTTCTGGCACGGGGCCGGCCTCACGGCCCCCGACGACCCTCTGCTGATGGAGCACTTCGGCATCGTGACTGTCGAGGCGATGTCGGCCGGCTGCGTCCCCGTGGTGATCGCGCGGGGCGGCCAACCGGAGATCGTGGAGCATGGCGTGAGCGGATTTCTCTGGAGCACGCTGGACGAGCTGAAGGAGTACTCGGCACGTCTGACGAGCAGTCCCGAGCTGCTGACCAGGATGAGCGCTGCCGCACGCGAGCGCGCGCAGACGTTCAGCAAGGCTGCCTTCGTGCGCCGGGTGACCGAGGCGCTGCGTCCATTGCTCCAATAGGTGGTACTGCGATGTCCGGCGCCGCCGTCGACTACACGATGCTGGTCTGCACCTACAACCGCGCCGGTGATCTCGCCGAGCTGCTCGAGACCGCGCTCAGGCAACGCACCGGCGGGCGGTTCACCTACGAAGTGCTGGTGGTGGACAACAACTCCACCGACGGGACGCGGGCGCTCGTGCAGCGGTTCATCGCCGCCGCGCCGGAGGTGATCCGGTACCTGTTCGAGCCTCGCCAGGGCAAGTCGAATGCGCTGAACACGGGCCTCGAGGCGATGCGCGGGCGTCGGTATGCGATCGTCGATGACGACTTCGTCCTCCCGCCGGACTGGCTGCTCCGCATCGACGCCGGGTTCGGCCGGCATCCGGCCGCCGCATTCGTCGGCGGCAAGGTACTGCCGCGCTGGGAATCGCCTCCGCCGGAATGGCTCACGCCGGCCCACTGGTCGGCCTTGGCGCTGGCCGACTATGGGGATGCCGAGCTCCGGGTGGACGCCCACCGTGAGCTCTGTCTGCTCGCCTGCACCTTCGACGCCGAGAGCGTGCGCGCGGTGGGCGGCTACGACAGCCGGCTCGCTGTCAGTGGCGATCGCATCGGTGGGGTCGAAGACATCGAGCTCTTGCAGCGACTCTGGGCGGCCGGGTGCTACGGCGTCTATCTGCCTGAGGTTCGATTCGAGCACAAGGTCCAGTCGCATCGGACCACGCGGGCATACCATCGCCGCTGGCACCGCGGCCACGGCGCGTCGTACGCCATGATGCGCGATCCGGCGATGGAGCAGTCACGTGCCCGCTTGTTCGACGTTCCCGTGCACCTGTATCGCGACGCCGTCAGGTCCCTGTTCGCGGCGCCGCTGCTTCGCCTCAAGGGCGACGTGCCGGGTGCCTTTGCCGCAATGACGCGGGTCGCCTTCGCGGCGGGCTTCATCGAGGCACGTCGGAGCGAATACGGGGCGACGGGACGCCGCGGCATTTTCCGGGAGGCGGTGTCCGCACTTTCGGCTCTGCTGCGATCCCGCCCTGGATCGAGCGCCCCGCTCGCATGACGCACCCCGCGACGAGTGCCGGCCCCTTCGTCAGCGTCATCATCCCGGCATACAAGGTGACGGAGTTCGTAGCGGATGCGGTGCGCTCCGCGCTCGCGCAGACCTACCCGAACCGCGAGGTGATCGTCGTGAACGACGGGACCCCGGACACCGAAGCGCTCGAGGCAGCGCTGGCGCCCTTCCGGGCCGATATCGTTTACCTCGTGAAGAAGAACGGGGGCCTCAGCTCGGCACGAAACACGGGCATCAGCGCGTCCAGCGGTGAATACGTCGCGTTGCTCGATGCCGACGACCTGTGGCTGCCGCACTACCTCGAGGACCAGGTCGCCCGCGTCATGGCCGACCGGTCGGCCGACGTCTGCTACGGGGACGCCGAGATCTTCGGCGACGTGCCGCACGCCGGCCGGCGGTTCATGGAGTTCTCTCCCTCCGTCGGAGAGGTGACGTTCGAGAGCCTCGTGACGCAGCGGTGCAACGTGATGGTCTCGGCACTCGTGCACCGCTCGGTGTTCGACCGTGTAGGGCTGTTCGACGAGGCGCTCAAGAGCTCGGAGGACTTCGACCTCTGGCTGCGGCTGGCACACGCGGGGGGGCGCTTCAACTATACCCGTCGCGTCCTGGCCCGCTATCGCAAGCGGAGCGGCAGCTTGTCCTCGGATCCGGCGTGGATGTGCCGATCGATCGTCAAGGTGCTCGACAAGTGCCTTGCGCAGATGGATCTGACCGAGGCGGAGCGTCAGCTCGTCGCCGCGCAGCGTGCGCACTTTGCCGCCCTCGAAGGCTTCCACGAAGGCAAGCGCGCCTTCTTTCGCGGCGATTTTGCGACGGCCAGGGAGGCGCTCGGCGAGGCGAACCGCACCATGCGCAGCGTGAAGCTCGGTGTCATCCTGCTCGTGCTGCACACCGCGCCGGGCCTCGTCTCGCTGCTCTATGACGTGCGCGACCGGCTTCTGTTCGGCGGAACGCGCACCAAGTACTGATGGCGCCGCGCCGCATTGCGCACATTCTCCCCTGGCCGAGCGTCGGAGGCGTCGAGGTAGCAACGCTTCGCATGGCGCAGGCAGTGGAGGGCGCCACACTCACGAGCGTGGCATTCACGCCTCGCGGTGGCGAAGCGGTGCGCACGCTGTTCGAGCGAGCCGGCCTTCCGGTGATAGAGTACGATGCACCGGAACCAAGCTACCGGCACGCGCGCTCGTACGTCGGCGCCTCTCGCACGCTCGCCGGGCAGCTTCGTGCCGCCGGCGCGGACCTGGTGCACTGCGCCGACATCCTGGCCGCCTTTCGCTGTGGGCTGGCCGGCGTGCTCGCGGGTGTGCCGGTGATCAGTCACGTGCGCGGACGCGTTCCCAGGATATCGGTTCGCGACCGCAGCTTCCTGTGGCCGGTCCGGCGCTTCGTCTTCGTGTCGGCGGAGGCGCGCGCGTCGTTCGCCATGCGACTGCGCGACGCGCGGGCGACCGTGCTGTACGACGGGATCGATCCGGCGACACCCGAGCCAGACGCACGCGCCGCGATCCGCGCCGAGCTGCACGTCGCCGCGGGGGCGCCGGTGATCGGGATGGTCGCCCGCGTGGCGCCAGCCAAGGACTATCCCACGCTCATCAAGGCCGCGGCCACGGTGGTCCGAGCGCACCCCACCGCGTTGTTCGTCGTCGTCGGCCAGCGATCCGGCGTCCCGGAATACGTCGAGCATTTCGCCCTGGTCTCGGCGCTGATCGCGGAGGCAGGGCTCACATCGCACTTCGTCTTCACGGATCATCGGGAGGACGTCGACCGACTCATCGCGGCGATGGACGTGTGTGTCCTCCCCACCTTCGCCGAGGGTGTGCCGCTCGCCATCCTCGAGGCGATGGCGCAGGGCAAGCCGGTCGTGGCCACCAACGTCGGCGGCATCCCGGAGATCATCGACAACGGGACCACCGGATTGCTCGTGCCTCTCGGCGACGCTCCTGCCCTCGCCCGAGCGCTCGTTGCGCTGCTGGACGACCCCGAGCTCGCCCTTCGCATCGGCGCCGCGGGACGGTCGCACGTGGGCAATCATTTCGGGCGCGCCACCATGGCGAGCGCGTTGCGTCATCTCTACGAAGAGCTTTGCGGCGCACTCGACGCGTGAACGATCACGGCGCAATCGTGAGGGCGCTCACCCTGTGCAAACCATCCAGATCACGAGAATAAACTCGTTGCGACACAGCGCGTTACGCGTCTTGATCTCGGACCGCGTCGTGATCTCTTCTCGCGCCGCGGTCACTGTTCGTGGCGGAACGAAGCGCGCGCTGAGGCGCGCTGTTGCGCCACGTGATCGGACGATCGCACCCACTGCGGTGGGGAACGCGACAAGGCCATACCCGGCGAAAGCCGGCGACGGAAAGCTGCGGGGCTACGGCGGAACATCGCTATGCCAGCCGGGCTGCCGAACGGACCTCTCCTCTGTGGGACCTCCATGCGGCGCACCGACCTTCGCCACGGGTGGAAGCCCGTGAGCATCGCCCTCGCCCTGCTCCTTGCCGGAAGTGCGGGCTGCAGCACTCCCTTCGACGCGCTCTACGCACCCGCTGATCTCGTCGGCAACACGCCGGCGTCCATCACCATCGCCAGCGCTCCTGCGCTGACCGTCGGACAGTCGACGAAAGTCGCTGCCACGATCAAGGATGCGACCGGCAACGTGCTGCCCGAGGCAGTCGTGTCCTGGTCCACGTCTGACGTGTCGATCGCGACGGTCGCGATCGACGGCATGGTCAGCGCACTGAGCTCCGGCACCGTCACGATCACGGCTACCAGCGGCAAGGCGAAGGGTCAGACGGTGATCACGGTGCAGCCTGCCGGGACGCCAGCCACGCCGCCGGTGACGCCGCCCGTGTCCACGGCGCCAAGCCCGGCCACCTTGCCGGCGATGTTCGACACGCCGATGCCCGACGCTCCCGCCGCGGGTGGCGCAGTCATCCCCGTGAGCGCGACGGATGACCTGCAGGCGGCGATCGACCGCGCGAATCCTGGCGACGTGATCGAGCTCGCCCCGGGCGCGGTGTTCACCGGCAACTACACGCTGCGCAACAAGGCCGGTACGTCGACGGCGTGGATCGTCATCCGTCCTGCCAACGCTGCAACAGCCCTGCCTGCACTCGGCCGCCGCATGACGCCGGCGCTCGCCGCTGCGGCGAACCTGCCGCGTATCCAGACACCGAACAACTCGCCGGCCATCCAGACCGAGCCCAGCGCGCACTACTACCGCCTGATCGGCCTCGACGTGGGTGTCGCGCCGGCGGCGACGATCGTGAACACGCTCATCGCGCTCGGCAACGATGCATCCGGCGGCCAGACGACGCTGGCGTCGGTGCCCCACCACATCGTGCTCGACCGCATGTACATCCACGGCAACTCGACCGTGGTCCTGCGCCGAGGCGTCGCGCTGAACTCCGCGACGTCGGCGGTCATCGACTCGTACATCAGCGAGGTGCACGAGAAGGGCGCCGATTCCCAGGCGATCATGGGCTGGACCGGACCTGGACCGTACAAGATCGTCAACAACTACCTCCAGTCCGCCGGCGAGATCATCATGTTCGGCGGCGGCAGCCCGAACATCCCCAATCTCGTCCCGAGCGACATCGAGGTGCGCCACAATCATCTCACGCGGCCGGTGAGCTGGAAGGGCGTGTGGCTGATCAAGAACCTCTTCGAGCTCAAGAACGCTCGCCGGGTGCTGGTCGAGGGCAACGTGATGGAGAACAACTGGATCGCTGCGCAGGACGGAACGGGGATCGTCCTGAAGTCGACCGACCAGGACGGCACTGCGCCCTGGAGCGGTACGACTCACGTGACCTTCCGGCTCAACATCGTCCGCAACACCGGCGCGGCGTTCAACATCGCCGCGCATCCCGAGACCTTCCCGGTCGAGCCGCTGCACAACGTCTCGATCAGCGACAACCTCGTCAGCACCATCAACGTCGGCGACTTCAACGGCTCAGGGCGCGTGTTCCTCGCGCAAGGCGGCATCGCCGATCTCTCCATCACCCACAACACCGTCTACAACGAGACCGCGCCGTACGGCGCCCTCATCCTGATGGGGTCGCCGACAGACCAGCTGGTGCGGTTCAACTTCTCCAACAACCTCACCGCGACGGCGACGAACTGGGGCGTGTTCAGCGACGTCGGCGCCGGGACTGCAACCATGGCGGCATACGCTCCCGGTGGTACGCTCACCGCGAACGTCTTTGCCGGCAATGCCGGCGCAGGCTATCCGACCGGCAACTACTTCGTGCCGGCCGTGAGCGATGTCGGCTTCTCGAATGCGGCGGCCGGTGACTTCAGCCTCCTCACCTCCAGCCCCTTCAAGGGCAAAGCGAGCGATGGCAAGGATCCGGGTGTCGACATGAGCGCGCTGCTCGCCGCGACGAACGGGGTCGTGCTGCCCTGACGGCTTTCCCATCCGACTGACGATGCCCTCGATCGGCAGTGCCGATCGAGGGCATCGTCGCATCCGGGTCATTGCCGTCCATCGAGGCCGGAAGTCGCCGCGCTTGTTGCAGTGTTCGCAGGGTGGATAGCTTTCGCCGGCGCCACTCATCGTTGACGCGCGGCCGTGCGTGCTCAATCACCGATGTCGCCCACGGCGACGCTCACCCCTCCCGATTCGCCTTGGCTACGATCCGGTCCTGGCTCACGGCGCTACGCCGTCGCGCCGTGAAGCTGCGCGGTCGGACGCTTGCCGAGCTGCGCGAGCGGGCCGGCCAGGCACTCTCGGCCGCGTTGGAGGCACTGGGCCTGAGCGCGCTCGCTCGGGAGCCCAGCGACGCGACATTCCGGAAGCTCCTGGATCCGGCGGTCGTCGGACGCGCCGGCACTCGTGCGGCGCTGCACGAGCATTTCGTCGCCCGCGGACGTCCGGCGTTCTTCGCCGGCGTCCGCGACGGCACGTCCGCCGCCCTCCTCCGCAGCGACCCCTGGCGCGACGCGCTCGAGGCGTTGCGCGGCGCCGCCGACCTCGTACGCGCCGGACGTTTCGACCTGCTCGGCCACCCGGGGCTCGACTTCGGCTCTCCCATCGACTGGCACCTCGATCCCACGACCGGCCGGCGCGCGCCCGACCGTCACTGGAGCCGCATCCCATACCTCGATGCCGCGTCGATCGGAGACCACAAGGTCATCTGGGAGCTCAATCGGCATCAGCACCTGGTCGTTCTCGGGCGAGCGTACCAGGCGACCGGCGACGAGAGGTACGCCATCGCGTTCGCCGAGCAGCTGACATCGTGGATGGAGGCCAATCCGCCCAAGCGAGGGGTGAACTGGGCGAGCAGCCTCGAGGTGGCATTTCGCGCGATCTCGTGGCTGTGGGCGCTCGAGCTGTTCCGACGCTCGCCGGCGTTGACGCCGGCGCTGCTGGAGCGGATGCTCACACTGCTGTACCTCCACGGCCGTCATCTGGAGAGATATCTCTCCACCTATTTCAGCCCGAACACCCACCTCACCGGCGAGGCGCTGGGGCTGTTCTACCTCGGCACGCTCCTGCCGGAGCTCCGTCGGTCCGCTCGGTGGCGGGCCCGCGGCTGGGCCATCCTGGAGCGCGAGCTGCCGCGTCAGGTCCACGAGGATGGCGTCTACTTCGAGCAGGCGTCGTACTACCACCGCTACACCGTCGACTTCTACCTGCACGCGGTGATCCTGGCCCGGCGGAACGGGCTGCCCGTTCCGCCGGCGATGCTGGATCGGCTCGAGCTCGCGGTCGATCATCTCGCCGACCTGACACGCGTCGATGGCACGATCCCGATGATCGGCGACGACGATGGGGGCCGCCTGGTCGCCCTCGAGGAGCGGATGCCCGCCGACGTGCGGGCTGCGCTGGGCGTCGCGAGTGTGGTGCTCGAGCGGCCCGATCTGAGCCGAGTGGCCGGTCGGGTGACACAGGAGGTGCTCTGGCTGCTCGGCCCCGACGGAGCAGGTCGGGTGGGGGCTGCCCTGACCGCGGCGCCGCCAACGCATGCCTCCCGGCTGTACCCTGTCGGTGGCTACGCAGTGATGCGCGACGGGTGGGACAGCGGCTCCCATCACGCCGTCATCGACGCCGGACCGCTCGGGGCAATGCACGGTGGCCACGCGCATTCGGATGCGCTCTCTTTCGAGCTTGCGGTGGCCGGGTGCCCGGTCGTCGTGGACCCTGGCACGTTCACATATACGGGCTCGCCGACGGAGCGGGACCGGTTTCGCCACTCGGCGATGCACAACACGGTCTCGATCGACGGCCAGACCGCTTCGGTGCCCGCCGGCCCGTTCGCCTGGGCCTCACGGGCCGATGCGCGGGTGGAGCACTGGTGGACGGGGCAGCTCGTCGACTCGTTCCTGGGAAGCCACGACGGGTTCCAGCGACTCCCTGAGCCGGCCACCCACCGCCGACGGGTGCTGTTCGTGCGCAGCGCCTACTGGGTCATCGTGGATACCGTCGAGACCCGGGGAGTGCACGAGGCCGCAGCGCACCTCCACTTGACGCCTGGCGCCACTGTCGCGGCAGTCGGGGACCTGGAAGCGCGCATCACCGTCCCTTGTGCCGGCGGCGACGCGACAGTTGTGTTGCGTGCGCTCGGCAACGTCGACGGGCTGCTGTGGAGCGACGAATGGGTCTCCCCGGTCTACGGGGTGAGGACCCTGGCCCCGGCGGCCCGCCTGGTGAGTCGAGGCGCCGGTCGGCGGGACCTGGTCACCGTTCTGATCCCGCTGACGGCAGGGCCGAGTCCGGTGGTTCGAGAGTTGCCCTGCTCCGGGGGACGCGCCGTGGTCGTCGATCGTCCGGGTGTGTACGATGTGATCGTTCTTCGCGAGCGCGGAACCGCCCAGGTAGGCGCGATCCAGATCGACGCAGACGTCGCCGTCGTCCGGCGGGGATCGGCCGCCGGGCCGATCGAGGCGGTGGCATTGCTCGGTTCCGCAGGGCGCCTCGAGGCGGATGGGCTCAGCTTCGAGGCCGGCGGCTCGGCCGAGATGCATCGTACCGCCAGCGGGTGGTCGGTCATCGGAGACGGCCACATCGTGGAGCGGTCGCGCCAGTAACTTTCCTCGGCCGGCAAGCCAGTCGCGTGCGACGCGAGCTCGTGGCGGCCGGTCAATCGGACTTTCCTCTTCGAGATGCCAAGCACTGTCAGCGTGTTCGGGCTGGGTTACGTGGGTTGCGTCAGCGCGGCCTGTCTCGCCCGTGAAGGACATAGGGTCGTCGGCGTGGACGTCAGCGCCAGCAAGGTCGACACGGTGCGCTCGGGAAACGCGACGATCGTGGAGAACGGCATCGGCGAGCTGGTGGGGCAGATGGTGGCGGCCGGCCGGTTGTCCGCGACGACGGACGTTCGCCAGGCCGTGCTCGACACGCAGATCTCGCTCGTGTGCGTCGGTACACCGAGTCAGGCGAATGGTGGGCTCGACCTCGCGTACGTGCGTCGTGTCGCGTCGCAGATCGGCGAAGCGCTACGGGAGAAGAGTGACTGGCACGTGGTCGTCATCCGGAGCACGGTGCTGCCCGGTACGACGGCGGAGGTCGTGATCCCGCTGCTCGAGCAGGCGTCGGGCAAGCGGGCAGGCCGGGATTTCGGCGTGGCGATGAACCCCGAGTTCCTGCGCGAGGGCACGTCGATCCGCGACTTCGACGATCCGCCGTTCACCGTGATCGGAGCGCAGGACGAGCGGACCGCGGCCACGGTGGCATCGCTCTACGGCTCGCTGTCGGCCCCGGTGCGCGTCGTGCCGCTCGCGGTGGCCGAGATGGTGAAATACGCGTGCAACAGCTTTCACGGGCTCAAGGTGGCTTTCGGCAACGAGATCGGGAGCATCTGCAAGGCGCTCAACGTGGACAGCCACGAGGTCATGCGGATCTTCTGTGAGGACACGAAGCTCAACATCGCGCCGACATACCTTCGGCCCGGCTTTGCATTCGGCGGCTCGTGCCTGCCGAAGGATCTGCGGGCGCTGTCGCACCGCGCGCGCCAGCTCGACGTCGAGACACCGGTGCTCCAGGCTGCGTTGTCGAGCAATGAGACCCAGATCGCGCGGGCATACGAGATGGTGCGTGCCACCGGCTCGCGTCGGGTCGGCGTGCTCGGTCTGGCGTTCAAGGCGGGCACGGACGATCTACGGGAGTCGCCGATCGTGACGCTCGTGGAGCGCCTGATCGGCAAGGGCATGCAGCTCGCGATCTATGATGGCCACGTCTCCAAGGCCAAGCTGATCGGGTCGAACCGCGAGTACATCGAGCACGAGATTCCGCACATCTGGTCGCTGATGCGGGGCTCGGTGGACGAAGTCGTGGAGTTCGGCGACGTCGTGGTGATCGGGAACGGCACGCCGGAGTTCCGCCGCATCGAGCCATTGCTGCGCGACGGGCAGGTCGTGGTCGACCTCGTGCGTGCCTTCGGTGCCCGGACGTCGGACCGGACGTATCGCGGCGTCGCGTGGTAGGCGGCTGACGTCGGCGCTTCACTCAGGGAGGTCGTCAGATGTGCGGCATTGCCGGCGTGGTGAGCATGGGGCGGGGAGCGGCCGAGCCGCTCCCTGCCATGCTGCGCGCGCTCCAGCGTCGTGGCCCGGACAGCGAGGGGATCTACTCCTGGCCCGGTGCCACCTTCGGGCATCGCCGGCTGGCGATCTTCGACCTCAGCGACGCCGGCGCGCAGCCCATGATCACCCCGGACGGCGCCCTCGGCGTCGTGTTCAACGGGGCGATCTACAACTTCCTCGAGCTGCGCGCGGAGCTCGCGCGCTCGGGCTATGCGTTCCACTCGGACACCGATACCGAGGTGCTGCTCGCTGGCTACCGGGCGTGGGGGATCGATCGCCTCGTCGAGCGCTGCCAGGGGATGTTCGCCTTCGCGCTGTGGGACGCGCCGGCCGACCGGCTGTTCCTCGTGCGCGACCGACTCGGGGTGAAGCCGCTCGTGTACGTGGAGCAGCGCGACGGAGGGCTGGCGTTCGCGTCCACGGTTCGCGCCCTGCGCGCGGCTGGAGCGGTCACGGAGCTGTCCGCCGCGGCGGTCGCCGACTTCCTCCAGGACGGCTTCGTCGGGGAGACGCACGCCATCTACGCGGGGGCGCAGAAGCTCGCGCCGGCCACGATCCTCGAGTGGTCGGGCGGTCGCGCGCGCACGCGCGTCTACTGGCGGCCGCCGCTCGCGGCCGAGCAGAGTGGGGTGACGTTCGAGGATGCGGTGCAGGAGACCGAGCGGCTTCTGGTGCGTGCAGTGGAGCGCCGTCTCCATGCCGACGTGCCGGTGGCGGCGTTGCTCAGCGCCGGCATCGATTCGAGCCTGGTGTGCTGGGCGATCGCCACGCTGGGCGGCGACGTCACCGCTTTCACGATCAGCGCGCCGGGCCACCCGAGCGACGAGACAGCCCTGGCGACCCAGACCGCAGCCCGGCTCGGGATCCGTCACGAGATTCTGTCGCTCTCCGACGCCGACGACCCGGACGTCCGCGCACTGAGCGCGGCCTACCCCGAGCCGTTCGCGTGCTCCTCGGCGCTGGGGATGCTGCGTCTCTCGAGGGCGATCGCCGGCACGCCGGCGCGTGTCTTCCTGACAGGCGACGGGGGCGACGACCTGTTTCTCGGCTATCCGCGTCACCGACTGCTGTATCAGGTGGAGCGGACGGCGCGGAGGATGCCGAGCGCCGGAGGAGCGGCCTGGCGGGCGCTCCGCAGCTCCGTCCCTCGGGTGGGACCGCTCAAGCGTGCGGTCCATCTCGCGGACTACGTGGCCGGCGGATTGGGCGCGTACATCGCGGCCAACCCCGGGCTCGCGGACTTCCGCGCGCACGGTCTGCTCGGCCCGCGGATGGCCGAGCAGACGAGGGCCGGCCTGCCGTGGTCGATGGAGTCGGCGCGTCATGTGCTCACGGAGTATCTGGAGCACGACCGCGCCACGCAGTTCGTCTCCGAGTATCTGGTGAAGGTCGATGGCGCGTCCATGTACTACGGGCTCGAGGCGCGGTCGCCCTTCCTGGATCAGCAGCTGTGGGAGTTCGCCGGCGCGCTGCCTTACGCGCAGCTCCTGCACGGCGGAGAGCTGAAGGCCGTGCTGCGCGAGCTGGCACGCCGGAAGCTCGGTACTGGCGTGGCCCACGCCCCCAAGCGCGGCTTCACCGTTCCCGTTGAGGACTGGATGGGCCGGCGGTGGCACCGGCAGGTCAGCCAGAGCCTCACCGATTCGCTCCTGGTGTCCGATGGATGGATCAGCCAGGCCGCTCTGGAGCGTGAGCTCAGCCAGAGCGTACGGACGGGTCGCGCGTCACGCCGACTCTGGTATCTGTGGGTGCTGGAAGAGTGGCTGCGCGCGGAGCGTGACATGACGCGGGCCGGTGGAGCGCCTGTCGCCTTCAGCCGATCGGCGTGACGCGGCTCCGGGTCTGCATCGTCGCGCCGTCGCTGGATATCGTCGGTGGCCAGGCGGTGGTGGCGCAGCGGTTGATGCAGCACCTCGCGGGCGACGCCGACCTCGCCATCTCCTTCCTGCCGCACAATCCACGGCTGCCCGGCGTCCTGCGCGCCCTGCAGCGAGTGAAGTATCTCCGCACGATCACGACGTCGGTGGCGTATGTCGTGTCCCTGCTTCGCGAGCTGCCGCGTCATGACGTCATTCACGTCTTCTCGGCCTCGTACTGGTCGTTCCTGCTCGCGCCGACGCCCGCCGTGCTGTTGGGGCGTCTGTTCGGCAAGCGGGTGATCCTGAACTATCGGAGCGGTGAGGCGGACGACCATCTGACGCGATGGCGGTGGCTCGCGCCGGCGGTGATGCGACGCGCCAGCCTGATCGTCGTACCGTCGAATTACCTGGTGGACGTCTTCGCCCGCCACGGATTGGTGGCGACATCGATTTTCAACTTCGTGGACGTGAGCTCGATCCCCTATCGCGAGCGCGGCCCGCTGCGCCCGCGCTTCCTCGGCAACCGCAACTTCGCGCCGCACTACAACGTGTCGTGCGTGCTGCGGGCGTTCCGGCTGATCCAGGACGAGCACCCCGAGGCGCGACTCGTCGTCGCGGGCGACGGCGAGGAGCGTGAGAGGCTGCACGCGTTGGCGCGTGAGCTGGACCTGCGCCACGTGGATTTCGTGGGTCAGGTGACACCGACCGCGATGGCCGAACTCTACGACGCGGCGGACGTGTATCTCAACGCGCCGAACGTCGACAACATGCCGAACTCGATCATCGAGTCGTTCGCCGCCGGGCTGCCGGTGGTCACGACGAGCGCGGGAGGCATCCCCTACATTGTGACCCATGAGCAGACCGGTCTGCTCGTGTCACCGGAGGATCATCGCTCGCTCGCCGAAGGTGCGCTACGGCTGCTGGCCGATCCGGCGCTTGGCCAGCGTCTCGCGCGAGCGGCGCGGCAGGAGCTCCTGGCGAAGTACACCTGGCGTGCGGTCCATCCGGAATGGCGATCCGCCTACGCGGGCCGAAGCGGAGGATGAGCGTGCCGCCTGACGCGACTTCGACGCGGGATTCCCGAATCGAGGGGCATCTGCCGGTCCTCGATGGCATCCGGGGCATTGCCATCCTCGCCGTCATCATCGTGCACGTTCCGGGGTTCGAGGTGTACGGCCCCGTCGAACGGCTCGTTCAACTGGGAATGATGTTCGGCTGGGCGGGGGTGGACCTGTTCTTCGTGCTGTCCGGGTTCCTCATCACGGGCATTCTGCTGCAGGCGCGCGGCGGTCCTGGCTACTATCGGACCTTCTACGTCCGTCGCACGCTGCGGATCTTTCCGCTGTTCTACGGCTACTGCGCGGTGCTCTTCCTCGTGCTTCCGTTCTGGCGCGGGCTCGGCACGCCAGGCTCGGCGGAGCTGACGGCTGCGGCGCCCTGGTACCTGACGTACATGATGAACGTGCGCGTCGCGCTGGCCAACGGATGGACGGGCGCCTCGGTGGCCGGTACGGCGTTCTTCTGGAGCCTGTGCGTGGAGGAGCAGTTCTACCTGATCTGGCCGGCCACGGTCGCGCGGCTCGGGCTCGACGGACTGGCGCGGCTCTGCCTGGTCTTGGTCGTGGTCGCATTGCTCTGGCGCGTCGCGATGGTGCGGTCCGGGCATATGTTCGCGGCGTACGTGCTGCTGCCGTCGCGAATGGACGGTCTGGCGATCGGCGCCTGGCTGGCGATCGTCGCGCGGCAGCCGGGGGGCCTGGATCGCCTGGCGGCCAGAGCACCCTACGCCGGCGCGGGTGCCCTCGCCTGCCTCGCCGTGATCGTGGCTCGCAGCGGCTATGCAGGGTGGGACAGCGCGTGGATGGTGACGCTCGGCATCACGTGCACGGCGATCACGTCGGCAGCGCTGCTCATCTCCGTGGTCGCGCATCAGCGATCACTGGCACATCGCGCCGTGGCGTCGCGTGCGCTGCGCTTCTTCGGCCGCTACGCGTACGGGATGTACGTGCTCGGCGGAATCGCGGCCGTGCTGCTCGCGGTCACACCGCTCGTCGGGCTCGTGCCGGCACGCGCCTTCGGTTCGGCCCTTCCGCACCTGTTCTGGGAGCTGGCGCTGCAGCTCGCCACGACGACGGTGCTCGCTCTGCTCAGTTGGACGATTCTCGAGCGGCCTGCCCTCGCGCTCAAGCGCTACTTCCCGTACGCGCCGCGTCATACGATGGCGGCGCGATCGGGCCAGACAGCCAGCCCGCTCAGCACACCCTGACGGCGTGCCGCGCTCGGCGCCCGCCGCGCTTACCGCGTCCTCGTGTCCCGGAACCGCAGCGCCGTTTGCTCGACCCAACGGTAACTGGCCCACGCCAGCAGGCCGGCCAGGGCGAGATTGAGCGGAAAGGGGAAGGTCGATCCCGGGCTGGCGTCCACCACGAGCTGCTGCCAGAGGTAGAGCGAGTACGAGCCGACGCCGACGGCTGCCACCGGGCGCCAGTTCAGCGCTCGGCCGGCGATCCCGTACGGGCGGCGGACGGACCGATCGATGCCGAGTGCGATCGCGATGGAGATCAGCGACTGTCCGACCAGCATACCGAGCTTCACCGAGACGCCCGCCACCATGCCGACGGCGAACAGCGCGGGGATGCACCATCGGGAGAGGACGATGCGGCGGTAGGTCGACGACGACTCCCAGAGCTGATCCCGCCAGAGCGCCAACAGACACCCGACCGCCAGGGAATCAGCGGTCGCCTCGAACGCGGCGCCGGCAGCCTGCGGCGATCCCGGTGCCAGGGTGACCGCTACGACGCGCACCAGCGGTGCCAGCACGACGACGGCAACCGCAGCCCGCGCTGATCCGGCCAGCGAGAGGGCCATCAACGCCGCCGGCCAGAGCAGGTAGAACTGCTCTTCGACGGCGAGTGACCACAGGTGATCGACGAGGCGGCCTCGGTCCGACTCGTAGTTGATCGTGTAGGTCAGTGCATGGAGCGCGTCGCTGCGCGATAGGGTGGCGAAGCCGGCGGCGACGAGCAGGCCGATCACGGCGAGGTAGGCCAGGTACGCCGGCATGATGCGCAGCGCCCGCCGGTAGTAGAAGCGCCCGAGCGACACCGTGCCGGTGGCCGCACGCTCCTTCAGCAGAAGGCCGGTGATGAGGAACCCGGAGAGCACGAAGAAGATGCGGACTCCGAGCCCACCGAGCCGGTAATGCGAGTTCGACGTCCAGACGTTCGCCCAATCCGGATACCCTCGCGCCCCTGAGGTGTGCGCCCACAGCACGAGCAGGATCGCCACCGCACGAATGCCGTCGAGCGAGGGAATGCGCGATCCGCTCGTGGTCCGGGTGTACGCCCCGTAGGCAGGCGCCTCCTCGACGCGGCCGATCGGCAGCTGGGTGACGGGCTCAGAAGACAAGGGGATAATCGCCCTTCTCTCGGTTGTTCGGCATGTCGAGCCCCGGCATTGGATAGCTCGCCCTGCTTGGAGACAATATTCCCGGCAGCAGGGCCCGATTCACCAGCGAGACCTCGAGCGTCTCGGGACACGCCGTGCCGGGGATCAACCGCGACCAGTTGTTGCCGTGAATGTGCACCACCGCGAAGTGCTCCTGCATGTGGTCCATCAACGTGGCGAAGCGCGCCCACAGGATGTCGCACTCGTGGAACTCGATCGCGAGGCCGGTGATGCGCGCCGCATCCGCGAGGATGTCGCCAAGCACGCGGTACTCGCTCCGCTCGATGTCCACCTTGACGAAGGTCGTCGGCGTCTCGCCCCGCCCCAGCGCGGGCTCCATGCGGCGCAGCGTGGACCACGTCAAGTGCGAGTCGTCGTCTGCATCGGAAACGAACTTCTGGTAGAAGACGTTGGCCCCGCTGAAGAACGCCGCGAAGTCGCGCGCCCGCTCGTTCCACCGGGCGGCCTCCTGGCGCTGCTCCGTCATGCGCCAACGCTTCAGGCGGAGGAAATACCCCATCGCCAGCATCGAGGCGTTCGTGGCGCGGCTGCGGAAGATCTCCTGCGACACCGACCCGTCCAGTCCGATGACCCGGGCTCGCGGGTTGAGCCGTTGGAAATCGCGCTCGAACGACCAGTCGTCGTTGATGCCCATGCCGACGAGCAGCGTCGACGCCTCCACGCAGCGCCGGCTGATGACGTAGCCGCCGTCGTGTGCGCGCCCGACCCGAATCAGGTCGTCCACCGCCACGGGACGCCAGGATGCGAGAGAGTACCGCGACGCGCCGATGGAACGTTCAGTGGAAGTCACGTCGAGTCGGAAAGGGGTCGATGGCGGCGCTCAGGCCACCGCAGGGGCGGGCTCTCCCCGCGCCGGCTCCGCGGCGTGCGTCGGCGCGGCGTTCACGTGCCGCGTCCCCAGCAAGCGGTCGCGCAGGAGGAGGAAGGGCCGCTCCACGAGCAGGAAGGTCGCTGCGGCGACGAGCATGGAGACCAGCGCGCCAACGAGCAGCCCGCCGAAAAACCACAGCGGCTCGCTCGCACCGCGCGACCGCAGGACGGCGATCGTCCATACCGTCACGCTCGGCAGCACGTAGAAGTGGTTGAGGTACATCCCGTACGACAGACGCGAGACGGGATAGAACACCCGCCATGACGCGACGCGCTGGATCCAGGAACGATCGAGCATCAGCCACAACGCCAGGGATCCATAGATGAGCCCCAGCGCCGTGAATGGAAAGACGTTCTTGTTCAGGGTGCGCAACGCGATCCCCAGCGCCGACGCGCCGACGAAGATGCCGAGCCCTACCTTCGACACGCCCCGCCGCTCGGCGCTCGCGCGGAACCAGTCGGGCCGCACGACGCTGGCGAACGCGATCGCCAGGCCGGCCAGCAATGGCTCGCAGTGCAGGTGCAGCGGCGCGTAGAGCGCGTCCGAGAGGGCTCGGCCGGTGAACCCACGTGCCGCGTAATCCTGAAGCGCCATCCATCGCGACAGCCACACGGCCACAAGCAGCCCCGCCATGCCCCACGCATACACCGCGGGCCGCCGCACTCGACGTGTGGCAATGAGGAGCAGGGGCACGATGATGTAGAACTGCTCCTCGGTCGACAGCGACCACCCGCGGCTCAACCCGCCCCACTTGTAGTTCGACAGGAACAGCACGTCCCAGACGTTCACCTGCAGATAGCCGGTGACGGCGTAGGCGAGCAGCATGAAGAAGTAGAGCGGCCAGATCCGGAACCCGCGCCGGAGGATGAACCGGCCGAAGCGCACCGTCCCCGTCTCGAGCCGCTCCCGCCAGAGCTGGCGGCCGATCAGATAGCCGCTGAGGACGAAGAAGAGGTCGACGCCGGTCCAACCCCAGTTGAACGTCGGCAGGGCGCGAAAGCGTGACGCCGCGACGACGGGCGCGTATCGGGCCGCGAACTCCTCCGTGTAGTGCGACCCGATCACGAGCAGCACCGCCGCGGCCCGCAGCGCGTCCAGCGCCGGCAGCTGGCCGCGCGGGCGCTGCCACAGTTCGGTGAGCCCGCCCCAGCTGCGCCCCGTGACGTGCGCGCCGCGCGGCGAGGTCTGCTCAGAGTGCACGAGCCAGCTCCCCACGCGCGAACGCGGCCAGCCACAGATCGAGCACCAGCAGCCGCCAGAGGAAATGACTGTGGTCCCGGCGGCCGGCCAGATGCTCGTTCACCAGACGAGCCACGCTCGCCCGATCCACGTGCTCGTACACCGCGCGGTCGGCGCGCAGCAGCGTCTCCAACCGGTGCCGCAGCTCGCGACGCAGCCACTGCGCGAGTGGCACACCGAATCCCCGCTTCGGCTGCGCGAAGACGCTGTCCGGCACGAGGCCGGTCACCGCCTGGCGCAGGATCCACTTCCCCACACCGTCCCGCCGCTTGACCCGTCCGGGCAGCGACACGGCGAACTCCACGAGCGGATGATCGAGCAGCGGCACGCGCGCCTCGAGCGAGACGCGCATGCTCGCGCGATCCACCTTCGTCAGGATGTCGCCGGGGAGGTAGCTGCCCAGATCCACGAGCGTCATCTGCGTGAGGAAGTCGCGGTCGGCCGCGGGGTCGAACCAGCGGTCGAGCAGCCGGTCGAGCGACAGCGCCTCATCCACCTCGGTGAGCACCCCGCCTTCCGACACCGGCAGCGCATGCGCCACCGTGCCCGCGTACTGGCCTCGCCGCCCGCGCGACAGGTGCAACAGCCGGTTGCGCCCGAAGGTGGAATGCGGCAACCGGACGGCCGCCGCCCGCACGAGCCTGCGGGTCACCGGCGACGACATCTCACGCGCCCCGTCCATCTCGCCGTAGCGGGTGTAGCCGCCGAACAGCTCGTCCCCGCCGTCGCCGGAAAGGGCGACCGTGACGTGCTGCCTCGCCAGCTCCGAGACGAGCATCGTCGGCAGGGCCGACGAGTCGCCGAAGGGCTCGTCGAAGGTCCGGACGAGCTGCTCGATCAGCGCATCGGCCTCGGGACGGACGATGAGCTCCGTGTGCTTCGTGCCGAGCGCGCGCGCAACCGCGCCGGCGTGCGGCGCCTCGTTGAACTCGGGCTCCTCGAATCCGATCGAGAACGTCTCGACCGTGGAGCCGGAGAGGCGCGCCATCTGCGCGACCACCGTCGATGAGTCGATCCCACCCGACAGAAAGGCGCCGAGGCGCACGTCCGACTCGAGATGCGACGCGACCGCGTCGGCAAGGAGACGGCGGAGCTCCTCCACCGCTTCCCGCTCGTCGGCGATCGGGGACTCCGGCCGGACCGGCGTCCAGAACCGGCGGATGCTCAGCCCCTCCTCGGCGCTCCAGATGAGGACATGCGCCGGCGGCAGCTTGCGCACGCCGCGGAAGATGCACGACGGGTCGGGCACGTATCCGAGCGCCAGATACTCGCGCACCGCGTCGGCGTCGATCTCCCGCGGGAACTCCTCCAGCGCGAGAAAGGAGCGCAGCTCGGACGCGAAGGCGACGCCGTCGGCGGTCTGCCAGTAGTAGAGCGGCTTGATGCCGAGCCGGTCGCGCGCGACGGTGAGGCGGCGCGTGCGGTCGTCCCAGATGGCGAAGGCGAACATGCCGCGCAGCTCGTCGACCATCGCGTCGCCCATCTCCTCGTACAGATGGACGAGCACTTCGGTGTCACTGCGCGTCCGGAAGACGTGGCGAGGCGCCAGGCGCGCACGGATGGCGTGGTGATTGTAGATCTCACCGTTGAACACCACGTGCACGTCGCCGCGCTCGTTGGCGATGGGCTGCGATCCACCCAGCACGTCGATCACGCTGAGCCGGCGCATTCCGAGCGCGACGCCCGGACCGACGTGATGGCCTTCCTCGTCAGGCCCGCGATGACGGATGGCGGCGCACATCGCGCCAAGGTCCGCCTCGGCGCGCTCGGCCGAGCGCGAGCGGCCGGCGTAACCGGCGATCCCGCACATCAGCGCACCGTCCGGCGAACGATGGGCGTCGCCGTCGCCGTCGCCGTCGCAGCCGATCGCGCGCGGCCTCGGCTTCCCAACCGGAGACTACGACGCAGGGGCAGCTCCCGCTCCTGCAGCACCAACGCGGCCACGAACACGAGCGACAGATAGAGATAGGTGGGAACGAGCGCCCCGTACGAGCCCCAGATGCCGGCCACCAGATAGCCGATCATGCCGAGCACGAAGTACCGGAGCTGCTGCGCCCGCGCGGGGTGGGTCGCCTTGATCCGGCGGCGCACCTGCTCCGCCTTCATCAGGGGCAGCGCGACGACGAGGCCGAACAGGATCAGCCCCGGAAGTCCCATCTCGGCCAGGATGTTCAGGTACGTGCTGTGGGTGTCGCGCTTGCCCCGGGCCGTCGGGTTGAACTCCGGCCGCTGCGCGTAGATGTAGTGCGCTTCCGGGTACGCGCCCAACCCGACGCCCGTCATCGGCTGATCGGCGATCATCGCGCGAGCGACCTTCCAGATCTCCAGCCGCTGCTCCGCCGATCCTTCGTCGGCCACCTGCACGCGCTCGTCCTGCCGAGCGACCTCCTTGAGCGTGCCGAGCCGGCGCCAGACGGAGTCGGGCGCGGCGACGAGCACCGCGACGATCGCCGCGGCGGTCAGCAGGAGCATGCGCCCGCGCCGCCACTGGTCCTTGAGCGCGATCGCCCCGAAGGCGAGCAGGGCGACGAACGCGCCCCGGGACTGCGTGAGGACGATCAGGAAGGGCAGGACGATGACGCCCGCCAGCGCGCACAGGCGGATCCAGCGCGTCCGCTCGGTGACGAGCGCCCCGGCCGCCAGCGCCACGAACAGCAGACACATCCCGGCGAGATCGTTCGGGTTGGAGTAGCTGTAGTTCCACACCGCCCGGCCGCCCATGGTGCCGCCATACAGGAAGTAGTTGAACAACGCGCCGCGCACCGGATAGAAGGCGAAGAACGCCAGATACGCGAGCAGGAAGAATCGGAGACGGGCGCGCGTCGTGAGCACGTTGACCGCGACGAAGACCACGGCGACGATCTTGGAGAAGTCGACGAGATGGTCCCAGACGAGCGTCGGGTACTCCGACGTGCTCCAGCCGATGAAGGCCCAGCCGAGGAGGGCAGCGAGGCACAGCACGAAGGGGGGAAGCCGCAGCGTACGCGGCTCGAGCGGCAGGGCGAGGAGCGCCACGCTCATCGCCGCCGTGCCCACGGGCACCCGGTACGTCGTGATCACGAATACGTACACCAGGAAGGCGACGAAGGAGGGACTCCACTCGAGTCCCGCCAGCAAGGGCGCGCCCCGCTCGGGCTGCCCCGCCGGGACAGCCGGCTTGCTCGCGCCGCCGACCGACCGGCGCCGGATGATCGGCGCCGTCACCGGGCGCTCCTGGCAAGGAGCGCGTCGTACATCCCTTCGAGGCCGGCAACGGTCTGCTGCGCGCCGTACAAGCGTCGCGCGCGCTCGTAACCGGCGCGGCCCATCCGCGACCGCGCCTCGGGATCGTCCAGCAGGCGCGCAAGCGCCGCCGCCAGGTCGTCGGCCGCGCTCGGCGGGACGAGCAGGCCGGTCTCGCCGTCGACGACGGCGTCCACACTTCCACCGACGGCCGTGGCCACGACCGGACGTCCACCCGCCATCGCTTCGACGAGAGTGTTCGGAAAGCCCTCGCTGAGGGAGCAGAGCGCCGAGACGTCGAAGCCGCGGTGATGATTCCGACCGTCGCGAACCTCGCCGACGAAGGTCACCGCGTCGCCGATGTCGAGGTCGGCCGCCAGCTGCTCGAGGGGACGCCGAAGCTCACCGTCCCCGATCAGCACGAGATGCACGCGGCGCCCGGTCGTCCGGAGCGACGCGATCGCGCGCAGCAGGGTGGCGTGGTCCTTCAACGGGTCCAGCCGGGCGACACAGCCCACGACCAGCGCATCCTGCGGTACGCGCCACCCGCGGCGGAGCAGAGCACGCTCGGCGGGCGCCAGCGGCTCGAAGGCACTGTCGTCGGCGAAGTTCGACACCGTCCACACGTCGGCCGGCGCGATCCCCGCCTCCTCGTGGACCGAGCGGGCGACGGCCGCGCTGTTGGCCAGCACGGCGTCCGACAGCCGGAAGGCGACGCGGTTCCCCGCCCGCAGCTTCCGGTTCGGGCAGGTGTGCCACCAGCGGCGGCTCGTGATGACGACCGGCACGCGCGCGACGCGTCCCCAGAGCGACGCGAAGATGTTGCTGTACATGTCGTGAGCGTGGACGACCTGCACGCCCTGCCGGCGCAGCTCGCGGACGAACCGGAGCCCCGTCGACACCATAGAGGGGCCGTACAGGCTGCGGATGGGCAGCTCGGTCACCGGCACCCCGAGCGCGCGGTACCGATCGGCCAGTGGGCCGTTCGCGTTCAGGCAGAACATCCGCAGGTCGAAGCGGCTCGGGTCCAGGCGTTCGGCGGTGCGCACGGCATTCAGCTCCGTGCCACCCAGGCGCATGTTGTCGATCACGAACGCGACCGTGACCCGAGGCCGGACGCCGGCCACCGGGACCTCGGTACGCGAAGACCGAGCTGACTGAACAGGGACGCGGGAGGCGCTCACGGGAAACCAGCGGATAGGACAGGCACCAGACGAATACTCACCGTGGGCGCCGGCTGCACAACACACAAAAGGCGCCCGACAACGGCGCCCTGTGGTCCCGGCAGCCTACCAACCTACACGGACGGGAGGTTCACCAACCGCCCTTCCGGAAAAGCATGACCGGAACCGTCATCGTCATGATCCGCAGGTCTTCCGCGATGCTCTGACGCCGCAGGTACTCCAGATCGTAGCGGACCTTCTCGCGCACGCAATCCATGGAGACGTCGTAGCACTGGTTGATCTGTGCCCACCCCGTGATGCCCGGCTTGACGCGCTGACGCATGGGGTACTCGGGGATGTTGTCGCGCAGGTCGGCGAAGATCGTGGGGCGCTCGGGCCGAGGGCCGACGATGTTCATGTCGCCGCGCAGGACATTGTAGAGCTGCGGCAGCTCGTCGAGGCGCGTGCGGCGGAGCACCCCGCCCACGAGCGTGACGCGCGGATCGACCTTCTTGGCCCACACGGCGCGGCCGTCGGCCTCGGCGTTCACGTGCATCGTGCGGAACTTGTACATCGTGAACGGCCGGCCGCCGAGGTCGTAGACCCGGCGCTCGTCGGCCTTGCCGAAGCGTCCGCGGCGATCGACCCCGACGCGAGACTGCGAATAGAGGACGGGGCCGCGGGAGGTCAGCTTGATCGCGATGGCGATGAGCAGGATCAGCGGAGACGCGAGGATGAGCCCGATGGTGGCCATCACGATGTTCAGTCCCCGGCTCAGGACCTCGGACCGCTCGCGCGGGAGCACCTGCTCCACCACCGGCGCCGGGACCGCCAGATCGGCGAAGGGGACGACCTGCAGGTCTCGCGCGATCTCGAGAACCTGTGCGCTCTCTGCCCCGCTGATCCGGGCCGGACGCGACTTCCGCCCCGTGCGCGTGGCAGTCGTCGACTCGAGCGCTGCTGATACCGCTCCGTGCATAATCTCCGATTCTCCGTCGAACCGTTGGGTTGAGCGCTGGCCCGTGGTGGGCCGGACACCCGTGACTTGGATCACTCCCTGTGCACTCTGCGTGCTCAGCATCCCGTTATGGTTGCTATCCAGTAACTCGTTACGAATCATATACTTGAAAATCCCCCCTCCCCTCCCGGTCGCGTGGGCCCGCCCCTCGGTTGTTGCTCGGGGTCCACAGAATTCAGCGTGACCGCAACAGCGGGCCATCCAGCCCATCGGCCTCATGCCAGCCGCGTCACAGCCCTAATGCAAAAAGGGAGCGCGGCGAGCTCCGGGGGAGAACTCGCCGCGCTGAGGCCTCAATGGGACGGATGAGGCTAGGAGATCTGCGCGACCTGCTTGCCCGGCTCCAGATCCTCCGTGCCGTACCCCGAGACGTACCCGTAGTACTCGTACTCCCCCGTGGAGGGGACGGCGTTCAGCACGGTCCCCACGACGCTGATCGGCAGCCGGTCCACGAGCAGGAGCTTTGCGGCCGCCATGCGCTTCGCCGTCTGACCGATCCGGATGACGACGAGCAGGCTCCCCGTGGCCGCGGCGATCGCGTAGCCGTCGATCCCCGCCGCCAACGGTGGGGTGTCGAAGATGACGACGTCGTACCGCGCCTTGAGGTCGGCGATCAGCCGCCCCAGCAGCGGCGACGTCAGCAGCTCCGGGCTCCGCTTCCGCGGGTTGCCGCTCGGGATGATGGACAGCTTGTCGTGGTTCGTGGCATGAATGATCGCCTGCTGATCGACGTGGCCGGCCAGATAGTCGGTCAGCCCCGAGGTCCGGGGGAGGCCGAAGATCTCATGTAGGATCCCGCGCCTGGTGTCCCCGTCCACGAGCAGCGTCCGGAAGCCGGCATCGGCGAACGACATCGCCAGGTTCGACGAGATGAACGACTTGCCGTCGCCCGGTGAAGGGCTGGACACGGCGAGCGTGACCCGGCCGCCGGCCGAGTTGAGCACGTTCATCCGGAGCGTTCGGAAGGACTCCACGAGCTGGCTCACCTGCTCCGTCGAGTGATGGCCGCCGTTGCCCTTCGGGAACAGCGGCACGGTCGCGGCGATCGGCAGGCCGAGCTCGTTCGTCGCCTGATCGGGGTAGCGGATCCGTCCGTCGATCTTGTCCAGCAGCAGCGCCAGGGCGACCGCGGCGGCAAGGCCGCCCAGCACCGCCATGAGCATGATGCGCGGCGTCGTGTTCTTGGTCGGATTGAGAGGCGCGATGGCCGAGTCCATGATGTTCACGTCCGGCGTCGCGCTGGCCTCGGCGAGCTTGGCCTCCGCGTACCGGCTCTTGAGGGTCGTGTACAGCCCCTCCGACACCGCCACGGCGCGACGCAGCCGCATCTCCTCGATCGTCCGGGCTGGGATCTGCTGGAGATCCGACGACGCGCCGCGGATGCGGCGATCGTAGTCGCCCTCGCGCTCCCGCAGCTGCGTGAGAAGGGCGTTCGCCTGCGCGGGAATCGTCTTCGTCTTGAGCGTCTGGACCACTCCCGCCAGGTCGCGCACCTGAGGAAACGCGTCAGTATAGATCTGCCGTGCGGCGTTGAGCTCCGACTGCCGCTTGTTGAGCTCCTCGAACGAGCTGCGCAGACCCGACGCCCCCGGATTGTTCGACACGCTCGGGATGAGCAGCAGCGACTCGTACGGCACCGTGCCGTTCTGCGCATTGGCCAGCACTCTCTCGAGCGCCTCGCGATCGTTGCGCAGGTTATCGTACTCGATCTTCCGATCGAAGTAGCTCTTGAGCACCGGATCCCGCGACATCTCCACGCCCGGCTGCACCGGCCCGCCCTCGGCGGGGAGGGTGATCGTGTGAATGCGGAAGCCTTCCAGCGCCGCTTCGGCGCTGCGCAGCGAGTTCTCGGCAAAGCTGAGCTGTCCGCCGAGAATGTTCGCGAACTCCACCAGGTTGCGCCGCTTGAGCTCACCCGCCACCGCCACGTACTCCTCGACCCAGGTGTTCAGGGTGCGCGCGGCGAGCTGGGGGTTCGGGTCCTGGAGGGTGAGGCCCAGCATCGGGCTCCGCTCGGGCAGGCGGGCATCGAGCCGCTTCATCAGCTCGATCGACGTCTCGCGCGGCGTGGCGACGGTGAAGTCGACCTTCTTGTTGGAGAAGCGGGACAGCGTCGCCGCCGACGGCTGCCACCGCAGGCCGACCTTCCGCCCGATCGAATCGCCGGCGGCGCCGCTCTCGGTGAAGGGGGCGTCGATGAGGCTCAGCGTCCAACGGCGACCGTCCTTCTCCACGTCGAGGGTGTAGGTCCCCGGGACGAACCGGTCCGCCACCGTGAAGTTCGAGAACATGGCGGAATCGGCGACGTGCTTGGGCTTCACGTACAGCGCGAGCTTGCGCACCACCGCATCGGCGATGCGGTAGCTCTTGATGAGCTCCACCCAGGCGGCGGCGTTCAGCAGCTCGTGCGAGCGGATGGGGCCCGCCTGCTCCTGGAGAGGCGTCTCCGAGTTGATCCAGATCGTGGCGCGGACCTCGTACTCGGGCTGCACCAGCCGGGTCGCGACGACCCCGCCCAGCACCGCCAGCGCGACGGTACCGAGCAGCAGCCACTTGTACCGCCGGATCGCGGCGATCGGGCGCTCCAGCGGGGAGCGGGCGGGCGCGAGGCTGGGCTCGTCGCCCCACCCCTGCGCCGCCACCGGCGCCCCGCCGGCAACGGCCGGAACCACCTCGTACGATGCTTCCTCTTCAGCCATGACCGACACTCGTGTCGAGAAGATGCGACGCGGCGCCCGGCGCCGCATCGCGAAGTTGATCAACGCGCCACCGGGCGCAGACCTTCAATCAGTGCAGCCGCGTGAAGGTGAACACCAGCGCCGCCGCCGACAGGGCGACCTGCCCGATCGCCAGCCAGTTGATGTGCTTCTGCGCCCCCACGTACAGCTCGTCTCCTGCTCGCAGATGGAGCCGTTCCAGCGACAGCCCATCGGTCATCGCCGTCCGCGTATCCTTCGCGTTCCAGATCACGTCGCCGGCCCGGCGAATCACCACGTTGTCGAGATCCGCATCGCCCGCCGGCCCCCCTGCCTTCATCAGCATGTCGCTCACCAGCACGTCGGCCGACGTGTAATAGAACCCTGGATGCTGCACCTGACCGAGGACCGCCAGCCGCACTAGCGGCGTCACCTTCACCGACGAGTCGCGCAGGTACTTGGCGAGGTAGCTGGAGACGCGGGCATTCAGCTCGGAGCGCAGCACTCCTTCCAGCGGCACCTCCCCCATCCGCGGCAGGGGCAGCATCTTTCCGACGCGGACCAGGATCGTGTCGTTGAGGGCGGTGCTCCCCAGGAGCATCACGACGATCCGGTCGCCCTCCTGGAAGTCGCCGCGCTCGAGGCGCGTGCGCAGCAGCCACGCCTCCCCCGTCCGGTGCTGCTGCTCCGCGGTACGAGCTTCCGCCTCGAGCTCGGCCCGCGTCTCCAGCTCACGCGGTGCCTCCGCTGGACGCGCGCTCTGCCCGCGCGCCGGCCCGCCGCCCAGAACGAGGGCCGCCACCGCTCCGAGCACCGGGGCGAGCAGCCGACCGGGCGATCTGCTATGCGTCATCGACGATCCTTAAAACCGCGAATGTGAGCTCAGGAGAAGCCCGGATGCAGCACTCGAGCACGCTACATACCATGCCTTAGCACCCCTCGTGCTAGGGCGGCATACCATTATACCAGCAAGCCTTACCCCCAACCAGCACGAGGGTTGGGCTCGCCCCGCGGGCCTCGCGCCCTCGTCGGCCGCGACCTCGGGGGATGGACTCGACAGGCTGTGGCGCGCGCGCCACGGTCGGTGGACCCCGTGCCACGGAGCCCAGTCCCGCCTTCGGGCCCTTCCAGCGCTCCGTGGCCCGTCGTTCGGCCGCCGGCCGGGCCCGGAACCGCCGAAATTGGCCGATCCGGCGCACACGATGGTATGCACAAGGCGTTCTCGCACGAATTTCTCTCTGTGCCGGCCTGGCCGCATCGTGCGTTTCCGGTTCGGCGCTGTATTCTTCCCCGTCGTTGCCTCCCTTTCGTCTATCCCGTCGTGCTGCCTCACCTTCTTTCGATGTCTCGCCGTCATTTCGCCATCCCGCTGGCGATCACCCTCGCCCTGGCCTGCGGTGGAAATGATGGAACCGGACCGTCTCAGGCGCTCGAAGCCGCCTCGCTGACCATCGACCAGTCCTCGTTCCCGATCGAGCGCGGCTTCCACCAGACGTTGACCGCGACGGCGCGCGACAAGAACGGCGCGACCATCTCCATTCCGGTGGTCTGGCGGAGCAGCGACGAGCGGGTCGCGGTGGTGGACCTGAACGGCCGCGTCACGGCCCTCGACACCGGCGTCACCGTGGTCACCGCGTCGACACTCGGGGCCGAGGCGCAGCCGATCGGCATTCGCGTCGTGTGGCAGGGGGCGGCGAAGGTGGCGGCCTACCAGTACGCGGCTCCGTCGGCGGCGACCGGCGGATCGACGGTGAACGACTCCGTCCGCGTGCGCGTCACGGGGCTCGACGGCCGTCCGACGCCGAACGTGCGCGTCGCCTTCACCAGCTCGGCGGGGGGCGGTACGGTCTCGCCGGCGGTGGCGACGACGGACGCCAACGGCGTCGCCGCCACGCAGTGGACGCTCGGTCCGGTCAACGGCGCGAACACCCTGGCGGCCGCGGTGCTCGCCGACGACGACAAGCCGCTGTCCTTCGTCGACGCGAATCCGGTGACCTTCTCGATCACGACCTTCAACGCGTTCACCGACGTCGTGGGCGACCACCAGGTCGGCACGATCCTCAGCCCGCTGAGCACCGCGCCCTCGATCCGCGTGCTCGACGCGTCGGGACAGCCGCTCGCGGGTGTGCGCGTGACCTTCACGGCATCGGCGGAGGGCCGGGTCGCCTCCCCCAGCGTGGCCACCGGCGCCGACGGCATCGCCTCGCCGGGCGTCTGGACGCTGGGAGACACGCCGGGCGATCAGACGCTCGTGGCCAGGGTGGAGAGCGCCTCGCTGACGCTGCACGCCACGGCGAACGGCGCGCCGCGCTTCCTCGCCGCGACCCGCGTGGCGGCGAGCGACTCGGCGAGCTGCGCCATCCTTCCCGACGCGAGCGTGAACTGCTGGGGGATCGAGCCCAAGGTCGGTGACGGCGCGGCGGTGACGCAGCGCAACGTGCCGATCCCGGTCAGCGGCGCGATCACGCTCGCGTCGCTTCAGGGGAGCCAGTCGCACTTCTGCGGCGTCGGCAACGATCAGTCGATCTACTGCTGGGGCAAGTCGTCGTATCCCAACGCCGCCACCGCCGACGTGGCGGTCCCGACGCGGCTGTCGAGCACCGTCGCCTGGGCACAGGTCGCGCCGGGCTACGCACACAACTGTGCGCTGGACACCAACAAGGCCGCGTACTGCTGGGGGGCCAATGGCACCGGCCAGCTCGGGGACGGCACGACCACCGGCCGCGCGCAGCCCGCGCCGGTGTCGGGCAACTTCCAGTTCACCAGCATCGTCAGCGGTGCGTTCCATTCCTGCGGCCTCGTCGCCGACGGCTCCGCGTACTGCTGGGGGCTGAACCAGACGGGCCAGCTGGGCGACGGCACGACGACGATGTCCAGCCTGCCGACGGCGGTGAAGAGCGGCACGGCGGAGAAGCTCGTGTTTCAGGCACTCGGCGCGGGTGAGCAGTGGACGTGCGGCCTCACGACAACGGGGCGCGTCTACTGCTGGGGGCTCCTCTCGAGCACCGGGCCGCAGCAGGTGACGCCGCAACTCCTCACGACGACTGCGACGTTCACGTCGCTCAGCGTCGGCCGCGCCCATGCGTGCGCGCTGACCGCCGACGGCGCGGCCTCCTGCTGGGGGATGAACGCGTCGGGCCAGCTCGGTGACAGCACGACGACGGCGCGTTCGGCGCCGACGCCGGTGGCGGGGACGCTCAGGTTCAAGGCGATCGCCGCCGGATTCCGTCATACCTGCGCGATCACCGCGAGCCCCGACCCGGAGCAGGACGGCAAGGTGGCGTGCTGGGGCGCGAACGACGTGGGAGAGCTCGGCGTGACCACGGTGAAGGGGCGTCTCACGCCGCGCCTGCTGGTGCTGGGCATCAAGTAGCGATCACTTACTGGCAGTCCTTCCATCTACCGGGGCGGGCGTCCCTCCGGGGCTCCGCGCCGCGCTCCCCGCTTCTCGATTCGAGGTTTCGTGTGGTGATCATGCGTCGCATCCGCGCGCTCGCAGCGTGCGGCCTGGTGCTTCTCGTCTCGATCGCCTCGCGCGCGCACGCGCAGGAGGCGGTGACGCTCACCGGGCATGTGTCTTCAGCGTCGATGCCGCTGCGCGGGGCGACCGTGCAGATCCCGCAGCTCGATCTCTCCACCACCACCGACGCGAACGGCCGATACAGCTTCATCATCCCGTCGTCGCGCGTACGCGGACAGACGGTGACGATCACCGCGCGGTACCTCCGCTACCGCGAGCAGTCGGCGTCGATCCGGCTCGTCGGGGGCGCGATGGTGCAGGACTTCGAGCTTCGCTCCACGGCGGAGCCGGCACCGGAGCCGCAGCGCCCCCCGGTGGCGGTCGACACGGCGCGCCGCGCCGTACCCGGCCGGCCGCCCTCCGCCACGCCGAC
>JABFYH010000044.1 GCA_013361335.1 Gemmatimonadaceae bacterium | reverse complement strand
TCGCACACGGCCGCCGCTGCCCCACCGAGCGGCTGCACCGCCTCGCGGATGAACCGGGAGAGGTTCGAGCGCGCGACCTGATCGGGGCTCGGTGTCCACAGCGGAGACGCGATGGAGCTGGCCATGCCGGGAATATACGACATGGGCTCTGTGCAACCGCGCCCTGTCATCCCGCAGGTGCTCGTTCCGCTCGCACCTGCGGGATGACGGGATCCTAGAAGCCCACCGCCAGCTTCGTGTAGATGAACCGTCCGTTGAACCCGAACGGCGAGATGCCGGCGTACGGGAAGATGCCGAAGTTCGCCGTGCCGCCGTTTCCGGTCGTCGGATTGCCGTAGTTGATGTTGCGGTCCGGATACACGTCGAAGATGTTGTCGGCGCCAACCGTGATCGTGGCGCCCCGGGCGCCAAACGACAGCGCCAGGTCGGTGATCCACTTCGGCGAGTAGATCTGATCCAGCGGGCCGGTGGCGTTCGTCGGCGCGGTGCCGAACGACGTCACCTGGCCGAAGCGCTGCGTCCGCGCCAGCAGGCCGATCCCGCGAATGTCGTAGTTCGCGGAGAGAATCAGATTGTTCTCCGGATTTCCCTGCTCGATGCGCCCCCGCTCCACCCGGTCGAACAGCTGGCCCTGGAGCCCCGACAGGTTGGCCGGAAGCTGCGACACCCGCGTCACGCGCGTGCGATTGTGGTTGTACGCGCCCGTCAATCGGAGCACGCTGCTGTTGGCCAGCGACAGCCCGTAGTTCGCGATGATGTCGAAGCCGTGGGTCTTGGTGTCGATCGCGTTGGTGAAGTACCGGCCGCCCTGGACCCCGGTGACGTTGATCGCCGCGAGCGCCGCGTCGGCCTGCGGACCGGTGAAGTTGTTCGACAACACGATGCGGTCGTCGATCCCGATGTAGTAGTAGTCCGTGGTGAGTGAGAGGCTGGGCATGGGCTCCAGCGCGAAGCCGATCCCGTAGTTGTGCGACTTCTCCGCCTTGAGCGGCGAGGAGCCGAGGGCGATCGCTTCCGCGGAGCTGGCCGGGAAGGTCTTGATGTCGAACGGCACGCCGGCGACGAAGTTCGTCGCCGTCGACGAGAAGAACTCCTGCATCAGCGACGGGGCACGGAAACCCGTGCTCGCCGAACCGCGGAGGGCGAGGCCCTTCACGATCTGGAGCCGCGACGACAGCTTGCCCGTCGTCGTGGACCCGAAGTCGCTGTAGTTCTCGTACCGCCCCGCCACGTCGACCAGGAGGCGGCTCGTCAGGTCGGACGACAGATCGAGGTACACGCCGGTGTTGTTGCGCGAGTGCGACCCCTGATCGCCCTTCTTCGCGCCGCTGTCGGACTTGAAGCCCGGGAACACCTGTGAGCCCGGCGCGGCCGGACGCGTGGTGGGATTGCCTGCCGCGTCGAGCACCTTGAAGCCGCCGTTCCGCCACGAATCGAACTCGCCGGCCACGATGCTGTAGTTGTCGGCGCGGAACTCCGCGCCGGCCGCGACGTTCACCGGGAAGGGCAGCACGTCCTTGAAGTCCCGGTTCAGATCGAGCGTGGTCGTGCTCTGCTTGAACTTCAGCTTGCCGGCGTCGAACTCGGTGGGTGAGGTGGGCCCAAGCGACACGTTCGCCGTGTTCTTGATCCGGAAGCCGAAGGTGTTGCCGCCGTACACGGTGCCCAGATCCCACGACCACCCGGACGCCGTGCCCTTGATCCCGACCGTCCCCGACGCGTCGCTGATGTCGCCGTGGATGACCGGCAGAAATCCGTTCGGATAAATGTTGCGGAGAGTCCGGTCGTCGCTGGGCCGCCGCCAGAATCCGGGCGCCTCGGAGCGGCGCACGCTCGCGCCGCCGAAGGTGTAGAAGTCCACCGCGCCGAACGAGCGGCCGCCGTTCCAGAAGCCGGCCACGTCGTGCCAGGCGGCGTCGCCCTGCCGATGATTGATCCCGCCGTTGAACGGATTCGCCTCGCGCGGATCGCCGGCGAAGTACTGCTGCCGCGGGTCCTCGAGCGTGCGGTTGGTGAAGCCGCGATCGCGGATCTCGCCGGACAGGTGGACGAATCCGTTGTCGGAGAAGCTCCATCCGTGATCGAGCGCCGCCTGAAACACCTTCCCATCCCTCGCCGTCCGTTCGCCGGCCTGGACCGGGAAGGGGGTGACGGGGACGTCGTCCGCGCGGTTGTACGTCGTGAAGTCCTCACCGAGCGTGACGCGCGCCTCGCCCGCGGTGGCCTGCTTGAGCACGATGTTCATGACGCCGGCGATCGCGTCGGAGCCGTACTGCGCCGCGGCACCGTCGCGCAGGATCTCGATGTGGTCGATCATGCTGGACGGGATGGCGTTCAGGTCGACCGGGGCCGAGCCGCGGCCGACGAAGCCGTTCACGTTCACGAGCGCGCTGTTGTGGCGGCGCTTGCCGTTCACCAGGACCAGCGTCTGGTCGGGCGCGAGCCCGCGCAGCGTCGCCGGCCGCACCGCATCCGTCCCGTCGCCGATCGAGGTGCGCGGGAAGTTGAAGCTGGGCGCCACCGCCTGGATCATCTGCGCCGTCTCGGTGCGGCCGGTCGCCTTGATCTCGGCCGACGACAGCACGTCGATCGGCGCCGGCGCATCGATGACGGTACGCGCCTCGCCGCGCGTCCCGAGGGTGGACACCGCCTCGAGGGTCGCCACCGCGCGAGTGAGGGTGAAGTCGGCCGTCGTCGTCCCGCCCGCGGTGATGACGACCGAGTCGGTCACCGTGGTGAAGCCGAGCGCACGCACGCGCACCTGGTAGCGCCCGGGGTTGAGCGTCAGCCGGTAGCTGCCGTCGCCGCGCGTCGGCGTCGCGCGTCCGCCCGCGAAGACGGTGGCGTCGCCCAGCGGTGCATCGGCCGAGCGGACGCGGCCCGTGAGCGTCCCGGTCGCCTGCGCGATCAGGGGGAGTGGAGCGATGGCCAGCACCGCCGCGAGGCACAGCACGCGGCGGACGAACGAGGACGGGTGCGTCATGCGGCGACTCTCCGAAGGCGGGAAACCCGATGCGTCGACCGGGGCGTGCGGCGAGGAGCGGATGCTGGGAGGTGGACCTGAGCGGCTACGATACGGTCACCGCGTGCCGGTGGCCAGAGGCACGAACGCACGACGGGGCCGGCGAGTTTCCGCCGGCCCCATCTCGGGCATCGAGTCTCGAGGGGGTGAGCAGCCCTACTGCGTGCGCACGACCATGAGCCGCAGCGACGACGCGGTGGTGTCCGCGCTGCTCACCGTGACGGTGCCGGTCGCGCCCGCGGGCACGGCGAAGTAGAAGTACGACGACCCGCCGGGGACGATGCTGCCCGACAGCGGCGTGCCGGTGGACATGGTCTGGATCGGCAGCCCGTAGGAGCCGTACAGCGTCTGGAGGATGTTGTGCCAGTTCCAGCTCTGCTGGATGAACTGCGGCGCCGGCAGCGATGACACGTCGTCCACCGCGTTCGAGGCGGACCAGTCGGTCAGCGCGGCGCTCAGGTCCACCCCGAACACCGCCTGGAGGTTGGCGAAGCCCACCACCGTGCCGTTGGCGAGCCGGAACCAGATGTCGCCATCGGGCGAGGAGATGGGCACCGCAGCCAGCGAGTACCGCCCCCCCTGCGGAATCTCCGGCCGACCGATCTCCGCGCGGTACCATTCGCGCGCCGAGCCGAGAAGGGTCGGCGCCAGCGCACGTTCGCGCGTGCGCAGTCGCATCTCGAAGGCGCCGTCACGCGTCAGCGCCGGCGGAGCACCGCCCAGGAGCCGCGGCGCCGACGACGGCGATTGGGCGAACGTCGCCGTGCTCGCGCTCGCGACCGACAGCGCCGGCGCGACCGCGTTCGACGGCGTGATCGTGTAGGACGTGGAGCCGCTGGTCGCCTGCGAGGTGTTGACGAGCGCGGCATAGTACACTGCCCCGGTGGTGCCGCCGGACGCGTTCACGCTCCCGGCCCCCAAGAGCTCGATCCCCGCGCTCGCGCTCCGGACCGTGTTGCTCATCCGCTGGTCGGCCAGATACCGCAGCCAGCTCCACGCGGCGCCTCGCGTGCTCAGCTCGTCGTTGTTGGCGTAGGGCGACCGGGAGCTCGGCGAGACCAGGAAGGAACGATACCGGCTGGCGTTCCCGCTCATGTCCTCGTTGAAGGCCTGCACGGTGCGGTTGCGCGCCTGGATCGCCCCGACGTCGAGGTCGCCCCGCGGCGACGCGCCCGACTCCCGATAGAACAGCAGCTCCTCGGCGATGTGCGCCAGCCCTTCGTCCAGCCAGGTCACCTCGAGCTCCTTCGCGTCCGTGTTCACGTAGATCTTGCGCGATGCGTTGATGAGGTGCTGGAGCTCGTGCGCCAGCACCGGGACGGTCGCCGTGTCGACGAAGCCCACCGTCCGCCGGTTGCCGTTGACGACGCCCGTCGGGTCCGGCGCGAGCGCGTAGAAGAACTCGCCCTGGTTGCTCGTCTGGCAGGCGAAGGGGACGCGCGTCGTGGCCGTCGTCGGGAAGAGGTCGCGCGAGAAGGTGAAGCCGCCGACGTACTGGGACGAGCCGGCCGGGGTGAGCTCGTTGACGGCGCGGGTGAAGATGATCCCGACGCGGCCGTTGTGATCGATGTCGGTCGGATCCCCGAACGCCCCGGCGTCGAGCGGATAGATCAGGGTGTCGAACTTCGCGGCGTAGCGCTGATAGTCGGCGGACGTGAAGCCGCCCGCCGGGTTGAGGGTGTCGGCGAGGATCAACGCCTTGGCGCCGATCGCCTCGACACGCGCGACATGGTAGATCCCGTTCGTGCAGTCCTCGTTGCCGTTGACGTTCACGCGGACGAGGTCCCCGACGCTGAGGCCCGCCGGCAGCGGCGTATCGACGACACCGACGACCTTGTCCGAGTGGCAGGCCGCGGCGAGCGCGAGGCCGACGACCGGCACGAGACGCGAGAGACGAACGGGCATGCGGGAGCGCTCCGAGGGGGACCGTCCCGCGACACCCGGCGAGACGAGATGATGGATTGCGATTCGGCCGGCCGGCGCCGACCTTCAACGACGCGCGATCGCGGGCACTGGTAAACAGGTCGGTCGACGCGTGCCTGAGGGACCCCGGCTAGGGGCCCTCCGTCAGGCCTTTATGGATGTACGCCGAACCTTCCCGTCGCGGTGACTACCCGCACAGCGCACCCCCTGCAGACCCGCACCGGACCTCGTGGCGCCGGGACCCCATGAGTCGTCCTACGGCCGTGCCCACGCCCGCCTGACCGCCCCGATGCCCCTGTTCAGCCGCCGCGGCGACCCGATGCTCGACCAGATCGCCCGCGACACCTTCGCGTTGTTCCCGAACTGTCATCGCTGCGGCCAACGCGTCGCGCGGTTCGAGGACGCGGACGTCCGCGTCCTCGTCCAGCGCATCGTCCATCGCGGCCCCTGCCCGGTCGCCGGCGCGGCGGACGACGCGTTCGAGGACATGCAGCCCCCGGCCGGCACCGAGCACCGCCCCGCCTGACCGAGCTCGCGGCGCCAGCGATCCCGACCGCCGGCTAGCTCCGCAGCGCCCCCATGAGCTGAGGGATCGCCCCGCAGAGCCACACGATCGCCGCCGCCATCGCCGCGCGCGACCGCGGGATCCGCCCCGTCACCGACAACCCGATCGCCAGCAGGACGGTCACCCAGATGGTGAAGACGTCCACTCGCCCCAGCAGGGCGAGCAGCACCGGGGACGCGGTGTCGGGATCGAGGAAACGACCGAGCCCCAGCGAGAGCTTGAATCGGCCGTTCAACGACGAGGGGTCCAGAAGGAGCCCCTGCACCCCCGCCAGCACCCCCTCCAGAATGCGGGGGACGAAGGCGTAGGCGGCCACCATGATCGCCGCCGCCAGCGACTCCCTGGCGTCGAAGATCTTGCCGACGAGCCAGAGCAGGAGGCCGGTGAGGAACATCCCGACCGGCATGAAGATGATCGTGCCGTACTTCGCGATCCCCTCTCCGAACGCACGCCCCTTGGCCATCATCTCCGGGGTGAGCTGCGGGTTCTGACGCATCGCGGCCGCGCTGCTGCGCGCGAACTCCGCATCCATGATCGGCTGCATCACCCCGGAATTCGCGAACGCCAGGGCCGTGATGAGGAGGGTCACGACCAGCATCGGGATGCCGAACCCCGAGCCCGCCCGTCGCGCATACACCTGCGACGGCGCGTAAAAGATGTCGATGAAATCTTCCCACCAGGAGGCGCGTGCAGCTTCGGGGCTCGGCGCGGTACCAACCGGGGCACCGCTACGATCGGATGTCGAGAGGTCGGCCATTGGACGTGAGGGAGGAGGGCATCGCACTGCCGCGAGACCGCGGTCGGGATCGACGGCGCCTGATTCTGCCGCGTGGGGGGCCGCCGCGCAAACCGTACATCGACGTGTTACAGGAGCGACACCCCCGTGACCGCGTCGAACAGGTGCAGACGGTCGGGCGCCGCGCGCACCGCGACGACCGAGCCCGCCGGCGGGCGGGCGCCGGGCGCCCCGCGCACCGTGAATGCCACCCCGCCCGATCGCAGATGCAGGAGCTGCTCGTGACCGAGCGGTTCCGCCAGCTCGACGGTGGCCGTGATGCGGTCCGACGCGGACGCCCCATCGCTCGGACCGGCGGCGAGATGCTCGGGCCGGATCCCGACGATGACCGACCCCGACGACGCGCGCGGTGCCGCGGCGGCGAGCGCGGGCGGGAGCGCCAGCTCGAGCGTCGGCGCATCGGTGAGCCGGACCAGCCACCGACCGTCCCGCTGCACCAGGGTCCCCGCCAGGAGGTTCATCGGTGGGCTGCCAAGGAAGCCGGCGACGAAGGTATCGTGCGGATGGTCGTAGACGTTGGCGGGGGTGTCCACCTGCCGCACGCGCCCCTCGTGCATCACCACGATGCGGTCGCCGAGCGTCATCGCCTCCACCTGGTCGTGCGTGACGTAGAGCATCGTCGCCCCGAGACGCTGATGGATCGCCGCCAGCTCGCGCCGCATCTCGCTGCGGAGCGCCGCGTCGAGGTTCGACAGCGGCTCGTCGAACAGGAAGACGCTCGGCTCCCGCACGATCGCGCGTCCGATCGCGACACGCTGCCGCTGCCCACCCGAGAGCTGCCGCGGTGTTCGATCGAGCATCGTCGTGAGCCCCAGCGTCGACGCCGCCGCGGCGACCCGGTCGGCGATCTCGGCGGCGGGCCGGCGGCGCAGCTTGAGCGCGAACGCCATGTTGTCGCGCACCGACATG
>JABFYH010000117.1 GCA_013361335.1 Gemmatimonadaceae bacterium | reverse complement strand
TGGGGCACACCCTTCAACCGACCGCCCTCGTGCACGAGGCCTGGCTGCGGCTCGACGACCAGCACGGGGCGCGCTGGGAAAGCCGGGGCCAGTTCCTCGCCGTCGCCGCGCAGATGATGCGGCGCGTGCTGGTGGACCACGCTCGCACGCGCCGCGCGCTCAAGCGTGGAGGCGGCGCAACCCAGGTCACGCTCGGACACGCCGAGCACGCAGTGCCCGGAACCGATCGGGTGGACGTGCTCGCGCTCGACGACGCCCTCGCGCGCCTGGCCGCGCTCGATCCGCGCAAGGCGCGGCTGGTCGAGCTGCGCTACTTCGCCGGACTGAGCATCCCGGAAGCCGCGGCGGCCCTCGGCGTCTCGCTGGCGACGGTCGGCCGCGAATGGGCGATCGCCCGGATGTGGCTCCGCCGCGAGCTCGACGCGTGACGACGCCCGTGGGTGGCGCGCCGATCCCCAGCCCCTCCCCGCCGATGACGCCCGAGCGGTGGCACGCGGTGGACGCCATCCTCCAGGCCGCGCTCGCGTGCGACCCCGAGCGACGCGAGGCCGTTATCGCCGCCGCGTGCGGCGGGGACCAGGCGCTCGAGAGGGAGATCACGTCGCTCCTCGCGGCACACGCCGGCTCGGCGGACAGCTTTCTCGAGCTGCCGGCGGCGCCCTTCGCGGTGCCGGACGTGCGCCGCGTCGCGGCCCGACTCGGCCACGCGCTGCAGGGGCGCTATGCGATCGAGCGTGAGATCGCGCAGGGCGGGATGGCGACGGTGTACCTCGCGCGCGATCTGCGCCACGACCGCCGCGTCGCGATCAAGGTGCTGCGCGACGAGCTGGCCGCCGCGGTGGGCGCCGAGCGGTTCCTCGCCGAGATTCGCGTCACCGCATCGCTGCAGCATCCGCATATCCTGCCGCTGTTCGACTCGGGGAACGCCGACGGGCTGCTCTGGTATGCGATGCCCTACGTGGAAGGGGAGACGTTGCGCTCGCGGCTCGCGCGGGAACGGCTGCTTCCCGTCGGCGAGGCAGTGCGCATCGCGCGCGAGGTGGCGGACGCGCTCGATCACGCCCACGCGGCCGGCGTCGTCCATCGCGACGTGAAACCGGAGAACGTGCTGCTGCGCGACGGTCACGCGCTCGTCGCCGACTTCGGCATCGCGCTGGCGCTCGAGCAAGCGGGTGGCGAGCGCATCACGCGCACGGGGCTGGCGCTCGGCACGCCTCAGTACATGGCACCCGAACAGGCGGCCGGCGAGCGCGTGCTCGACCGGCGCGTCGACGTCTACGCCGTCGGGGCGATGCTGCACGAGATGCTCGCCGGCGAGCCGCCCTTCGCCGCGGCGACGCGCCAGGCCGTCGTGCACCGTCTGATGAACGAACCGCCGGGCACGTTGGCGCCGCGCCGGCCCGACGTGCCGCCGTTCATCGATGCCGCAGTGCGTCGCGCGTTGGCGAAGCGGCGTGACGAGCGATTCCCCAGCGCGGCGGCGTTCGCCGCGGCGCTCCTTCCGGTGCCCGCCGATGCGCCGGTGCCGAGGGCGGCGTGGGACAGCGGACCGTTCTCCGCATCGCGCGGGCGCACGGTGTCGGCGCGTGGGGCGCTCTACGCGGCGGCCCTCATGCTCGTGCTGGGTCTCGCCGCCGGCCGCCTCCTCGATCCGTCGTCGCTCGTGGCGCGCTGGACACAGGTGGCACCGGGCCCTCCGCCCGTCGCCTGGGCGCCGAGCGCGCCCGGTCCGGACGTCGGCGGCGCGGGCGGTCTGCTCACGATCGTCGACCGGAGCGGCCGCCAGGTGCGCGGCATCTCCGCGGACCGACCCTGGACCCCGCGCTTTTCCCCCGACGGAAATCGCGTCGCGTACGGAGCGTTCGGGCCAGGCCGGCAGACGAGCGACCTCTGGGTGACCGATCTCAGGTCCGGCACGACGCGGCGCCTCACCGACGACGATGCCGACTCCAACGATCCGCAGTGGAGCGCCGACGGCACCGCCCTCGCCTATTCGGCCGCGGCGCCGGACGGCAAGGACGTGATGATGCGGTCGCTCGACGGCGAGAAGGTGCGCGCGGTCGCGGTGCGGAGCGGGACGCAGTTTCCGAGCGACTGGCTGCGCGACGGCAGCGCGATGCTCGTCACCGAGCAGGCGGGGCCCGATGGGAACGACATCCTCGTCCAGCCGACGGATGGCTCGTCGGCACGGCCGTATGCCGCGACCGCCGCCGACGAGACGGGTGCGCGCATCTCGCCGGATGGCCGCTGGGTCGCGTACACCTCCGATCGAACGGGACGGGCCGAGGTGTACCTCGACTCGTATCCGCAGCCCAGACAGCGGGTGCTCGTGTCGTCGGGAGGTGGGGTACACCCGGTGTGGCGTGGCGACGGACGCGAGCTGTACTACTGGCGTGACGGGTCGCTCGTGGCGGTGCAGCTGGCCCCGTCGAAGGGCGACGGCGTGCCGCCGACGCGTGTCGCGCAGACGGTGCTCTTCCGCGCGCAGTATCAGGTCGGCCTCAACACCATGTACGACGTCTCGCCGGATGGGCAGCGCTTCGTGATCGCGCTGGCGCGCTGACGGCGCCACTGCACGCGCGATAGGCTAGGCGCGCTGCTCGAAGTGCTCGAAGCGGTAGGCGAGGGTCGGTCCGTCGTGTCCCTCGTAGGCGAGCTTGGCGATCAGCAGCGTGAACGGCTCGAGATAACGAGCGACCTGGAGCGGACCGGCGTCGACCGGATCGAAGCCGACGTCGCGGATCAGCTGTGCGGCGACGTCCTTGGCGTCGTCGTCGTCGCCGCAGTAGACCAGGCTCGGCCGCGCCTCGCCCTCGCGCGCCTCGAATACGGAGGTGAGCACTTCGCTCGGCACCGTGCCGAACGCGGACACGACGCGCGCGCCGGCCGCCTTCCTGGCCAGCACCTCGGCCCCGGACGCTGTGTGTCCGACGATGAGGCTGGTATCGTCGTCGTCCATCGGCAGCGAACAGGTCACGACGACCTTACGCGAGAGGTCGCCCGCCTGGCGGAGCACGTCGTCGACGCGGTTCCAGTGCACGGAGAAGAGCAGGGCATCGGCGTCCTGCACTGCCTCGCGCGGTGTGCCGGCGCGTGCCCGCGGTCCCGCCTCGCGCGCGAGCGCCTCGAGCTTGCTCCGGCTGCGCGCATAGCTGAAGACGACCTCATGGCCCGCCTTCGCGAAGAGCGTCCCGAGCTTCCCGCCCATCAGGCCCGACCCCAGGATTCCGATCCGCATGCCGTTCGCGCTCCGTTGACGTCATCCGAGGAAGTACGATGCTCATCGAATCGAGCATCGCCGTCAAGTAGTCGGGCGATAGATTTGCCGTCATGCGCCTACCCGACCTCGCCCGGCCCCTCATCCTCAGCACGCTCACCCTCTGCTTCGCCTGCGCGGACAACGTGCAGCGCGCCGGCGAGCCGAGCGTTACGTCGCAGGGGACGGTCTCCCTGTCACGTGATGCGAGTCGGCCACGCGTGCCGGCCGACACCGTCGATTCGCTCGTCGCCGTGCGGCGGGCGACCGTGATGGACACGACGCCGATCCGTGCGCGTCCTGCGCCGCCCGTGCCGGTGCGATCGCGCGTGACGTCCGACAGCACGGCGTCGCGCGACAGCGCCAAGCCCAAGGTCCCCGCACCACTCGGCCCCAGGTCCGGCGATCGCCATCCGGCCTTCGGCGACACCGGAAGCCCGCTCGACTCGCTGTGGCCGGTGAAGGGACCTGCGCCGCTGCCGGGAAGCATCCTGCCGGCGAAGCGCATCGTCGCCTTCTACGGCAATCCCAAGTCGCGCCGCATGGGCATTCTCGGGGAGCTCGATCCGGATGTCATGCTGCGCAAGCTCGACGCGGAGGTCGCCGCCTGGACCCGGATCGACCCGTCGACGCCGGCGATTCCCGCGCTCCACGTGATCGTGCTCGTCGCCGACGGCTTTCCTGGGCCGAGCGGGAAGTACCGCACGCGGCACGACAGCGCGATGATCGAGAAGGTGTACGGGTGGGCGCGGAGCCGGAACGGGCTGATGTTCGTCGATCTGCAGGTGGGACAGAGCACGCTGCAGGCGGAGCTGCCGTGGATCGAGAAGTTCCTGGTCCGTCCCGACGTCCACCTCGCGATCGATCCCGAGTTCTCGATGAAGGGCGGCGGCGTTCCGGGCCGGCGCATCGGCACGTACGACGCGGCCGACATCAACTATGCGTCGCGCTATCTGGCGAGCCTCGTCGACCGCTACAAGCTGCCGCCCAAGATCCTCGTTGTGCACCGCTTCACGCCGAAGGGCGTCACGAACACGCGCGAGATCCGGCTCGATCCCCGTGTGCAGATCGTGATGGACATGGACGGCTTCGGTCCACCCTGGATGAAGCGCGACACCTACTGGCGCGACATCAAGAGTGAGCCGGTGCAGTTCACCGGATGGAAGCAGTTCACCAAGCGGAGGAACGACCAGCCGCCGACGCCGCGCGGCGACATCCTGCGGCTCTGGCCGAGGCCTCTCTACATCCAGCTCCAGTAGCCGCGTGACAGTGACGGAGGAGCTGACGTTGCTCTGGGCGCGGACAGGCCGGGCTGGTGCTGCTGACGCCGGTCTTTCCCGTCTTCACCTTCTTCGCGCGCACGCCCATAGTCGGGCCGGCGGTCACCGGCGCAGCGGACTCCCGGGCTTCCACGCCGGCGCCGCGTCCTGTCCCGCGACGCGCGCCACGAGTGCGTAGTAGAACCGATTGAAGTCCGCCGCGGCCTTCCAGTCGATCCGCTGGTTCAGGTCGTCCTTCGGCGTGTGGTATCCTTCCCGATACCACTGGCGGTAGATGCGCTCGCTCTCCGTGCCCGGACGATAGCCGAACACGAAGTTCACTGCCGGGATTCCCGCCTGGAGAAAGGGCCAGTGATCGGTGCGTTGCAGCAGCCCCCGTTCCGGCTCGGGGTCGTGCTGCACGGCGATGCCCAACGACTCCGCCACCGCGCGTGCGTCGTCTCCCAGGCTCGTGTCGTCCAGCGCGTGCACGGTGAGCAGCTCCAATGGAAAGAGGGGCCGGAGCTGGTCGAGGTTGATGTCCGCCGCGATTCGTGCGCGCGGCACGGGGAGGTGACCGAGGAACCAGCGGGACCCGAGGAGTCCGTTCTCCTCACCGGTGACGATCGCGACGATGATCGGGCGTCGGAATCCGTGGCCGTGTCTCCGCTCGAGAAGGCGGACGATGAGGGCGACGTACGCCGCGTCGTCGAGAGTCCCGTTGTACAGCGAGTCGCCGTTCACCGGCGTCCCATAGCCGTAGCCGTCGAGGTGCGCGGTGAGGACGATCGCCTCGTTCGTCTTCGTCGGATCGGTGCCTGGAAGGATGCCGACGACGTTGGGCGAGCGGAGCGCCCGACGCGCGGTGGTGAACGCCGCGTGCAGGGTGTCGCGCAGGTCGAAGGCGGGGAGCGGGCGGCCGGTGCTCCCCGCGGCGATGAGCGAGTCGGCGTCCTGTCCGCTGCCGGCGAGCACGGTGCGGAGCGCATCGGCGCGCAGCGTCAGCGTGATGAACGCCGGTGTCTGGCCCGCGGTCGTTGCCGGCGTCGGTGCCGGTCGTGTCGGCGTGCCGCCGGCGATGGTGACGGCGCGCGCGTACGCCGCCGGCCAGCGTGGCGGCTCGATCGTGAAGCCCGGGTCGGCGATGGCGATCATGCCGGCCGCTCCCGCCTGCTGCAGCGCCGAGCGTCGCTGCTCGGTGGTCGGCAGCCCGGTGCGCCGCGCGGCGTGGCAGATCACCAGCTTGCCGCGCACGTCGCCCAGCGCGTCGGCGCCACAGTAGCCGCGATAGGCGAGCGGCCCCGCGAGCGTCGCCGGCGCCGACTGCGCGGGCACGGTGACGTCGTGCAGGAACCGCACGGGCCGGCCGCCGACGTCGAGGCGTGCGTGAGTGACGGCGACCTCCTCCATCGGCACCCACTGGTACCACGATCCACCGTCGCCGAGCGGCTTCAGGCGCGCCGCGGCGAGCCACCGCGCGACATGACGCGCCGCGCGCTCGTAGCCGCGCGAGCCGGCGTCGCGTCCCTCCATGGAGTCGGCGGAGAGGACGGAGGTCCGCTGCCACCAGGCGCGCGTGTCGGCGTCGGTCGGGCCGCGACGGGGCAGCTGCAGGAGCGCGAGAACGCAGAGCGCGACGGAGAGCATCGGGGAATCATCTGGCAGGAGGGCGAACATCGAACGGGACGGGCCACGAGGCGTGGGTTGGCCACCGCGCCTCGCCCGAGCAAAGCACAGTGAGCACTACGCCGCGTGCCGGACGCGCGTTGGCGCGACGTCGCGCGGTCATTCCGTGCTTCGTGCGGTGTCGCGGGCTCAGCCGTTGCCGTTCTCGCGGCGCGTCTCCCACCCCTTCTTGGCGGCCCGGCTCCGTTCCGCGTGCGACATGCTGCCCTCGCTCGTGTCGCGCTTGCCGCGCCCCGAGCCACCCTCCTTGTTGCCGCCGCCCGTCTGCTTGTTCACCGTCGCCCAGGCGCGGCGCTCCGCATCGCCGCCCGACACACCGCGGGCCTCGTAGCCCTCCTCGATATGCCGCTCCATGCGCTTCTGCTTGTCGGTGTACTTGTCCTTGTCGCCGCGAGCCATCGGGGTCCTCCGTCCGAATGGGATGAGAACCGGAGCGGCAAGTGACGTTCCGGCGCGAGCGGCGAGCGCAGATATCCGGGGAGGCCGAGCCGCGGCGCGGAGTCGCGGAACGAGTGAGTGGGAAATCGATCGGCCGTGGAGATTCGCCATGGCCCGCGTTCCGCATCTTCGGCCGGGGGCCCGCAACCGCGACGGGCGGAGCGGGATCGAGGATCACACGATTCGGTATGGCAACGTACAAAAGTGGAGCGGCGGAGAGCGCCGGCGGTGCCCGGCACGAGATTGTGGTCGAACGCCGGCCGAATTTCCGGCCGGCGGACCTCGGCGGGACGAGCGCCGCTGACGCGACCTCCGAGCGAGAGCGTCTACTGGCCGAAGGCGATGCGGCCCGCGCGGCCGCCGACGGACCAGCTCCATGCGGCGACGGAGCCATCGGCATCCGTGCTCGCGTCGGTGAACGTGCACGAGAGGCTGGTGCAGCTGCTGGAGCGTTTCGTTCGTCGGGCCATTCGCCGCGTCGCCGAACCACTCGACGTTCCACGTGCCCATGTCGAGCGTGGTGGGAGTGCCCTGCGCGGGTGCGGTGAGGCGACGTGGGGACGCCGGCTGCAGTGCCGTGCGAGGTCCGGTGTCGGCGAGCCCTTGAACGTGGCGCTGAACCCGTCCTGCGCCCCGAGCGGATCACCGGTCGAGGGCCAGCTCCGCGTCCAGGCCGTGCGCCAGGACATACCGCGTCAACACAGCCGGTGAGGACGCGCCGAGCTTCCGCGCCAAGCTCTCTCGATACGTGTTGACCGTGCGAAGCCCCACACCGAGCGCCGCGGCGATCTGCTTGCTCGAGAGCCCGGCGGCCACGCGCACCGCGACCTGCCGCTCCCGTGGGCTCAGGGCCGCCGTCAGACGCGGGACCGGGCACTGGGTGCGCAGCACGCACGCCGTGCAGCGGCCGCCGAGCAGCCGTCCGAGCGTCGTGCAGAATTCCGTCACCCCGGCATCCCGCGGCACGCAGGGGAGCACGCCGGCCCCGCGTACGGAGTCGTCGTCGAGGCACACCACGCACGCCGCAGGGACTTCTCCGCGGAGCGCGTCGACCGCCGCGGCGTTCGCCTCGCCGGCCGGCGCCTGGTCCAGAAGCACCACGTCCGGGCGGTGACGGCGCGCGAGCGGGACCGCCTGCTCCAGATGTGCCGTCTCCGCCACGACGACGAGCCCCGGCGTCGCTCCGAGCACGGCCCGCAACCCCGCGCGCACCAGGGCGTGTCCCGCGACGATCAGGATCGCGGTGTCGGTGGTCGGGATCGGCACGTGCATGGGTGGCATGAGGGGGATGGGACGTCATCGACGAGGTGGATCGACGGGCACCGGTCCGCGCACGCCCATCGCGTCGAAAAGGGATATAATCGCTCGGCATTGCGACGCCAACCCCTCATCGGGTGCCACGGACTCGGGAGTTCTGCCGACGTGTGACCTCGCCCCCAAGCGGTCATGCTTCCGGGGTCGCGACAAGCTCTTCCCCACTCCCTGACATCTCGTGCGAACGTTCCTCCTTGCGAGCCTCGCGAGCGCCGCTCTCACCGCGCCCGCCTCCGCCCAGATTGCCCCCTCGGCGCGCCCGTCGGCCGAACCCACCACGCCGACCCGGGCGCCCCTCGCGCTGCGAGGCCGCGTGACCGGCGTCGACGGCACGCCCGTCCCCGGTGCGCGTGTGTCGGCTCAGCCCTCAGGCCAGCGCGACACGGCCGCGGCGGTCCGGGAGGTCCGGACCGGTCGGGACGGCTGGTTCACCCTCGCCGGCCTTCCGGCCGGCGACTACCGCGTCACCGTGCGCGCGCTGGGTTACGGCGTCGCGTCGGTCACGACGACCCTGGGGACTCCCGAGGGCGCGCTCGAGCCCGACGCGCCTGCGCCGCGGGGCTTGGACGTCCTCCTCACGCGCACGGCCGCGCTGCTGGCGGCACAGGTCACGACCGCCACGCGCTCGGCGAGCACGCTGAGCGATATCCCCGGCGCGGTGACCGTCGTCGACCGCAGCGTGATCGAGCGGCAGACCGGCGCGGCGGCGGGGCTCGGCGAGGTGCTCGCCAAGACGGTCCCGGGGCTCGGCGGCGCCACGGGCACGCAGAGCACGTACGGCCAGCCGCTGCGCGGCCGGTCGATCTCGGTGCTCATCGACGGCGTGCCGCTCAGCACGACGCGGAGCGTCAGCCACGACCTCCACACCATCGACCCCGCGTCGGTCGAGCGCGTGGAGGTGCTCCGCGGCGCGAGCGCGATCTACGGCGATGGGGGCACCGGCGGCGTGATCAACATCATCACGCGCGCGCCGGCGGTCGAGCGCCTGCGCTACACCACGGAGCTGCGCAGCTCGACCGCAGCCGGAGCCGACGCGTTCGGCAGCGGCACGGCGGGGCGCGTGGCGCAGACCGTCGCCGGCCGCCGCGGCGCGCTCGACTTCCAGCTTGGCGCCTCGTTCGACCGCACCGGTGGCTTCTTCGACGCGGAGGGCGATCGCATCCCGCCCGACCCCAACGGGCAGGGCGGGCTCTCGGACACGCGGGCGTGGTCGACGTTTGGCAAGGCGGGGCTCACACGCGGCGCACAGCGCGTTCAGCTCGCGCTCAACCACTACGATGCCACGCAGGACACGCGCTGGGCGACGGCGCCGTCGCGCGACACCATCGGCAAGGCGCTCTCGCGTTTCGGACTCGAGCTCGAGACGCCGCAGGGCTCGCGTAACACGGTCGCGAATCTCGAGTACACGCACGACGGCGTCTCTGCGCTGGCGGGCAGTCGCCTGCACGCGCAGCTCTTCCACCGCGACTTCGTCACGGTGTTTGGCCCCGCCCCGCGCTCGCTCAAGCGGCCGTCGACAGGGAGCACCACGGCGCAGACGTACATCTACCAGTCGTATCTCGACACCTGGAAGTCGGGCGGTCGGGCCGAGGTGACGACGGGGCTGCCCGGGCTCGGCGCATCGGTCACGTGGGGAGGCGACGCGACGATCGAGCGCACGTTCCAGGGGATGCACGTCTTCGACAAGAGCGTCTACGACGCGAGCCAGGGGCTCCGCTTCGTACGCATCGACGACTGGACGTGGGTGCCCCCGATGCGGACGCGGAGCTTCGCCGGTTTCGCCCAGCTCGAGGCGCACCCGCTCGCGCGGCTCGTGGTGCGCGCCGGGCTTCGGCACGAGCGCGACCGCGTCGACGTGAACGACTTCGTGACCATCGAGGAGGTGGCGGTGCAGGGCGGGTCGCTGTCCTTCACGCCGACGGTGTACAACGCGGGCGCGGTCGTGACGGCCGGCCGCGGGGTCGAGCTGTTCGGCAACTTCTCGCAGGGCTTCTCGCTCGGCGACATCGGCCTCACGCTCCGCCAGGCGCCCGCGGGGTTCGTGCTGGGCACCAAGAGCGCGGAGGCGCAGCGAGTCGACCAGCTCGAGGCCGGCGCGCGGGGGCTGTGGTCGCGCATCCAGGCGACCGCATCCGTGTTTCGCAGCACTTCCGAGCTCGGCTCGCAGGTGGACGGGAACCTCCGCGTCGTGCGCGCCCCTGAACGCATCCGCGGGGTGGAGGCCACGCTCGACGCGCAACCGACGGCGCGACTGGAGCTCGGGGGCAGCTTCACCTGGAGCGAGGGCGAGTTCCTCGACCCGAAGGACTCGGCGTGGAAGGCGCTCAACGGCTTCCGCATCGCCCCGGCGAAGACGACGGCCTACGTGTCGGTGCGCCCGGCCGACCGCGTCCAGACGCGTCTGCAGGTGCTACACTCCGGGAGCCGCGACGCCGCCTACCTCGACCGCATCACGCTCGGCGGGCGCCGCGTGGCGGCGTACACCACGGTCGACGCGCTGGGGACGGTCGATCTCCCGCGCGGTGCGGTGACCGTTGGCGTGGAGAACCTGCTGAACCGGCAATACTACCCGACGGTCTCGCAGCTGATGACGTCGAACACCGTCGCGAGCCGCGCTGCGGCGCGTGGCCGGGCGCTCTCCGTTGCTTACCGCGTCGCGTACTGAGCGCCGGGTCGTGGCGTCTCCAGCGCCGCACCCGAGCCCGCCGGCGCGCGCCCGCTGTGCCAGCAGGCGCGCGCGCGTCCGGCGCGGCATCCTCTCGCTGCATCGCTGGATCGGCCTCACGGCGGGCGTGCTGCTCGCGGTCGCCGGCCTGACGGGAGGCACGCTGGTGTTCCGCGAGGAGATCGACGTCGCGCTCAACCCACAGCTACGCCGCGTCGCGCCACCCCCGGGGCAGGAGCCGGGGGCGCGTCCGAGGGTCGCGTCGCTGCAGGCGGCGCTCGACGCCGTGGCGCGCGCCTATCCGACGGAGCCGGCGACGCGCGTGCGCATGCCGCGAGACGCGTCGGGCACATACGAGGTGTGGCTTGGCAGCGCGCCGAGTCGGTACGTGTACGTAAACCCGTATACCGCGCGCGTCCTGGGCGCGCGCCGTCCCACGGAGTTTCTCACCGGGTGGCTCTTTCAACTCCACGCGCACGCGCTGGCCGGAGAGCGCGGCGGGCGCGTGGTCGGGGTGAACGGCCTCGCGCTCGCGGCGCTGACGCTCACCGGCCTCGTGATCTGGTGGCCTGGGAGGCGGCGCCTTCGCTCCGCGCTCGTGGTTCGGAGCGGCGCGGGGCCGGCGCGGGTCGTCTACGACCTTCACCGCGCGGCGGGTTTCTACGCCTCGGCCGTGCTCCTCGTTGCCGCGCTCACGGGCGCGTCGCTCGTGTTCCACGAGGCCGCCGAACGGATCGCCAATGCGCTGACCGGCACCTCACGACCGCCGGAGGCGACGGGGACCATGGCGCCGGCGGAAGGGCGGGCGCGCGCGACCCCAGCGGTCGTCACGCCGCGACTGAGCGCCGACGTCCTGATCGCGCGCGCCGTGCAGCGACAGCCAGGCGGGACGATCTCATACGTCTACCTGCCAGCCCCGCTCGGCGCCGGGACGTTCCGCGTCCGTCAGCGCCTGCCGGGGGAGATGCACCCGAACGGGCGGTCCACGGTGACGCTCGACGCGCAAACAGGGCGCGCGCTCCGGGTGGAGGACGGGAGGCAGCTGCCCCGTGGGAGCCGCCTCTACGCCGCACTCTACCCGATCCACACCGGAGCGTGGGGTGGATGGCCGACGCGGGCGCTGGCGGTCGCCATCGGCGCCTTGCCGGCGCTCCTCGCCGTCACCGGAGCGTTGGTCTGGTGGCGGCGAGGCCGACGGGCGCCGGCGTTTGGGTCGCGAAGGCGATGGACGTCGCTCCGCAGGTGGCGTGCGGCGGAGACTGCCGCGAAGTAGCGTCGCGCGATGTCATGCGTCCGGCGCCGCGCCGCGCGCCCGTAGCCGGCGCAGCGCCCACGACGCGCTCTCACGCACGGCCGGCTCGTCATCGTCGAGCGCACGCGCGAGGACGCCGACGTCCTCGCGCGTGCCGACGTTCCCGAGGACAACGGCGGCGTTGCGCTTGAGCCCCCGCAGCTTCGCGCGCTTCATCGGCGAGCCCTTGAACGCGGCGCTGAACTCCGTCTTCGTCAACACCACGATCTCATGCGCGAGCTGCCGCGCGTCGCGCCCCGCGATCGCCGGCCTCGCCCGAAACGGTGAATCGTCGGCCAGCGCCGACGAGAACTTCATGTTCCACGGGCACACCTCCTGACAGATGTCGCACCCGTAGAGCAGCGCGCCGATCTTCTCGCGCAGCTCCAGCGGAATCTCACCCTTGCGCTCGATCGTGAGGTACGAGATGCACCGCGTCGCGTCGAGCTGTCGCGGCGCCACGATCGCTCCCGTCGGACAGGCCTCGATGCAGCGGGTGCAGCTCCCACACCGATCCGCCTCGAAGGGCGCATCCGGTGCCAGCTCCGCATCGAGCACGAGCGCGCCGAGAAAGAAGAAGGAGCCACGCTCCGGGTTCAGGAGATTCGTGTTCTTGCCGAACCACCCGAGGCCCGCGCGTCGCGCGAGGTCGCGCTCGAGGATCGGACCGGTATCCACGTACGGCTTGCCCGCGATCGCGCGCCCTGCATCACGCTCGAGACGAACGTGCAGCTCGCGCAGCCGCTCCTCCATCACCTCGTGATAGTCGTCGCCCCGCGCGTAGCGCGCGACCGGACCACTCGGCTCCTTGCCACCGTAGTCGAGCGCGACGACGAGGGCGTGCGTGGTGCCGGGCCGCGGCAGCCGAGTGTCGCGCCGCTTCTCGGCGCCGCGCGCGAGATAGTCCATCGTCCCCGCACGCCCGGCGGCGATCCAGTCGTCGAAGGCCGCCGCCGTGTCGGCCGGCCCGAGCGCGGCGACACCCGCGAGGTCGAAGCCGAGCGCGAAGGCGTGCGCCTTCGCCAGCCGCGTGAGCTCGGCGGCGTCGGGGACGACCCCGGCACCCGCGCACGCGGGTGCCTCGATCATGGCCTGCGCACCGCCCACCGCGCATAGCGCTCGACGTCCTCAACCGGTGGGACGACCTCACCTTCGCCGTACGCCGTGTGCATGCGCCAGCGCACGTAGGGAATGGACGGGAGGGGCAGGAAAGGGAAGCGATGCCACCAGCCGCGGCGCCGAAAGCGCCAGGCGACCCGCACCAGCGCGACGCCGGTGGCGGGGTGGCGGAGCGCACGCAGCGCGAGACGCAGGGAAAGTCCGGTCCAGCCCATCGATGTAAGTTGCCTGGATGGAACTCCTCGATCAACTCGTCTCGCTCGTCGGGGCGGCGCTCATCCTCGCCGCGTACGTCGCCCTCCAGCGCGGCTGGCTCCCGCGCGAGACGCGCGCCTACAACGCCCTCAACTTCTTCGGCTCGGCGCTGCTGACCTACGCCGCCGTCCGGAACTGGAACCTCGGCTTCATCATCCTCGAGGGAGCGTGGGCGCTGTTGTCGCTGCCGGGGACGATCCGGCCGACCCGCGCCCGGCGATAGGTCGACGCTCAGTCGCCGGTCGGGATGATCCCGGCGTTCTCGACCATGAGGATCACCGTGCGCTCCGGCGCACGGGTGCGATGCACCACCCCTTTGGGCACGACGAACCCTTCCCGCGGGGCGAGGCTGACGACGCGGCCGGGCGTGACGCCGTCGGCGGCGGGCTCGAGATCGATCAGAAACCTTCCCTCGAGGACGAAGAAGAACTCGTCATCGTGGTCGTGCTTGTGCCAGTGATACTCGCCCTGCATCACGCCGAGCCGCACCACCGAGTCGTTGACCTTGCAGAGCGTCTGGTTCCACCAGCGATCGGTGACGGCGGCGATCACCGGATCGAGCGCGATCGTCTCAAGGGCGGGAAAGCGGATGTCGAGGTGCGTCGCGTACGGATAGGCGGGCGCGTCGGAGGGGGTCGGCATGTGATTCCTGTTGGCGGTGGACTGGATCCGGACAGTGCTTCGCGCCCGGGGGATGACAAGGCTAGTCCGCGAGGAACGACTCGCCGTCCATCGTTGGCGGCGCCGGGAGACCGAGCGCCGCAAGGGTGCTGGCGAAGAGGTCGGTGGTGCGGCGCGGCGTGCGGGCCGGCGGACGATCGAGCAGGAGCGGGACCAGCATGTGATCGCGGTGCAGCGCGCCGTGTGCGCTGCGGTGCGGGATGGGCTCGTATCGGCGGCGAAAGTCGAACCCCGGCGCGGCGGAGAGGATCAGGTCACCTGCTCGCGCCGCGCCGGCCAGGGAGGCGATCTGCACGATGCCGTCGGGGTATGGTGAATCGCGCGTCGCGTCGTGAAGATCGTCCGCGCATCCGTGAAGGTCCGACTCGTAGCACAACGGATCGCCGTCGACCTGTACGTATCGCAGGCACGCGCCGCGACGCTCGACGACGGCGCTGCCGCGCGCCGCGCTGCGCACCTCGCACCGATCGGCCGTGTGCGGCAGCAGCAGCAGGTCCACCGACGGCCGAGCGAGCAGCGTCTCCGCCAGCCTGCCCCATCGCGGGGCGAGCCGCGGCCAGCCGGGCCGCGTTCGCTCGTGCAGCGCGACGTAGAGATGCGCCATGGCGTTGCCGCTCACCATCACGGCGACGTCGGGGGCGATACCGGCCGACCAGGGGTGCGCGACCGTGCGATGTCCCGCCGCGGCAACGATACCGGCGAGATCTTCGTGGGTGTGCACGGCGGAATGCCCGTGATCGCTCACGACCCACAGATGTGTGTCGCGCCACCATCCGCCGCGCTCCGCGTCCGCCCGCAGCCGCGCGACGGTGTCGTCGACGATGGTCAGCGCGTCGTGCACCAGCGAGGTCGCGTGCCCCTCGGCGTGCGACGCCTTGTCGACGCCGGTGAGCGCGGCGAACAGATAATCCGGCCGTTCGTCGTGCATGCGGCGCACGATCTCGTCACCCACTTCGCGATCGACGTCGAGCCACGCGGCGGCGCGCCCACGAAAATGCGTGAGCGCCGCGCGCAGCGCCGAGCGCGCCGTGAGCCCACCGACGCGCCGCGCGCGGGGGAGGCCGCGAGTCACCACGCTCAGCGCCGCGATGCTCCGCGGAACCAGCTCGAAGATCGTCGGCGCCGCCGGTTCGAGGTCGGAGTCGATGCGACCCATCTCGTAGCCGACGTAGCTGCGCGCGTAGTCCGGCCACCCGCACGCCGTGCGCGACCGATCGTACCACCGCAGCCCGGGAACACCGACGGGCCCCGGAAAGCGACCCAGGAGAAAGGGAGTGTACGCGGGGCCGGTGACCGAAGGAAAGACGGAGGTGACGGTGAAGCACCCGCCGTCATCCCGAAGCCTCCGGAGCGCGGGGAGGTCGTGCAACGGGCCGGCGAACGCGTCGGGCCGCGCCCCGTCGGCGACGAGGACGATTACTGGCACGCTGGGTCGGGCGGCATGGAGGCATAATAACCGCCAACCCGGTCGCCGACGGCTCGGACTATCGATCGACCAACCGCGACAGGGCGAACTGCACCGCCAGATCCGACGTGCTCCAGAGCTGCACGTCGGACCCGGTGCCGTAGCGCACCGGGACCACTCGGCCGTCGCGGACCTCGTAGCTCCAGAGCTCACTGCGGAAGCCCGAGGCCTGCACGGCGCTCCGCACCCGCTCGAGGCTCGCCCGAAGCTCGGGCAGATGGGGCGCGAGCGCCGGCGACGTCGCATCCGATCCCAGATGCCGCGCGACGCCGAGCAGGAAGAGGTTCACCTCCCGGCCCCACACCACGCGCGGACCGTGATACTGATCGCGCTCGAACGCCCGCCACACCGCCGGTGGCGCGTAGGCGTCGTTGGCGACGACAGGGCCCACGCCTGCCACGAGCAGACCGACCGGGTACGCGCGCGCGAACAGCCGCACGTCGCGCAGCAGGGTGCGCACGGCCGCCGAATCCAGCGGCCGGGTCGCCCCCTCGTGCTCGCCGAGGAAGAGCCCCGTCGCCGGATCGGTGTTGGCGACGCCGATGGGGCGCGCAGCGGCATCGAGCGCCACGGCCAGGAACTCGAGCGAGTCGCGGGCCGCGTTCGTCGCCCTCAGCACGCGCTCCCACTCGCTCCGCTCGGCGAGGGGCATCGCGGCGAGGCGGGCGTCGACCTGCGCGCGCACGTCGTCGGGGTCGAGGCGGACGATGAAATGCCGCGCCGCACCGTTCCACGTGCGAATGGCGGCGAGCAGCGCCGTCGAATCGCGGATGTACCGCTCGAGCGGTGTGCCGGCGACGCCGCGCACCGTTCTCGCCAGCGAGTCGACCGGCAGTCGAAGTGCGCGCAGCGCCGCGATGATGCGCGCCGTGGACTCCAGCGCATGCGGGGCCCAGATGGCGTTGACGTCCATCGCGTACCGGCCCCCGGCGTAGCCCGCGCCGCTGTCGCGCCAGCTCGCCGAACCCCAGCCGGAATCGCGCGGGGCGAAGGAGACGAGGTTGCTCGCCACCGCGTCGGCGGCGTACGCCGACGTCATGCTGCTCACGAGCGCGAGCTCGCGGAGGAGGCGATGCAGCCGCGGTTCGCCGTCCGAGGCGTCGGCGAGGAAGGCCCGCTTCCGCGCCGCCGGCACCGCGGGGTCCGCGAGCCAGCGGCCAGCGAGCACGGCGAGCTGGAACTCGTCGTCGATCATATGATAGTTCTCGCGCACGCGCCGCGCGTCGCGCAGCACGGCGGTCGCCCGCGCGAGCAGGCTGTCCGCTACGGCGCCGTCGCCCGCGCCACGCGCGCGAAGGGACTCGTCCACCAGCGCCGCGTACTCGCTCGCCGCCTCGCGCACGGCCTGGCCGCCGAGCGCCTCCTCGTGACTCACCTCGCCGCGGGGGGAGAGCTTGCGAAGGGCGCTGGCGACGACGAACTCCGACATCGCGTCGTGCCACACCGGGCGCATCATGAGCGCGGTGACCAGCATGTCGCGCCCGAAGTAGGTCGCGTAGTTGGGCAGGCCGGCCATCAGCTTCTCGCGCGAGGCGAGCAATTCGACGCCGCGGACCTGCCGCTCGAGCCACCGCGCGCGCAGCGACGCCTCGGCGGCCGGCGCGGCGCGGGCGGAATCCAGCCAGGCGAGGAAGGCGCGATTGAAGATCTCGTTGCGCGCGAGCGGGGTGAGCGTGCGCCCCGTGGTGCCGACGCGGATCGTGAAGGGCACGCGGTCGCCACGACGCGCCCGGAGCGAGATCGAGTCGCCGGCGCGCGTCGCGAGCACGAGTCGCGGATCGGCATGGACCTCGACGATCATGGTATCGCGGCCGTCGAGGGACGGCTGCACGACTCGCGCGTGCCAGTCGCCGGCGCCGGTGACGACGCGGACGCTCGGGCGGAGGCGGGCGCGCAGCGTCGCGACGTCGCGTGCGCCGAGCAGGGCGAGATGGCGCCGCTGGACGTCCGCGGGCAGGCGCTCGAGCGCGGCGACCAGGCGATCGGTCTCGGGCAGGGTGAACGCAGGGGCAGCGTAGGGGGCGCGGTGGCGCTTCTCGTACTGGAAGTCGCGCTCGACGCGCATCGAGCCGAGGAGGAACCAGCCCAGATGGACGGCCGGGGCGTCGGCGGTGAGCGCGTACTCGAAGACGCGCGTCCGTCCGGTGCGGGCGACGCGGGCCCGGTCGTCGCCCCAGCGCAGGACGGCCGGCCGGCCCTGGGCATCGCGGGCGGAGAAGCCCACGCTGGCGTTCTCGGCGTCGGCGAGCAGCGTCACGACGCGTCCTTCGCGGCCGTCCAGGTAGATCTGGACGGTGTTGGCGGCGGCGTCGCGGTAAAAGCGGGTTTGATAGCCCTGGTAGGCGGCGCCCGCATCCAGGCCGGCCTCGGGGAAGGACAGGAGCGGCGTGGTGAGGCGGGCGGGGGCCGCGAGCTGGGCGAGCAGCAGAAGGGCGAGTGGGCTCATGGTCCAGATTGCCGTCCGGCACGATGTGACGTCAAGCCACCGAGCAGGGTGCTTCTTGACAGCATGCGGCGCCCGACGTAAGTCTGGCTCCGCCTGCGACCGACTTTTTCTGGTCGGCGTGAGCGCGTGAAAGAAAGCGGTTACCTCGGCATCGATCGCCCCACCACTCTCACCACGGTCGTTCCTCCTCAGGCTGCTGTCGGCTGGCCTCGAGGAGCGTTCGCACAGCACACCGGACTCCTGCCGCGTCACCGCCATGGATGCGCGGCAGGCACACACACTCCGCCCCCCCAGGAGGGTTGTCGTATGGCGATGGTTCGCTGCCTCTCTCGCGTGCTCGCGCTGTCCCTCGTGGCAGCCGCGAGCCTCGGCGCCCAGTCCACCGGTACGATCAGTGGGCGGGTCGTCGACTCCGCCTCCCGCCAGCCGCTGGCGGCGGTGAGCCTGCGGATCGTCGGCACGCAGCGCGGCACGATGACCCGGGACGACGGCACCTTCTCGCTGGCCGGCGTGCCAACGGGGGCACAGCGCGTCCGCGCCAGCCGCATCGGCTTCGGGCCGCAGACCCGCACCGTCACCGTGAGCGCCGGCGGCACGGCGAACGCCGACTTCACCCTCACCGCCCAGGCCGCGGTGCTCGGTGAGATGGTGGTGACCGGCTACGGCGCGCAGCGGCGCGAGTCGATCACCGGCTCGGTGTCGCAGGTGGACGCCGACCAGGCCAACGTCGGCGTCATCACCAACGCCAACCAGATGCTCGAGGGCCGCGTGGCCGGCCTGCAGATGGTGACGAACAACGGCGAGCCGGGCGGCGGCGCGCAGATCCGGATCCGCGGCGGCACGTCGATCAGCGCGAGCAACGATCCGCTCTACGTGGTGGACGGCATCCCGCTCCAGAACGAGAACACCGTCGCCGGCGCGTACGGGCTCGAGTTCAACGCGGCGCTGCCGCGCAGCCCGCTCAACTCGATCAACCCGAACGACATCGAATCGATCACGGTGCTCAAGGACGCTTCGGCGACGGCGATCTACGGCAGCCGCGGCGCGAACGGCGTGATCCTGATCCAGACCCGGCGCGGCCTGAGCGGCAAGCCGAGCATCGACTATGACGTCTACGTGGCCGCGGCGCGCCCGTCGCACAAGCTCAACTTCCTCACCGGCGACCAGTATCGCACGTTCGTGCAGTCGCAGGTGAGCGCCGGCAAGCTGCCGGCGACGCAGCTCGCGGCGCTCGGCACGGCGAACACGGACTGGGAGGATGCGCTGACCCACACGGGGTACGCGACGAGCCACAACCTGGCCTTCGCCGGGGGCGCGGGCGCGACCACCTACCGCGCCTCGCTGAACTATTTCGACCAGAAGGGTGTGGTGATCGCGAATGGGCTCAAGCGCTATCAGGGCCGGCTCAATGCGCAGCACCAGGCGCTCGACGGCAAGCTCGCGCTCGGCCTCACGCTCACGGCGTCGCGGGTGAACAACAGATACCTCGCGATGGAGAATGGCGGCGGGTTCTCGGGCGGCGTGTTCACGAACATGGCCATCTTCAATCCCACCCAGCCGATCACGACAGCGACCGGCGCGTACTACGAGATCGGGGCCGGCGCGCAGGGGACCCGCAACCCCGTCGCACTGGCGGAGCAGATCACCGACGTCGCCCCGGAGAACCGCGTCCTCGGGAACCTGTCGGCCTCTCTTGAGCTGATCCCCAGCCTGACCGAGCAGACGACCCTCGGCGTGGACTACACGGACGCCGTGCGCGACACCTACTTCCCGATCATCAGCCCGATCGGCGCGCAGTACGGTGGCGCGGCGCGCCAGGCTCAGCGCAGCCTCCAGAACCTCAACCTGCAGCAACTCCTCACCTGGACGCCAAAGCTCGGTGGCAGCCAGGAGCTCGACGTGGTGGGTGGGTACGAGTACAGCACCTTCAACAACCACGGGTTCGAGGTCATCTCGCAGGGTTTCGTCACGGACGTATTCCAGTTCAACAACCTTGGCGCGGGCACGCCGGCCAACTCGCCGCCACCGGTGTCCTACATCCAGGAGAGCAAGCTCGTCTCCTTCTTCTCGCGCGCGAACTACGGATGGGCCGACAAGTATTTCCTCACCGGGGTGGTGCGCCGCGACGGCTCGTCGCGGCTCGCCGAGAACAACAAGTGGTCGACCTTCCCCGCGGTATCGGCGTCGTGGCGCCTCAGCAACGAGGATTTCATGAAGGGTCGCACGCCCTTCTCGAGCCTCGCGCTCCGCGCCGGCTGGGGTCGCCAGGGTAACCAGGCGATCCGGCCCTACGGCACGCAGCTCCTGCTCCGCACCGACAACGGCTCCAAGTATCCTTTCGGCGGCACGGTGCTGACCGGCCTCGCGGCCGTGCAGGTGGCGAACCCCGACCTCAAGTGGGAGACCTCCGAGCAGACCAACGTCGGCATCGACTGGGGGATCAGGAGTGACCGGTTCACCGGCATCGTCGACTTCTACAACAAGAAGACGAAGGACCTGCTGCTCCGCGTGCCGGTGCCGCAGCCGGCGGTCGTCTCGTCCCGCATCGAGAACGTCGGCACGGTCCAGAATCGCGGCGTCGAAGCGACGGTCGAAGGGCGGCTCTGGGACGCGCCGTCGCGGTCGCTGTCGTCGGGCCTCGTGCTGTCCGTGGAGCGCAGCAAGGTGATGGATATCGGCGCCGGCCGCGACTTCCTCATCACCGGCAGCGTCTTCGGGCAGGGCCAGTCCGGTCGGTTCGCGCAGAGACTCATCCCGGGCCAGCCGCTCGGCACCTTCTGGGGTCCGCACTTCCTCGGCATCGACGCCCAGGGACGGCAGACTTTCAGCTGCGTGGCCACGAGCGCCGGCTGCACCGGCGGCGTGACCTTCTCGCCCACCGGCGCCGACGAGGGCATCATCGGCAACGCCAACCCCAGCTTCAGCATGGGGTTCCACAGCAACCTGACGTGGAACAGATTCGACGCGAGCTGGAACTGGCGCGGCGAGTTCGGCCGCGACGTGTTCAACAACACGGCGCTCGTGTACGCCACGAAGGGTAACGCGAAGCAGGGCCGCAATTTCCTGGCATCGGCGCTCGACGATCCGACGGGGATCGACGAGCCCTCGATCTTCTCGTCGCGCTGGATCGAGAACGGGAACTTCGTCCGTCTCCAGAACCTGACGGTCGGCTACACCTTCAACCTCGCGCAGATGGGCGGCCGGCCGACGCGTGTCTTTGTCTCGGGCGACAACCTGCTGCTCTTCACGCCCTACTCCGGTTACGACCCCGAAGTCTTCACCGACGCCAACCAGGACGGCATCGGCACGCGCGGGATCGATTACCTCACCTATCCACGGGCCCGCACCTTCACGACCGGCGTCCGGCTCTCCTTCTAACGCCTCGGCGACACGCCTCACTGCCTACTCCAACGGTAACGACAGCATATGACGACTTTTCTGAAGAAGTCGCTTCGCCGGGTGACGCTGGGCGCCCTCCTTCTGGTTCCGGCGCTCACGCTCATTCAGGCGTGCACCAATCTCACCGAGGTGCCGAAGGACGCACTCACGCCTGACAACGCCTTCAAGACCGATCTCGAGGTCCTGGCTGGCGTGGCGTCAGTGTACGCCGGCCTGCGCCCCACCTTGTGGGGCTACTACAACCTGAGCGAGATCACGACGGACGAGTTGCTGGTGCCGACGCGCGGCAACGACTGGTACGACAACGGCCGGTGGCTGGAGATCCATCGCCAGCAATGGACGGAGAACAGCGGCTCGGCGCTCGACGACATGAACGGCACCTGGAACGACCTGTTCTCCGGGGTCGCCAAGGCGAACCTGATGATCGAGGTGATGAACAAGTCGAGCTCGGCGACCAAGGACCAGACCATCGCCGAGCTACGGACGCTGCGAGCGTGGTACTACTACATGCTCATGGACTTCTTCGGGGGCGTGCCGCTGGTCACCACCACCGAGCTGGCGAAGCACGAGCGCGTGTCGCGCGACTCGATCTTCCGGTTCGTCGAGGCGGAGCTCAAGGCGTCGTCGGCCGCGCTGCCGCCCTCGTGGCCGTCGTCCTTCCGTGGCCGGGTGACGAAGGGTTCCGCGGACGCGATCCTGGCGAGCCTCTACCTCAACGCCCAGGTCTTCACCGGGACCGTGACGGCCAACAGCTTCACCAAGGGCACGGCACGGTGGACGGACGCGATCGCCGCGGCCGACCGGGTGATCAACTCCGGGGTGTACTCGCTGGCGACGGACTGGAAGAAGAACTTCAGCATCGACAATCAGGGCTCGCCGGAGCACATCTTCTGGATCTCGGAGTCGTCAGCGGCGGACCTGGGCATGAGCCTGGCGATGCGCGGTCTCCACTACAACCAGCTGTCGCCCGAACCCTGGAACGGCTTCGCGACGATCGCCGACACCTACAACGCGTTCGACCCGAACGACGACCGGCGCAGCATCTTCCTCGTCGGCCAGCAGTACAGCTACAATACCGGCGCCGCGGTCAAGGACCGGCAGGGCAACCCGCTGATCTTCACGGTCGGTATCGTGGATGCCACCAAGGCGGCCGAGAATGAAGGGGCGCGCCTGATGAAGTTCCCCCCGCTTCCGGGTGCAGCGACCGGCAACTCGCATCCGAACAACTATCCGTTCTTCCGTCTCGCCGAGATGTACCTCATCAAGGCCGAGGCGCTGAACGAGTCGGGCAACACGCCGGCGGCGATCGCGCAGCTGAACATCATCCGGAGCCGTCACCTGCCCGCGGGGAGTCTCATCGACCCGGGGCTGAGCCAGGCGCAGGCCCGCCAGGCCATCCTGAACGAACGGCTGTTCGAGCTCGCCGGCGAGGGCAAGCGCCGTCAGGATCTCATTCGGGCGGGCAAGTATACCGACGCCCATCAGATGTGCACCGCGCCCATTGCGACCTGCACGAAAGCGGCGACCCAGATCTATCGCATCCTGTTCCCGATCCCGCTCACCCAGCGCCAGAGCAACCCGTTGCTGGCCCAGAACCCCGGATACTGATCCGGGTCGCAGGTCAAGGTCCGCCATAGCCTGCTCCATCAGAGAGCAGGCTATGGCGTAGTAGCGCCCACCAGCACCCACGCGATGTGATGGGCCGTCGCCAGGGCGTCGCTGTCCAACGGCAGCCTGCGCTTGCCGTCCGCGCTCCCGCCGTCGTTGCGTCGCCCCCTTCCGTCGCATGATCCCTCTCCCGACCATCTCCTCGCGGCGCCTCCTGGCGGTGCTGTGCGTCCTCAGCGGCGCCGTCGGCTGCTCGCGGTCGTCGGAAAGCGCAGAGGTCACGCAGGCCGGCGACGCGCCGGTCGTGCGCAACGAGCTGTTCACGAAGCTTCCGTCCAGCGCCACCGGCGTCCGCTTCGAGAATCGTCTCGAGGAGACGTCGGAGCTCAACGTCTTCACCTACCGCAACTACTACAACGGCGGCGGCGTCGCGGTGGGGGACCTGACCGGCGACGGGCTGCCCGAGATCCTGCTCACCGCCAACGAGGGCGGGCCGCGACTGTACCTGAATCGCGGGCACTTCCACTTCCGCGACGTCACCAAGGCGTCGGGCATCACGTCGGCGAAAGGCTCCTGGACCACCGGCGTGACCTTCGCCGACGTGAACGGCGACGGGCGGCTGGACATCTACATCTGCAAGGCCGGCAACGGCCCGCCGGAATCGCGGGGCAACGAGCTCTGGATCAACCAGGGGCTCGACGCCGACGGCGTGCCGACCTTCAAGGAGATGGCGCGGCAGTACGGCGTCGCCGACGAGGGCTACTCCATCCAGGCCGCCTTCTTCGACTACGACCGCGACGGCGACCTCGATCTGCTCGTCATCGACAACTCGCCCAAGCCGGCCAACAGCTTCGGGCTCCGCAACACGCGCAACGTCCGCGACCGCTTCGGCGGGGCGAAGCTGTTCCGCAACGACGGCGGGCACTTCACCGACGTCAGCGCCGACGCGGGGATCCACAGCCCCGAGATGGCGTTCGGGCTGGGGGTCGTCGTGGCCGATGTGAACCGCGACGGCTGGCCCGACGTCTACGTCTCGAACGATTTCTTCGAGCGCGACTACCTCTACATCAATCAGCACGACGGCACCTTCTCGGAGGCGCTCGACCGGCAGATGCCGGTGCTGAGCTACTTCTCGATGGGCCTCGACGTGGCCGACGTCGACAACGACCAGTGGCCGGACGTCTACACGACGGACATGCTGCCGGAGGACGAGCTGCGCCTGAAGACGACGACGCAGTTCGAGGGATGGGACGTCTACCAGACGAAGGTGCGCAACGGCTACCACCACCAGTCGATGCGCAACATGCTCCAGCACAACAACCACGACGGCACCTTCAGCGACGTGGGACAGCTCGCCGGCGTGGCGCGCACCGACTGGAGCTGGAGCGCCCTCATCGCCGATCTGGATCTCGACGGCCACAAGGACATCTTCGTGACGAACGGCCTGACCAAGGACATCACGTCGCAGGATTACGTGGCGTTCCTGGCCAACGAAGAGACGATGAAGTCGGTGACGAACGGCGGAAGGTCGAAGGTGGATTTCGGGCGGCTGATCAAGGCGATGACGTCGACGCCGATCGCCAACTACGCCTTCCACAACACCGGTCACCTGCAGTTCCGGAACGAGGCCGCGGCCTGGGGGCTCGCCGCGCCGAGCTTCTCCAGTGGCGCCGCGTACGGCGATCTGGACGGCGACGGCGCGCTGGACCTCGTGGTGAACAACGTGAACCAGGAAGCATTCGTCTACCGCAACAACGCCCGCACCCTCCGGCCGGAGAATCACTTCCTTCGCGTGCGGCTCGTCGGGTCCGGCGGAAACCGATTCGGCATCGGGGCGCGGGTGACGGCGTTCGCCGATACCGCGGCGTACATGCAGGAGGAGTCACCCGGCCGCGGCTACCAGTCGAGCGTCGACTACGTGCTCGACTTCGGGATCGGGCGTGCCGCCGGCCTCGACTCGGTCCGGGTCGAGTGGCCCGACGGCAAGGTGAGCCGCCTCGGCCGCACTGCCGCGAACCAGCTCGTCACGGTGAACCAGGCACAGGCGGTCCCCGCCCTCCCGGCGACGACGGTGGCGGCCGCCACTCCGTTGAGGGACGTCACCGCGGCCACGGCGATCGACTTCGTCCACCACGAGAACGAGTTCGTCGACTTCGATCGCGAGCGGCTGATCCCCAAGCTGCTGTCCACCGAGGGACCGCTGATGGCGGTGGCCGACGTGAACGGCGACGGGCTCGACGACCTGTACATCGGCGGCGCGAAGGAGCAGCCGGGGAAGCTGTTCCTCCAGCAGCGCGACGGCCGGTTCGTGTCGACCGACGAGGCGGTGTTCGCGCAGGACGCGATCTCGGAGGACGTGGGCGCCGTCTTCTTCGACGCGAACGGCGACGGCCACCCCGACCTCTACGTGGTGAGCGGCGGCAACGAGTTCTCGGAGGGGGCGCCGGCGCTGCAGGACCGACTCTACCTGAACGACGGCCGCGGACACTTCCGCAAGGCGACCAATGCCCTGCCGGCCGAGAGCGGCAGCGGCTCGCGGGTCGTCGCGGCGGACTACGACGGCGACGGGGCGATCGACCTGTTCGTCGGCGGTCGCGTGGTGCCAGGCCGCTACGGCATCGATCCGCCGAGCATGCTGCTGCACAACGACGGCCGCGGCCACTTCACCGACGTCACGGCGCGGCTGGCGCCGGAGCTGGCGCATGCCGGGATGGTGACGGACGCCGTGTGGCGCGACGTCGACGGCGACGGCCGCCTGGATCTCGTCGTCGTCGGCGAGTGGATGCCGATCACCGTCTTTCGCAACATGGGCGGCGGCAAGCTCGCGCGGCTCGCCGTGCGCGGCCTCGAGCAGACCAATGGCTGGTGGAACCGGATCGTCGCGACCGACGTCGATGGCGACGGCCGCGTGGACTTCGTCGTCGGCAACCTCGGCCTCAACAGCCGGCTGCACGCGTCGGTCACCGAGCCGACGACGATGTACGTCAAGGACTTCGACGGGAACGGCTTCGCCGAGCAGATCATCTCCTGCTACAACGGCGGCGTGAGCTATCCGCTGCCGCTGCGCGACGACCTGATCAAGGCGATCCCGTCGCTCAAGGCGCGGTACCTCAACTACAAGGACTACGCGCTCCAGAAGGTGACGGACATCTTCCCGCCGAAGGATCTCGCTGATGCCGTGCTGAAGACGGCCTACACCTTCGCGACGTCCGTGGCGCACAACAACGGCGACGGCTCGTTCACGGTGACGCCGCTGCCCCTGGAGGCGCAGCTCGCGCCGGTGTACGGCATCCTCGCCACCGACGCCGATCGCGACGGCCATCCCGATCTCCTGCTGGCCGGCAACTTCGACGGCTTCAAGCCGGAGATCGGCCGCATGAGCGCCAGTTACGGCCTCATGCTGCGCGGCGACGGCAAGGGCGGCTTCACGCCGCTCCGCGCCGACGAGAGCGGGTTCATGGTGCCCGGCCAGTCGCGCGACATCCAGCGCGTGCGGACGGCGAATGGAGAGCTGATCGTGGTGGCGCGCAACAACGACCGGCCGCTGGTGTTCCGGTCGGCGCGGCCGG
>JABFYH010000017.1 GCA_013361335.1 Gemmatimonadaceae bacterium | reverse complement strand
GCGCTCGCACACCTGGGTGAGCCTGTCGGGAGAGAACCTCCTCAATCGGCAGCTCGGCGAGCCGGACAACGTCACCGTGGTGCCGGGTCGGACCATCAACCTGGGACTGCGCACCGCCTTCTAGCGGCGAGCGAGTGGCGGAGGAAGCCGGGCCGCGCCATATCTGAGGCGACCTCCACCCGAGGGATTCCGGTGAGTCGCACAGTCGGCGGAGTGGTGTTGCTGCTCGTCTCGGCGTTCATGCTGCTCGGCTTCGTCCGGTCCGACGCGAGCTTCGCGTCGGTGAATACGATCGTCGCCGTCCTCGCCACCGTGGTGCTGCCCGCGCTGGGCGGGGTGGCGCTCCTGAGAACGGCGAACGTGCACGGTCGACGCAGCGGATCGCGGGCGGACCTGCTGCGCCGCACGACGATCGAGTCGGAGATCCTGCGGCTCGCCATGCTGCGCGACGGCCGGCTCACCGCAGTGGAGGTGGCCAGCGCGCTCGCGTTGAGCGCCGAGGAATCGAAGGTGGTCCTCGACGCGCTGGTGATGCGGGAGGTCGCCGACCTGGACGTCACCGAGGACGGGGGGTTGGTCTACCGCTTCGAGGATGCGCGCCGGGCGCTCGAGAAACAGTCCGCGCGGGGCCTGCTCGGCCCCTGATCTTGACGGGGCGGGGAAGTGATATCATACTGATATCACCTCCACGGAGTCCTCCCGCATGATTCGCGAAAACGAATACCGCGCGTCGCCCGGCCTGTCTACGCTCCTCGTCGCGCTGGTCGCCCTGGTGCTGCTCGCGCTGGGGTTCCTGAACGGGGTCGGCAACGGCCGGCCCTTCCTGGCCATCCTGGCGATGATCCTCATCGTCGTCGTCGCCATCGCGTCCGCCGGCTTCTTCACGGTGAACCCCGGCGAAGCGAAAGTGCTGCAGCTGCTCGGCGTCTACAAGGGCACCGTACGGCAGCAGGGGTTCTGGTACGCGAACCCGTTCGTCACGAAGAAGACCATCTCACTCCGCATCCGGAACTTCGAGACGACCAAGCTGAAGGTGAACGACAACCGCGCCAACCCGATCGAGATCGCGGCGATCGTGGTGTGGAAGGTGGTCGACACCGCGGAAGCGCTGTTCGAGGTGGACAACTACGTGACCTATGTCGCCGTGCAGAGCGAGTCGGCCGTGCGGGCGGTCGCCCAATCGTATCCGTACGACTCGCACGCCGACACCGAGGAGGCGCTCTCCACGCACACGGCCGAGGTGTCGCTCGCCCTGCAGAAGGCGATCGAGGAGCGGCTGGCGAAGGCCGGCGTGGAGGTCGTGGAAGCCAGGATCTCGCATCTCGCCTACTCGCCGGAGATCGCGCAGGCGATGCTGCAGCGCCAGCAGGCCGGGGCGATCATCGCCGCGCGCTCCAAGATCGTCGAAGGCGCGGTGGGCATGGTGGAGCATGCGCTCGCGATGCTGTCGTCGAAGGGGATCGTCACCCTCGACGAGGAGCGGAAGGCGCAGATGGTGAGCAACCTGCTCGTCGTGCTCTGCTCCGAGCGCGCGGCGTCGCCCGTGGTGAACGCCGGCTCGATCTTCGGCTGAGCGGCGCGTGGCGGAGCGCAAGGCGTTTCTCATCCGCGTGGACCGCGCGCTGTTGGACGCGGTGCAGCGCTGGGCGAACGACGACCTGCGCTCTCTCAACGCGCAGATCGAGCTGTTGCTGCGCGACGCGCTCAAGCGCAGCGGTCGACTTCCCAGGGGCGCCACCGGCGCCGACAAGGGCGAGAGGGATTGAGCGGTCGTCACGCCCGATCATGGTCCCAACCTGACCGATTCACGATGCCGCCGACGCTGCCGCACTGCGCTTCGGCGGCATCGCTGTATCGAGATGTGACCCCACCGGTGGAAAGGATCTTTGCACGCGGTGGAAGCGGAATTGGCAGCCTTTGCACATCAAGCGTTTCGTGCTGATTCGTAAGTCGTTGTAAACGCGTCATCTGCGTGCGGGCCCGGCCGTTGCCCTGACGGCGTGGCGAGCGAGTGGGACTCCTCCTGCACCTCCACGCCGGACGCAATGTCGGTCAGATCTTCACGCGCCGTACAACTTCGCACCGCGCCGCTGCGTCTCGTTCGCGACGACGTTGAGGTCGTGCCGTACGACACGCTGATCGCCGAGGCGCAGGAAGCGGAGCTCCACGGCCGCACCGGCGAAGCGCGCGATCTGTATGAGCTCGCGTTGCGACGCATCTCCGACGCGGCACACGGCGCCCGCGCCTCCGACGTCCTCCGGTGGATTGCGCGCACCTACCGCACCGACGGCCAGCTCGAGCTCGCGCTCGACTGCGCAGAGGCGGCGCAAGCCGTCGCCGAGGCGTTCGGCGACGTCGGGGCGGCGGGCCACGCCACCAACCTGCGCGCGATCATCCGCTGGCAGCAGGGGGATCTCGACGAGGCGGAGAGCCTCTACCAGCAGGCGCGCGAGCGCGCCATCGATGCGGGTGAGGCGAAGCTCGCCGCGATGACGTCGCAGAACCTTGGCGTCGTCGCCAACGTGCGCGGCGACCTGGACCTCGCGGCCCGCCACTATGAGGCGAGCCTCGCCGCCTATCGCGAGCTCGGCCTCGCCGGCGACGTGTGCATCGCCCTCAACAACCTGGGCTTGCTGCACAGCCAGCGCGAGCGCTGGGCCGACGCCGCCCGTGCCTACGACGAGGCCTATCGCGTCGCCGACGTTCTCGGCGACCGCGGCACCTGCATCCACATCGAGGTCAATCGCGCCGAGTCGCTGGTCGCGCAGGGAGAGCTGACGCAGGCGCTCGCGGCCTGCGACCGCGCACGGCAGATCGCGGCTCGCGTGAAGGAGCCGCGCGCCCTCGGCGAGCTGCACAAGGCGTTCGGCGTGGTGACCCGCGAGATGGGCAACCACGATCTCGCCGAGCAGTACCTCGCCGACGCGCGCGTCGTGGCCGAGCAGCGCCAGGACCTGCTGCTCCTGGCCGAGGCGCTCAAGGAGAGCGCGGAACTGCACCGGCGGCAGGGGCGGAACCGCGACACCCTGCAGTGCCTGAACCGGGCGCACCGGCTGTTCGAGCAGCTGCGCGCACGGCGCGAGCTGGCCGACGTCGGCCGTCGCATGCGCGGGCTGGAGAGCGACTTCCTCGAGGTGGTGCGCAAGTGGGGCGAGTCGATCGAATGCAAGGACCAGTACACCCAGGGCCATTGCGAGCGCGTCGCCGACCTCGCCTGCGCGCTCGCCGCGCGCACCGGCATGGATGAGCAGTCGCTCTTCTGGTTCCGCATCGGCGCCCTGCTGCACGACGTCGGCAAGCTCGTCATCCCGGCCGAGGTGCTCAACAAGGCGGGCAAGCTCACGGATGAGGAATGGGCGCTCGTCCGCCGGCATCCGTCGGCGGGTGTGGAGATGCTGGCCGACGTCGAGTTCCCCTGGGACGTGCGGCCGATCGTCGAGTCCCACCACGAACGCTGGGACGGCAAGGGCTACCCGCACGGATTGCAGGGCGACGCGATCCCGCTCGTCGCGCGCATCCTGTGCATCGCCGACGTCTACGATGCGCTGACGTCGGAGCGCAGCTACAAGAAGGCGATGTCGCATCAGGATGCGTTGGACGTCATGCGCCTCCAGGCCGGCGTCGAGTTCGATCCGCGGCTCTTCGCGCTGTTCGAGACGGTGGCGGGAGAGCGCGCCGCGCGCGCGACCGAAGGCCGCCCCGGCACCGATCCCCGCGGCTTCGCCCACGCGACGGTCGTCAGTCACCCGGACGAGCTCACCGGGCTGCCGCTGCGCGGCGCGTTCAACGATCTCGCCCGGGCCGCGCTCGCACGACGGGCCGCCGGCGAGAAGGCCTCGCTGCTCGTGATCGACGTCGATCACTTCAAGCTCATCAACGACAGCTTCGGCCATCAGCGCGGCGACGAAGTGCTGCGGTCCGTCGCGCAGACGCTCCGGCGCTGGCTCCCCTCCGGCGCGCACCTCGCGCGCTACGGCGGTGACGAGTTCCTCGTCCTCCTGCCGGGGACCGGCGGCACGGAGGCCGCCGAGATCGGCGAGCTGCTCCGCGCCGCGGTCCATGGCATTCCGATGGCGCTCGGCCACGCCACGCCGATCGCGATGACGGTGTCGGTCGGGGTGGCGACCGCCCCGGAGCACGGCGTCGACATCGACGCGCTGTTCGGCAGCGCCGATCGCGCGCTCTACGACGCGAAGCGGCAGGGGCGCGACATGGTCGCGCGGGCCGGCAGCGCGATGCCCATGCCGTCGCTGGTGACGCAGCTCGAGCAGTTCAGCGGCCGCGGCGCCGAGCGCGCCGAGCTCGCGGAGCTGCTGAAGCGGGCGGTGCACGGCGAGCGGCAGGTGGTGGCGATCGTCGGCGAAGGGGGCGTCGGCAAGAGCGCCCTCGCCCGGGAGCTGGGGCCCGAGGTGCGGCTGCGCGCCGGCTCGCTGGTGTCCGGCCGCTGCCCCGAAACGGAAACGCGCCCGCCGTACGCCCCCTGGGGGACGGTGCTGGACGCGATTCGCGTCCTGCGTGTGGTGCCGGAGCAGCGCGAATGGTCGGCACTGCCGTCTCTCGTGCCGGCGCTGGGCGACCGGCGCGGCCACGCCGGCGCGCCCGACCGCCTCGAGCTCTTCGGCGAGGTCGCCGAATTCCTTCGCCTCGCCGCGGCCGCGCGGCCGATCGTCGTCGTGCTCGACGACATGCAGTGGGCCGACTCGCTCTCGTGGGACCTGCTGGAGTTCCTCGCCGCCCGCCTGGATCGCGAGCGGATCCTCCTCTGCATCACCCTGCGCATCGACGAGGTGCGGGACGACGTCCTGGTGCGCCGTGGGCGGCTGTCGCGCGACCCGCGCTTTCACGAGGTGCGACTCGCCCGCTTCGGTCGCGACGAGCTGGGCGCGTGGCTCGTGCGCGTGCTCCAGCAGCCTGTCCCCGACGCGTGGATCGACGCGCTGCACACACGCACCGAAGGCAACCCGTTCCTCGTCGTGCAGCTGGTGCGCGCGATGATGGAGCAGGGGGGGATCTGGTGGAGCGGCCGCGCCTGGACGATCGGCGAGACCGGCCACGTCGCCCTTCCAACCGCCGCGCGCGACCTGGTGGGTCGCCGGCTCGCGCGGCTCTCACCGGAGGCGTGCCGCACGCTGGGCGCCGCCGCCATCCTCGGCCGCCGCATCGATCTGGACCAGGCCATCGCGGCCGGGATCGGGTCCGAGGACGATCTGCTCGACGCCATCGACGAGGGGCTGGCCGCCTCGGTGCTCGAGCCTTCCACCCGCCACGGGAACGACGCGGTGTCGTTCACGCACGGGCTTCTCGTCGAGCTGCTGCACGAGCATGTCCACCCGCGCCGGCTGCGCCGCATCCGCGAGCGACTCACCGGCGCGGTCGCCACCGCCACACCAGCACCTGGTTTCACCTCCCCTTCTGGAGATCGATCATGAAGTCCGCACTCCGTGTCCTGTCCGCGCTCGTACTCGTCGCCGCCGGCGCCCTCGCCTGCGCCGACACCGCGTCTCCGACGACCGCGCGCTTCACGCCCCGCCCGGCCAACATCAGCTACGTCAAGATCAAGGCGACCGACTCGCTCATGCTCGTCACCGACGTGTCGTACAGCGATACGTCGCTCGTCCTGAAGCGCCTCACGCCGCTCGCCACCGACGTCTCGGTTTCGGCGACGATCGGCGCCAGCGGCGGCACAATCGTCATCCAGGCAGCCGGTGGGAAGATCGACATCCCGAAGGGCGCGCTGTCGCAGCCGACGGTGATCACGATGACCGCGCTGGCGGGACCCAACGTGGCGTACGAGTTCCAGCCGCACGGGCTGACCTTCGCCCAGCCGGTGAAGCTCCAGCAGACGATCGCCGGGACGTGGGCGCAGCAGTACCCGGTCCTCCTGAACGGCATGCATGGCAGCTACTGGGGCCAGGCGCAGCTCGACAGCGCCTTCATCGACCCGGCCAAGTACTTCGCGCTGGTCAAGGAGCACGAGATCGGGTACCCTGAGGCCAACGCCTCGCAGATCAAGTTCTACCTCAACCACTTCTCCGGGTACCTGGTGTCCTGCGGCTTCGCCGACATGCACGGGAAGTAGCAGTCGCTACGCGCGCCACGAGGCGCGCGTCACGGGTCATTCGGAGGACGGTCTCGATGCATATGACGCGTCGGCCCCGCGACGGTGTCGCGGAGGCTCGGCGTCTCGCGGAGCGCGGCCGCACGGCCGCACGCTGTGGGACACCGGTGGAGGCGCTCGGCTGGTTCGACCGTGCGTTGGCGGTGCTCCATGCGGAGCCTGCCGGCGAGATGCTGGCGGACGTGCTGCGATGGAAGGGGACGGCACACCGCGAGTGCGGAGACACAGCCGCGGCCGAGCGGTTGTACGAGGAGAGTCAGGTCGTGGCGGAACGCATCCGCTACCTGGCGGGGGCGGCGCACGCGGCGAACTGCCGCGGGATCGTCGCCCAGCGGCGCGGCGAGCTCGCCGACGCCGAGCAGCTCTATGCCCGCGCCTCGGCGCTGGCCGAGGAGTCGGGAGAGGCGCCGCTGAGCGTCATGGTTCAGCGGAACCTCGGGATCGTGGGGAGCATTCGCGGCGACTGGGCGGTGGCCCTCGAGCGGTTCGAGGCCAGCCGTCGCACCGCCGAAGCGACGGGCGACGATGACGGGGTCGCCCGTGCGCTGAACAACATGGCCATCGTCCACACGAAGCAGGAGCGGTTCGACGAGGCGGAGCGGATGTACGAACGCGCGCTCGAGCTGGCGCGGAAGCACGGGGATGCGGTGAGCGAGTGCGTCTGCGAGTTCAACCGGACCGAGATGTTCATCGCGGCCCGGCGGCTCGACGACGCGGAGGGCGCGTGTGCGATCGGCCTCGAGATCGCCGACCGTCGAGGCGATCGGTTGCGACGCGCGGAAGGGCTCAAGCTGTTGGCGACGATCGGGCGTCTCCGGGGCGACGCTGCCTCCTGTGATGCGCTGCTGGAAGAGGCGCTGGCGCTCGCCGATACGGGGGAAGATCAGTGTCTGCACGCGGAGGTGCTGCGGGAGCGCGCGCAGCTGCTCCGTTCGCGCGGCCAGCTGGAGCAGGCGCGGAAGGCCCTTCGCGCCGCGCGCGACCAGTTCGTCGCCGTCGGGGCGCGTCCGGAGGTTCGAGGGGTCAACCGCGAGCTGGCGGAGCTGCAAACGGCAGTGTGACGCAGGTCACAGGCCCAGTGCCGAGCCCGCCATATGTTGGCGGGCCCGACCATTGAGTGATGGTCTGTCTCCCGGAGGCGACGTGGTGAATCTGGAATCAGGAGGCACGCCGGTCCGTCGCCCGACCCCGCGCCTGACTGGGGCGATCGGGGGCCAGGAGCCGTTCTCCTTCGAGCAGATCGTCGGGGTGAGCGCGCCGCTGCGCGAAGCGATCGAGACGGCGCGGCTCGTGGCGCGCGCCAAGCTGACGACGGTGCTCCTCGTGGGGGAGACCGGAACGGGAAAGGAGCTGTTCGCCCGCGGCATTCACTGCGGCGGCGCGAACTCGGCGGCCCCTTTCGTCGCCGTCAACTGTGCCGCGATCCCGGAGTCGCTGCTCGAATCGGAGCTCTTCGGCCACGAGGCCGGGGCGTTCACGAGCGCCCAGGCGCGGAAGCACGGGCTGATGGAGCTCGCGGGGTGCGGCACCCTGTTTCTGGACGAGATGCACCACCTTCCGCCGCTGCTGCAGCCCAAGCTGCTGCGCGCGCTCGAGGAGCGGCGGATTCGCCGCCTTGGCGGGTCGACGGAGATCAACATCGAATGTCGGATCGTCGCCGCAACGAACGTGGCGATCGAAGACTCGGTGGAGGCGGGCACCTTCCGCGAAGATCTGTTCTACCGGCTCAACGTGCTGCGGGTGGACATTCCGCCGCTGCGCGATCGGCCGGAGGACCTCGAGCTCCTTGCGCACCACTTTCTGCAGGACGTGGCCCGCGCCCAGGGGGCGCGCGAGAAAGGTCTCGCCCCCGATGCGGTGATCGCGCTGCGCGAGCACCGCTGGCCGGGCAACGTGCGCGAGCTGCGCAACGTGATCGAGCGCGCGGTCGTGCTCAGTGGGGACGAACCGGCGATCCGCGCGGCCCATCTCCTCATCCAGCAGCGAACGGCTCGCGTCGCGACGCCGCCACAGGGCGTGACGGGAACGATCGCGATCCCGCTGGGAGGGAAGTCGCTGGCGGAGATCGAGCGGGAGGCCGCACAGCTCACGCTGCAGCTCACCGGGGGAAACCGGAGCCGAGCGGCGCGACTGCTCGGCATCTCGCGCCCCACCCTCGCGCGGATCCTCCGCGACGTCGTCCCGCTCTTCGGCGAGATCGAAGAAGCGTCGTGACCGTTCGGCCGCGCTGCCGGCGTTACGTGCGCTCGGCATCGCCCGTCCTCAGCTGGTGATGCAGGCGTCGGTGATGCGACTGTGTGTCGCGTCACCACCGTCCTGTGCGCTTTCCGACGGCGCGTCGGATTCCGCCGCGTCATCTTCCCCGTCCTTCCTCTCAGCACGCGGGTTCGACACGCGACGCGCCGGTCCACGCGTCGTGGCCCCCGCCCTCAACGACGCCGTCCGGAGGCGTGACCATGAAGACCCGCCATCTCTCCCTCGTCCTCGCGGCAGCCGCCGGTCTCGCGGCCTGTGGTGATTCCAAGGAGCACAAGCGCGCGGACAGCCTGGCAGTCGCCAAGGCGGCCGAGCAGCAGCGTCTGACCGTGCAGCTCGCGGCGCAGAAGGACTCGCTCACCCGCGTCGTCCTCCAGGCCGACGACTTCATCCAGCACATCGACAGCAGCGTGTCGCGCGTCGTCGGGAAGCCGAAGAAGGGGAGCAAGAAGGGAACGCTCGATCCGCTCGCGCAGCAGATCGAGAACCGCAAGGCGGTGATGGAGCGGGTCGACGCGCTCGTCGCGCGGGCGCGCGCCACGGCCGCGGAGCTGAAGAAGTCGCAGGCGGACAACAAGGTGCTCGCCGCGCAGCTCGCGACCGACGAAGCGATGATCAACGATCTCAACGCGACGATCCAGCATCAGACGGCGACGATCGCCGCGCTGTCGACGCGCGTCGACAGCCTGAACGGCGTGACGAAGGAGCTCGGCGCGACGATCGCCTCGCTCGAGGCGCAGCACAACAAGGCGTTCTACGTGATCGGCAACGAGGACGAGCTGCTGAAGAAGGGGATCATCGTGCACGAGGGTGGGGCGAACCTGCTCATCGCGCACCCCGGCCGCACGATCCAGATCTCCCGCACCGCTGACGCGAGCGCGTTCACGGCGGTCGACCAGCGCACGTCGAACGTGATCACCATGCCCGACGGGGATCACCGCTGGAAGATCGTGTCGCGCCAGAGCCTGGACTACGCGTCGGTGGACGAACGCGACGACAACACCTTCAAGGGCAACCTGAAGATCACGGAGCCCAGCAAGTTCTGGGGCCCGTCGCGGTTCCTGGTCGTCGTCGAGCAGTAAGGCTCGGTCGCGCTCCTCGGACGGGGTCGCCGGCATCGCCGGCGACCCCGTTCTCCGTTGCGCCCGACGCAGGCCGACAGTCCAGAGCAGAGACCCCGCCGGCGAGTCCGCGGGCGCGTGAGTTGGATCACGGACGGCCGCGTCCGCCGCCTCACAAATTCTCCGGTTCCCGGACGACTGTTTATTTTTCACGACAGCATCCTCGCGAGAGACTCACGCTACCCATGCCGCTTCTGAGATCGGGGACCGACCGCGCAGTGTTGAGGGTTGGCAACAACACCCTCGGCGGCCGTGGTGCGGATGCCCTCCCGATCGCGGCGCTCGCCTGGCAGCCACCGGTCGCCAGCATCACGGTGCCGGCGCATGGGCCCGTGCTCATCCGGCGGCTGACCGCGTCCGTCGTCGTGCGGCTCGACGAGCAGCCCCTCGGCGTCGCGCCGGCCGAGCTGCGCCACGGCACGCACATCGACATCGCCGGCTGCCGCCTCACCTTCGAGGCGGACATGCCGGGCGCGGTTGCCGACCCCGCCCAGTCCGCCGCGGTGACCACGGCGCCATCGCCGTCGGTGGGCACGTCGCCCCCGCTGCCGCCGAACCTGTCGCCCGCGCGCCTGGTGGTGCTCAAGACAGGAGCGACCTTCTCGCTCCCCGGCCGCAAGTCGGTGATCGGGCGCGACACGGAATGCGACGTCGTCATCCCCGATGTCGGAGTGTCGCGGCGCCACGCGTCGATCACGCCGGTACCGGGCGGCTACCTCCTCACCGACGAGAGCTCCAACGGCACGCTCGTGAACGGGTCACGAGTCGCGGGGACGCGCATCCTCGATCATGGCGACGTGCTGCGCCTGCACGACGAGGAGATCCGCTTCGAGCTCGAGGGGCACGCGGGGGGCGATCCGACGCCGCAGGAGGCCAGTCGCGCCGCGACGGCGATCCTCGACATGTCCAGCCTGCGCAGCGTGATGGCGTCGGAAGCGGCGCGCACGGCCAGCCGGCGCTCGCCGACGGCGAGCCTCGAGATCGTGCGCGGCCCCTTCGCCGGCGCGTCGTTCCACATCGAGCGGCCGGTCTGCTCGATCGGCCGGGGCGAGCAGAGCGACGTCCGCCTCCGCGACGACAGCGTGTCCACGGCGCACGCGACGCTGCTGCGGAAGGGCGATACCTGGTACGTCGTCGATCTGCGCTCGGTGAACGGGACCTTCGTCGATAGCTACCGCGTGGCGGGGGAGCGTGAGCTGCCCACGGGCGCGACACTCCGCGTGGGCGCGGTGGAGATGATCTTCCGCTCGTTCATCGCCGGCGTCGAAGCGCCGCCCAAACCGAAGCCGTCGACGGGTGTGGTCGGCTGGGTGAAGCGACTCTTCCGCAAGCCGCCCCCTCACGGGGACTCGCACGCCATCCACTCGAACCACCCGTAAACCACAAACCGTGAACGGTTCACGGTTCACGGTTCACGGTTCACGATCTGACTAAGGTCCCAGAGCTGGACGCGGCCGAGCATCGAGAGCGGGATCGCCAGGTGCAGGCGGCGAGTATCGATGCCGATGTCGGCCGGAACCGGCACCTCACGCACGATCTGGACGTCGCGACCCCCTGACAGCGCGTGGATGCTGGAGTCCGCCCAGCTCGAGAAGAGGATGGTTCCGTTCGGCAGCACGGCCACGCCGTCCAGCTGGCCCGTGCCCCGGCGGATCACCGTGCGCGAGGACATGTCCGCGGGGAAGGTGGCCACCTCGCCGACGAACGGATCGAACGACACGACGATCCATCGCTTCCCGACGCTGTCCCAGGTCACCCCGTTCGGGCGACGGAGCTGCGTTCCCGATGCGGCGACCCGCACCGCGCGACCGGGGCCGACGACGAAGATCTTGTCGGCGGCCTGATAGACGACGCCGTCCTTCCCCATGACGATGCCGGTGTCGGTGACGCGAATCGTGCCGTCCGGGCCAAGCGCGACGTCGTTCGCCTGCACGACGCCGAATGGTTTGAGGTCGATCGTGCCGACCGGGGCCCCGGAGTGGCGATCGAAGCCGCGCAGCACGCTGATGTCGGCCACCCACAGGGTGTCGCCCTGGACCGCCATCCCCTTCGGGGCATCGAGCGTCGCGCCATTCCTGCCACCCTCGATGAAGACCTGGACGCTGTCCGGATTGCCGGCGCTCATGCGTGCGATGTACCCGTTGCCGTCCACCGCCGACCCGTATCCGGTCATGTTCGACACGAAGAACACGTCCTGGTCGGGATCGTACGTCGCGGACTCGGGGCCCTGAAAGCCGATCACGTTGCGGAGAAATCGCGCGGGCGACGACGCGACACCCGTCGCCACGCCGTCCGCGGCGGAGGCGGTGTCACGTCGCGGCGTGCCGCGCTCCGAGTGCCGCTGCTCCACGGTGCACGCGACGCTCAAGGCGATCGCGAGCGCAGCGGCGGCTCGGCCGGCGGTGACGCGGGATCGCGCGCTCGTCATGCGGTCACCGCAGGGTGTAGAGGTACGCGGCGATGTGCCGCGCGTCGGACGGCGTGAGCCCGACGTTGGGCATGGCCGTGAGGGAGTCGACGGCGCGCGGATCGTGCAGCCAGCGAAGCATGTTGTCCGGAGCGTTCGGCAGGACACCGGCGATGTAGGCGCGGCTGGCGATCCCCCCCAGCGGTGGTCCTACGAGGCCGCTCGCGCCGGTGACGCCGGGAATGGAGTGGCAGGTGCCGCATCCATAGCTTCGAATCAGCTCGCGCCCGCGGTCGGCGTCGCCGCCGGTGATCTGATTGGCGCTGGCGGCGTCGCCGTCACCGGGCTCGCACGCCGAGACGACGGGGAGCGCGACGACCAGCGCCGTCAGCAAGCGTCGAATCGCGCGAGGACGAAACAGCGCCCGTCTCATTGGCAGGGCGAGATGACGAAGCCGGCCGCCCACTGCGCGATGAGGATCAGGGCGAAGAGCGCGCTGGTACAGATACCCGTGACGCCGAGAAAGCGGGTACGCGGCACCGCGCCGGCGCCTTCGTTGCTCTGCGCGTTGTCGGCGCGTGCGTGCGCGCGCCAGCCTGCCCACGCACCGGCGAGGGCGAGGGCGATGGCGATCATCGCGGTCAGGTGCACCCAGATCTGGGCGCGAACGACGCAGGCCCAGGGGACCAGGACGTAGGCGACCTGGAGATGGACGAAGAAGGCGGCCGGCGCCAGAAGGAGCCCGACCCACTGGAGCGCCGGGGCGCGCTCCTCGGCGCTTCCCAACAGCTCCGGCGCGTCGGTGCGATACGAATCTCTCATCGCTCGCCTCAGATCCACCGTGGGAGGAGGAACACCAGCACGTACGTCACGAACGCCGCGGCGACCATGAAGTACCAGTAGAACGCCGCGTCGGCGACGTCGGAGAAGTGCTTCCGCTCGATCGGGGCGATCCAGAAGGCGACGGCGAACCCGATCATCTCGGCCGCCTCGATCAGCAGCAGCGTACCGTGGCTGCCGAGCACCAGCCAGACGGCCGAGCCGTACGCATTGGTGTTCCACTTCACGTTGACCTGCGTCATCAGCTCGGCGATGCGCATGACGACGAACGCGGTGCAGAGGAGCGCCGCGATCGGCAGCCAGCGCCGCATCGCGCCAAGGTCGAAGCGCTTGGACGCGTTCTCGATCAGCCGAATGAACGGGACGCTGAGCAGCATCGCGACGATGAGCACCGTCGCGAGGCCGAGGCCGGGCCGCTTCGTGTCCTCGGGCGGCCAGGTCGGGAAGTTCTGGTGCAGGTAGATCAGGACGACCCAGCACAGCACCATCGTGAACCCTTCGATCAGCACGAACCCCGCGGTCCCCCACCACATGATGTCGCGGGGACCGAAGCAGACGTCGGGCAGCTCGGAGACGTCCATCACCACGCGCGGCCGGCGGATCCTCATGCCGCCTCCGTGCGCGGCACGCGGCCAGCCGTGACCTGCTCGTCCGGGTGCTCGCCGCGCGGCCAGGCCCATCCGGCGAAGGCCACCATCGCGAGCAGGAAGCCCACCGGATACGCCCACGGGGTGAACACCGCGCCGATGAAGGTCACGCCGACCGCGACCGCCATGGCGAACGGCCACCACGTCTCGCCCGGCATCTCGTGCCGGCTGTCGGGGATCGCATCGAGCACGCTGGTGACCAGGAACTCACGGCGATCGGTGCGCAGGCCGCTCGCGACGGGAAGCTCGTCATCGTCCTCCCAGAGTGGGTGCCGCGACTGCACGATGGGGATATGGTGGAAGTTCCACGGCTGCGGCGGTGATGTCGTCGCCCACTCGAGGCTCGATGCACCCCACGGGTTCGCGCCGGCGACGACGCCGCGCCGCGCGCTCACGAGGACGTTGATGATGAGCAGCGCCACGCTCGTCACGATGATCACCGCGCCGCCGGTAGCGAGCAGATTGAGCGGTCCCCATCCCATCTCCGGCAGATACGTGTAGATGCGCCGCGGCATGCCATGCAGCCCGAGGATGTGCATCGGGAAGAAGGTGAGGTTCACCCCGATGAAGAAGAGCCAGAACTGCCAGCGCCCCAGGCGCTCGCTCATCATGCGGCCGGTCATCTTGGGAAACCACAGGTACAGCGCGCCGAAGAGCGGGAAGACCACGCCGCCGAGAATCACATAATGGAAGTGCGCGACGATGAAGTAGGTATCGTGCACCTGGAGGTCGAAGGGCACCGAGGCGATCATGACGCCCGTCATGCCGCCGATGATGAAGACGACCAGGAACCCGATGGCGTGGAGCATCGCTACCGTCAGCCGTGGACGTCCGGCGTAGATCGTCGCGATCCAGCAGAAGATCTGCGCCCCGGTCGGAATCGTGATCAGGACGCTGGCCGCGGTGAAGAAGGTCTCGCCGAGCTGCGGCACCGGGGTGGCGAACATGTGGTGCACCCAGAGGCCGAAGGCGACGAAGCCCGTGAGCAGCAGCGAGATCACCATCACCGGATAGCCGAAGATCGGCCGGCGCGTGAAGGTCTCGATGATCGCCGAGATGAAGCCGAGCCCCGGGATGAACATGATGTAGACCTCGGGGTGCCCGAAGAACCAGAACAGATGCTGCCAGAGCAGCGCGTCGCCCCCCTCGGCCGGATTGAAGAACTGCGTCGCCACCAGCCGGTCCATCGCCAGCATCATCGTGCTCGCCATCGCCACCGACGGCATGGCGAAGGCGATCATGAACGCCACCACGAGGACGGACCAGACGTAGAGCGGGATCCGGTTGAGCGACATCCCCGGCGCGCGGGCCTTGAAGATCGTGCCGATGATCTCGACCGCCGCCACGAGGCCAGCGATCTCGGTGAAGGTGACCACCTGCGCCCAGACGTCGACGCGTTTGCCGACGCCGTACTCGGGGCCGGAGAGCGGGACGTATGCCGTCCATCCGGTGTCCGGGCCCATGTTCAGGTAGAACGAGCCGAAGAGGAACACGCCCCCGATCAGGAAGCACCAGTACCCGAAGGCGTTCAGCCGCGGGTAGACGACGTCGCGCGTCCCGACCATCAGCGGGACGAGATACAGCGCCACTGCCGTCATCACGGGGACGGCGAACAGGAACATCATCGCCGTGCCGTGCACGGTGAAGATCTGGTTGTACTTGTCCGGCCCGATGAGATCGAGCTCGGGACGCGCGAGCTGGAGCCGCATCAGCCCCGCATTCAGCCCGGCGAGGATGAAGAACACGAAGCAGGTGACGATGTAGCGCTTCGCGATGGACTTGTGATCGACCGACGTGAACCAACCGTAGAAGCCGGGGCGGGGGCGGAAGACGCGCTCGAGCTGCTCGAGCTCCGCCTGCGCGGCGGGTCCGGCGGCTGTCGTGAGGTCGGCCAGCGGCGAGGTGACCAGTCGCTCGCTCACTTGAGGCTCTGGAGATAGGTGAGCAGCGCGTCCAGATCGGAGGGACGCAGCTGGTTCGGGGGCATCTTGGCCCCGGGTTTGATGCGCTGCGGGTCGACGATCCAGCCGGCGAGGTTGCCGCGCGTGTTCGGCAGGGTGCCCGCCGCAATCGTGCGACGGCTGGCGAGATGCGTCAGATCAGGTCCGGCGTGGGAGCCGGCCGTCGTGCCCTCGATGTTGTGACACATGGCGCAGGTGCCGGTCATGAACACCGTGTGGCCGCGTGCTGCCACCGAGTCGGTAGGCGTGCTCGCGGTATCGCGCTGTCCGGCGACCCACGTCTGATATTGCTGCAGCGGCTCGGCGATGATGAACATCGCCATCTTCGCGTGCTGGTGCCCGCAGAACTCCGCGCATTGCCCGCGATAGGTGCCCGCGGTGTCCGCCTTGAACCAGAACGACTGGGTGTACCCGGGGACGAGGTCCTTCTTCCCGGCGAGGTTCGGCACCCACATGCTGTGGATGACGTCGGCCGCGGTGAGCAGAAAGAGCACGGGCTGCCCGACGGGCACGTGGATCTCGTTGGCCGTCGTGAATCGGTCGTGGACGGCCGAGTCGGCGTACTGGACTTCCCACCACCACTGGTGGCCGGTGACCTCGATCGTCAGCGGGTGCGCTTTGGGGATGGGGCTCAGCGTGCGACCCACCGAGAGGTCGTAGCCGAGGAAGACGAGCAGGATGACGACGGTGGCGGCGATCGACCAGGTGACGCCGGTGGTCATCCGCCCCTCGCCGCCGGGGTCGAGCAGCTCGCCGCGCCGCTCTCGACGGCGCGCGCGCGCCAGCGCCCAGCAGGCCGTCGCGATGACGAGCAGATACACCACGGTCGCGACGGCGAGGGCGAACCACCACAGCCGCGCGGTGTTGGCGGCCAGCGGTCCCACCGGATCCAGCGACGATTGGGTGTGCACCGCCTGGAGCAGCATCACGGAAACTCCGACGCCGGCGGGCGGAAGGAGTTCTTCGGCGTCTGCGCGCCCTGCATGGACTGCGCACCCTGATAGAAGTTCATGTGCTCGGTGCGGGCCGAGCGGCCGGACATCGGCGTGAGCCCGCTCAGCGAGCGCACGTAGGTCACCAGCTGCCAGATCTGCGGCGAGGGGATCTTGCCGGCGAACGACGGCATGCCGTTGGGGCGGCCCTGGATGATCGTGTTGTAGATGTTCTCCGGCGAGCTGCCGTAGATCCACTCGTCGTCCATGAGCGGGGGACCCATGCCGCCGCCGCCGTTGGCGTGACAGCCAGCGCAATTGTACCAGCCGAAGAGGCGCTGCCCTTCGGACTGCGCGTAGGCGCTGCTCTCGTACGGGTTCGGCATGTGCGACGTGTCGGCCATCGTGCCCGGCTGGAGCGCGCTGACGCGCACCGCGGAGGGCGTCGTCGCCGGCGGCGACTCACGGAAGCGCCGCTCCTCGCGACGACATCCGACGACGGCCAGCGCGGCGCCGACGAGCAGCAGCGGCGTGCGGGCGCGGCACGCGAGCGGACGGAGCATCATGGCAGGGCGAACACGTAGAGCGTGCCTCCCTTGGTGGTCTTCGATGGGAGATCCTTCATCGCCGCGACCATGCCGAGCGCCGCGGTGGAGTCGCGCGGATCGAGGTTGCCGGCGACGATCGCACCGGCCCACCCACCGACCCCCGACATGATGGCGACGTACTGCTTTCCATCGGGGCCGCGATAGGTCATCGGCTGCCCGATGATCCCCGACCCCGTCTTGTACTGCCACAGCTTGGCGCCGGTGCGCGCGTCGACCGCCTTGAACCAGCCGTCCATCGTGCCGTAGAACACGACATCGCCGGCAGTGGCGAGAGTGCCGCTCCAGACCGGGAGGTCCTCGGTCAGCTTCCACGCCGCGCGGCCGGCGGCAGGGTCCCACGCCGTGAGCTCTCCGCGGTTCCCGCCCGGCCCCGCCGTCATGACGACGTTCATCCCGACGTACGGCGTCCCCGCGATGTAGTTCGCCTCCAGCCCCTCGGAATCCTGACAGAGGTTCTGGTGGGGCAGATAGACGAGGCCCGTGCGCGGGGAGAAGGAGGAGGGCTGCCAGTCCTTCCCGCCCGGCGAGGCGGGGCAGATGTCGCGCACCACCTCGCCCACGCGGCCGTGCTTGGACGGCTCGTAGCGCAGCATCCCGTTGGCGAGATCGACGCCGTGGGTGGTGGTGATGTGCACGAATGGCTCGGCCGACAGCACCTCGCCCGTCGCGCGATCCATCATGTAGACGTACCCGTTGCGATCCGGGTGGATGAGCACGTGGCGCGTCTGGCCCTTCCATGGCACGTCGATCAGCAGGTTCTCGTTCACGCCGTCGTAGTCGTGCAGGTCGTGAGGGCTCATCTGATACGCCCACACCGCTTCGCCGGTATCCGGATCGCGTGCGAAGATGGACGACGTCCACTTGTTGTCGCCGGGACGCTGATCGGGGTTCCACGGTCCGGGGTTGGCGGTGCCGTAGTAGACGAGGTTGAGCGTCGGGTCGTAGGAGATCCATCCCCACACCGTGCCCCCGCCGATCTTCCACTGCGCGCCGGTCCAGGTGGAGACCCCCAGATCCTTCCCGCGGTCCTTGGGATAGTGGGGCTTGAAGCGGGCTCCGATGAGCACCTCGCTATCCGGGCCCGTGCTGTATGCCGTCCACCGTACGCTGCCGCTGCCGAGATCCAGCGCCTTCAGCCAGCCGCGCACGCCCATCTCGCCGCCGGAGTTGCCGACGAGCACCATGTTCTTCACGACGAGGGGCGACATCGTCATCGTCTCGCCGTTGTTGATCTCCCCCACCTTCGTGTTCCACTTCTCGGCGCCGGTGGCCGCGTCGACGGCGATCACGTGGTTGTCGAGCGTGTTGAAGATGATGGAGCCGTTGGCGAACACCGGCCCGCGGTTGACGACGTCGCAGCACGCCACACCCTGCGCCTCGGACTGCGGCTTCGGGTTGTACATCCATTTCGTCGGCGCGCTGTCGCCCTTGGTGAGGTCGAGCGCGTACAACAGGTTGGGGTACGGCGTGAGGATGTACATCGTGTTGTTCACCACGAGCGGCGCCTCTTCGTGGCCGCGCAGCACGCTCGTGGAGAAGGTCCAGACGGGGCGGAGATTCCTGACGTTGTCCGCCGTGATCTGCGCCAGCTGGCTATAGCGAATGCCGCTCAGGCTCTTGGCGGCGCGGGTCCACTGGCCGTCTTCGGCGTCGAGGGTGACCGTGGCGCGCGGGGTGCCGGAGGCGGGGAGCGCAGGGGCCGCCGGCTCGCGCGCGCGGCTCGCCACGTCCTCGCGCGTGCACGCCGCCAGGGTGACCAGCAACAGGAAGCGAAACGGAACGCGGAAGCGCCGCTCGTATGACATGCGAAGCGTCATCGGGTGGGTGAAGATGAGCGCACGGAACCTACCGTTGCGGGCGTCGTCGCGAAAAGCGTACCCACGTGCCGCCAAGCAAAGAAGGATGATCAATGAATGGTGCAGGCACTCCACTTGCTCCCTCGCGACGGACATGACATACCTGTCAGGACAATGACACGGCGCCTGGTGGGGCTCGTGGCAGCGAGCACATTGTGTCTGCTTCCGAACGCAGCGTATGCGCATCCGGGCGCGGCGCTCGAGCCGCACGACCTGTGGCGCGCATGGAGCGCGGCGCCGGGTGTGCTGCTCGGATGCCTCGTCGCCGTCGCACTCTACGCGCGCGGCGTGCGCGTGATCCGCCGGCGCGCCGGCACGCGGCTGGTCTCGCCCTGGCGGGTGCGCAGCTTCGCCGCCGCGATCGCGGCGCTGCTCATCGCCCTCGTCTCGCCGCTCGATGCGCTCGCCGGCTCACTCTTCTCGGCGCACATGGTGCAGCACCTGCTGCTCATGATGGTCGCCGCGCCGCTGCTGGTGCTGGGCGATCCGATGACCGCCATGCTCTGGGCGCTCCCGCCGCGCGGGCGCCGCGGCGTCGGACTCTGGTGGCGACGCCGGCGAACGCTGCGCGCGGTCTGGCGAGCGATCGCATCGCCCGGCGGCGCCTGGATCCTCCATGTGGTCGCGCTCTGGATCTGGCACGTGCCGGCGCTCTACGATCGCGCCGTCGCCGACGGCGCCGTGCACGTGCTGGAGCACCTGGCCTTCCTCGGCACCGCCCTCCTGTTCTGGTGGGTGCCCTTCAAGGCGCATGGCCGCCGGGTCGGCGGCGGCACGGCGCTGATCTATCTGTTCGGGGCCGTGCTTCAAGGCACGATCCTCGGGGCGTTGCTCGCGTTGGCCCGACTCCCGCTCTACACCGCGCACTTCGGTACGACGCGCGCCTGGGGGCTCACGCCGCTGGAGGATCAACAGCTGGCCGGTCTGCTGATGTGGGTGCCCGCCGGCTTCGTGTATCTCGCCGCGCTCGTGCCGCTGGCGCTGCGCGTGCTGCGCCAGCCGCCGGGTCAGGGGGTGCGTGTGCTCGCAACCGCCGGGGTGTCGGCGCGCGGGACGCCGTAGGAGGCGAGCAGCCGGTCGATGTCGCGGCGCCGGCGGCGCAGCACGCCGTCGAGCCGATCGCGGAACGCGCTCTCGCCGCGGCGCACACCGATCGCGATGTCGAACACGAAGGGGAGATACGGCAGATCGATCTCCGGCGAGACCGGATCGACCCGCAGCGGCACGGGCGACTGCTTCGCGAAGTAGCCGGCGAGCGGTCCCCAGACGATCCCGACGTCCACCTCGCCGTCGGCCACGGCGCGGACGATGTGGCTCGGTGGATTCGGCCGGCGGTAGTCGCCGAGGATCATGTAGCCGGTCACGTTCTCGACGATGCCGCGGCGGGTCAGCGCCGCCACCGGCGGCGAGCTCGCCTCGCCGTCGCCGACGATCTGCACGCCCACCCGCAGCCGACGCAGCGCCGGGTCGTCGAACGACGCGATGGGCGGCGTGGAGCGGCGCGTCACGAACGTATAGGTCGAGCGATAGTAGGGACGCGTGACGAGCACCGGGTCGAGGCCCGTGGGCACGCCCATCAGCGCGTCGCATTTCCCGGCGCGCAGCGTGTTGCGCACGTAGCCTCGGCGCTGCGCCCACCAGGTGTACCGCACGCGCACGTGCAGCTCCGCGGCGATGAGCTCCGCCAGCTTGTTCTCGAACCCTTCGCGCCGCTGGTTGGAGAAGGGAAGGTTGTTCGGATCGGCGCACACGCGCAGCGTGCCGCGCGCGAGCTGCGCGGATGCCGATGTGGGGCTGCCGAGGAGCAGGATGGAGGAGAGCAGAGCGAGCACGCGCATGGTGATCGGCGGGTGCATCATTCATTCCGGCGGCGGGAGCGGGCCTGCCTTTTGCTCCCCACCGGCGCGTGCTGCTCACGTCGAATGCTCGAAAAACGTGGCGACGCGCGGGACTCACCGCTGCTCTCGCCACCGTTGCGCCGTGGTGCGCGGTCCAGGCGCAGGGGGTCGCGCCCGACGGACCCCGGTGGCTCATCGTGTCGAACGAGCGGTCGCACGATCTCACCGTGATCGACGGCCGTACGCTGCGCGTGGAAGGCTCGATTCCCGTGGGCGCGCGCGCGCGCGGCGTGAAGCTCGCCCCCGACGGCCGCACGGTTCTCGTTGCGCTCAGCGGCGACGCTCCGCGAATGCCGCATCCCTCCGATGGCATCGCCGTGGTGGACCTGGCCACGCGAACGGTGGTGCGCCGCTACAAGGCGGGCACCGATCCCGAGCAGTTCGCGATCACCCCCGACGGCCGTCGGATCATCGCCGCCAACGAGGACGCCGGCACCGCCTCGTCCATCGATCCGGCGACGGGGAAGGTACGCGTCGCCCTGGTTGTGGGCACCGAGCCCGAAGGGGTGACCGCATCGCCGGACGGCAGGTGGGTCTACGTCACCGGCGAGACCAGCAACACGGTCTCCGTGATCGACGTCGCCGCCGAGCGCGTGGTGTCGACCTTCCTCGTCGATGCGCGGCCGCGATCCGTCGCCTTCTCGGCCGACGGGCGCTTCGCGTACGTGACGAGCGAGGTGGGGGGAAGCGTCGCCCGGGTGGATGCGCGCGCGCATCGCGTGCTCGCGCGGGCGCGCGTGGGGACGGGCGAGGAGAGGCCCGTCGGCGTCGTCGTCTCGCCCGATGGGCGTCGGGTGTATCTCGCGACCGGTGCAGCGCACGCTCTCGTGGCGCTCGATGCCGCGACGCTGCGCGAGGTCGGGCGCGTGCGGGTCGGTCGGCGCCCGTGGGGGGTGGCGCTGTCGCCCAACGGACGCTTCGCGTACACCGCGAACGGTCTCACCGACGACGTCTCCGTCGTCGACGTACGCACGATGCGCGTCGTTCGCACGGTGCACGCGGGGACTCGGCCCTGGGGCGTCGCCGTCGTCCCCTGAGGGCTGCGGGGGGCGGTGCCGGTGCGTGAACGGTGCGGAATGGTACGCATGAAAACGCGCGCCGATTTGTGAGCGCACTGGCATGCGCGCTGCATAGCGTGTTTCGTCGTCGCGCCGGTGAACGCATGGCGCGAAAGCGGGGCGGTCCTGTGTACGATATCATACAGAGAACCAGCGCTAAGACGATGTGGCGCAACGTGTTGCTGGATTTTCGCGCCGCCGTGAGCTACTCTGCGAGATCGATTTGTGCGCCAAATGTTTGTGGCGGCGTGATGCTGCGCTTCTCACTCGTAGAACTCCACGATATCCGCTGCATATGCCCGGCTACAAAGCTCTTCCATCCTTCATGACAGGCACCGCGGCCGACCAGGTCCGCGAAGCGGAAGCGCGACACAAGATCGGTGACTCCGCCGCCGCCGTGCAGCTCCTCGAGGAGGCCCTCGCCGCCAGCGTCGCCACTCGCCCGGCGTACCCAGGCTGGCTGTGCGGCCGCCTCGCCGCCCTCTATCGCACGCTCGGCCGCTACGACGACGAGGTCCACCTCCTCGAGCGGTACCGCGAGTCCCAGACGTCCGAGGAAGCGCGCACCCGCTACGACGCGCGGCTCTGCAAAGCACGCACGATCGCCGAGCGCAAGCGCCGTCCCGACAGCGGCGCGCTGGATTCGGTGCGCGCGTCGCTCGGCCGCCCCCGCTCGCGCCGCTCCCGTACCGCCATCCCGGAGGCGCCGCCCTACGCGGTGAGCGCCGCGACGGTCGACGCGCTCTCGCGGGCGCTGCATACCGAGGGCGACGCGAGCGAGGCGCTGACCCGCGCTGCGGTCGAACGGCTGGCCGCGGAGGGGCGCGCGGCGTGCGCGCCGGTAGAGCTGCTCGTCACCGCGCTCAAGGGCGCAACGGCGAGCCGGAACGGCGTCGATCCAACCGAGCTGTCGTCGCGTTACGGCGCGGCCCTCCTGCAGCTCCTGGCGCTCTACTTCGAGGAAGCCCCCGAGTAGCTTTCGGGATGGCCGATCCCGTTCCCGCCCCGCCGCTCGCGAGCCTCACGCTCGACGGCGGGGTCGTCGTTTACCGGCTGTTCGACATCGGCTACGCCATCGAGCTCGATGCGGCCGCGACGCTGCTCGGCCCCAGTGGGCCGGCGCGGACGCGACCGGCGCGCATCGAGGCGCAGGCGCTGCAGATCGCCAACCCGCCGGTGTCCGTCCCGCTCGGCGGACGCGCGCTGACGATCGACGGCGTCGCCTGCCGAGCGCAGGTTGCGGCGCGTCTGTTCGATTTCGGCGTCTGCTCCATCCAGCTCGAGGTGGCGGCGCCCTCGGGCGTCGCCTGGGACACCTTCGTGCGGTTCGCGCACGGCGTGGAGCATTCGCCCGAAGTGGCGGCGCTGTTCGCGACGGAGCTGGCCATGCTGCGCGAGCGCATCGCGCCGGCCGTGGAGCGCGCCGGTCTCGCACCGGTGAACGAGGAATACGTCGTCGTGCGGATCTCCGCGCTCCGCGACGGATCGACGGCGGTGGCGCCCGTGTCGGCGCTGAGCGACGAACGGTTGGCGGTGCTCCTCCTCGGCGAGCCCCGTCCGCTCGCGGAGCAGGCGCGCACCGGCCTGCTGGCGAATCGCTTCTCGTACTATGCCGACGACCTCGCGGTGCTGACCTGGGACAACGCGCTGGTGGTCGAGCCGCAGCCGACCGACCGCGACGTCGAGTACATCCTCGAGTTCGCGAATGCGCAGCTGCTGGAGCTCCGGGTGTACGACGCGCTGCTCGACGCCGAGCTGCCGGCGATGTACGACCGCATCGCCGCCGCGCGCCAGCGGCAGCGCCCCCTGCCGACGCGGCGCTTCCAGTCCGTCCTGGCCGACCTGCAGACCCGCGTCGCCGACGTGACGGAGACGGTGGAGCGGGCGGAGAACGCGCTCAAGGTCACCGACGACGTCTATCTCGCCCGCGTGTACGGCGCCGCGCTGGAGCTCTTCCGGGCGACGGCGTGGCGGCGGGGCATCGAGCGCAAGCTGGAGATCTTCCGCGAGACGTACGCGATGCTCAACGGCGAGGCGCAGGCCGCGCGCAGCGAGCTGCTGGAGCTGGTGATCATCGCCGTCATCCTGGCGGAGCTGGTGCTCGGGCTGGTGCGCGCCGCCTGACATCCTGCACCGCACCGCGGCGCTAGCGGGTCGGGAAGGCAAAGAGGCTGGTCGGCACGGTGCCGGTGCGGGCGCGCGACACGTCGTCCGGCTCGCGCCAGAAGAGCTGCGTCCGATCCTCGCTCGAGAACCGCACCTCGATCTTGCCTCCTTCACCACGGTGCGCGAGTGGAATGCCGAAGTCGGCGCGGTACAGCCGCTTCGACCCGGTGGGATAGGCCGCGAGGATGCTGATGCCGACCGTTCCCCGCGTCGCCGTGCGTCCGTAGGGCGCGTCACCTGCCCAGATCGAGCCGACCTGGCCGAACGCGGCGAAGCCGACGTCGGCACCGCGGACGAGCGCAGCGCCGCTCCAGCGCGCCTCGCTGCGCGCGATGTTGCGATACGCGCCGGCCAGCGCGGAGCTGCGATAGCCCAACATCCCGCCCTGCCGGTCGCCCAGGGCGAGCTGCAGAGGGAGCAGCGATCGCGTGCCGCCGGAGAGCTGATCGTCGAGGAGAATCACCCAGCCCGGCCCGCGCCCGAGATACAGCGCGCTGCGTCCGCTGCCGATCACGCTGTCCCACTCGTTCAGCCCCGTCCCGCGCCGTCCCTCGACCTGCGCGAGGGTCGCGTAGTACACGTGGGCACCGCCGCCACCCGCATAGGCGACGCCGGAGAGAAACATGTCGCTCTCGCCGAAGCTCGGCAGCCCCTTGGCGACGAACAATCCGGCGAAGGCGCCGTTGGCGACGTCCTGCTGCGCGGTGAGCCCGTCGAAGCCGCGCACCGTCCGGAAATGCACGCGACGAATCCCCCCCAACACCCCGACGCGGGTCGCGCGAAAGGGTGCATAGCGATTGGTCAGCGTGGTGCCGGTGTCGGTGGCGAGCCCGGTGTCGGACACCACGATGCCGCGCGGCTGCGGCGTGAGGCGGAGTCCCGACGCCGCCCCGCCGAGCAGCCCCACCGTGCTCGTGCCGAAGACGCGGGTGATGGCGCTCCCCTCCCACCGCTCCTCCCGCACCCCGAGCGCGAGCTCGTCGCGCGCCGGCCGCCGCAGCCCGGGATACTCGTTGCTCGTCAGATAGCCCGCGTGCCAGCCGATGCGCTGCAGGTCCGTGTAGAACGGATGCTCCAGCGCCGCCGCGACGCGATGTCCCAGCGTCTGCTGCTCGGCCTCCAGACTCGCGATGTACGGACGGCCGAAGGCGGCGTACTGCACGACGCGCAGCCCATAGCCGTTGCGGTACGCGTAGCCGCGCTCGAACATCGCCTCGGCGAGCAGCCCGAGCCCACCGAGGTTGGCGTTGCCGAGCGAGAACGCCCGCGGCGCGACGCCGCGAAAGCGGGCGTTCACCAGCACGGGAATCTCGTCGACGGTCTCCACGACCACCGCGACGCCGCCGGCGCCATCCGGGACCGTGCGCACCGTCGCGTCGGCGAGGAAGGGCTGCGCGCGCAGAATGCGCTCCGACTCGGCCCGCCGCAGCTCGGTGCAGGGCTGGCCGAGGTGGAGGGCGAGGAAGGCTTCGATCACGCCGTCCCGCGTGGTGGCGTGGTGCAGACCGATGGCGCGCGCGGCGGCGCGCCACCGCGACGCCTGACCGCTGAAGGGCGGCCGGCCCGGCTGGATGTCGTAGCGCGAGACGCGAAGTCCATCGCACGCGGGCGCCGGTGGCGGCGACTGTGTGCGTCCGGGCGGCGCGATCACCAACGCGAGCACGGTGCCGACTGCCAGCCGCCTGATTGGGAAGTTGGGCATCGCGAGTGTCCTAGCAGGAGCTGCGCCAACCGGGGCGATGGCGGGAATTTCGCGTGCCGTGCAGCGCTCCGCTATCCTTTCGTCATGAGAGCTCGCCGGCGTCACCTGTCCATGCTGGGCGCCCTGTGCGCCCTGTTGCTGCTCCCCACGTACGCTCATGCGCACGGGCATCTCGTGCGCGCGCGGCCCGGCCCGGGGGACACGATCCGTGTGGCGCCGCGTACCCTGCGTCTGCAGTTCAGCGAGGCGCCCGAGCTGGCGATGAGCAGCATCCGTCTCGTCGACGTGCAGGGTCGCGACATCCGACTCCTGCCGCTGCGCATCGACGCGGACTCGGCCCGGGTGCTGATCGCCGACATTCCCGAGCTCCTCGCGCCGGGGCGGTACACGGTGCGGTGGCAGATGGCCGGACGCGATGGCCATCCGATGCACGGACAGTATGACTTCGTCCTTGCCGCCGACACGGCACGCGCCGTCGGGCCGGCGGTTCCGTCACCGATCGCCACGACGCCGGCGCCGGCGCCGATCGTCCGCGACTCGCTGCCCGCGCAGACCCATCTGGCCGAGGGTTTCGATTCCGAGTCGTCGACGTACGTGATCGTGCGGTGGGTGCACTTCATCGGACTCCTCGTCGTCATCGGCGGCGTCGCGTTCTACTGGCTGGTCCTCGGCCGCGTGCACCAGGCCGATCTCACGGACAGCGTGATGCAGGAGAGCGCCGTCCGCGCGCGATCGGTGGCGCTCATGGGTGCGTTCCTGCTCGCCGTGGCGACGATCGCGCGGCTGTTCGCCCAGTGGGCCGCGTTGCGAGCGAACGCCGACGATCCCGCCGCGATGTCGCTCCACGTGATGGTGTTGGGGAGCGGATGGGGCCATGCGTGGCTGCTCGAGCTGGGCGCGCTGACGGTGGCGATCGTCGGGCTGAGCGTGGCGCGGCGCAGCGCCGGCGCGCGGTCAGGCTGGGCGATCGCGGCGCTC
>JABFYH010000216.1 GCA_013361335.1 Gemmatimonadaceae bacterium | reverse complement strand
CGTAGTCGCGGATGACGCGATCCAAGAGCTTCCCGATCGCGTAGAGCAGGCGCACGTCGGCGACGGAGCCCTTCGCGTCGGCCGGAGCCGGCTCGGCGAGGAGAGCCCGTGCCTGGCGGCGGCCCTCCGGCGTCAGCTGATGAAAGTAGGTGCCGCCCGTCTTCGTGACCTCGCCCTTGGCGTTCCTGCGCACGACCTCCACGAGGCCCGTCGTCCCGAGAACGTCGCGACCGGCCTTCGCGACCCGCACCCGGAACCGCTCGTACAGCATGGGATCCGTGACCTCTTTCTCCGGCATCAGGAGCAATGCGATGAGGGCGAGGCGAATGGACGGTTTCAGCTCAGCGTTCGGCATGGAATGTCTTCTCTCGGCGAGGGGAGGAACGGTGCTGATTCGACGAAGTCGCCCGTGTGACGTTACGGGTTGTGGACCGTCTGGGAACTGGCCGCGCGTACGCCGAAAAATCGCCGACCGTCCTTTGGTGACGTAGGCGACTTGGTGGAACGCGGCCGAGTCGAATAGCCGTGGGCTGTTGATCGATCCGGTATGGATCGACTAAATCGTCGATTGCCAAGGGGTGATCTCCTTGCGTCGATCGGCAAAGCCCTTCAACGTACAGCAGATGCCCGGTGCTGAATTGTCAGATCTTGAACAGTTGACGACTGCCACTTGTGGACGGCCGACCCGTCGTTGACGGTTGACGCGACCGACGGTGAAGGTGCAGATTGAGGATCCTCGCGACGGGCGAACGTCAGCGGGCAAGGACGCAAAGAGGCCCCGGGGACATAACCGCAAGGGCCATCGGTCGCTCCGGGGCTTTGAGTCGAACCTTACACCGACGCCGGGGAAGGGTGCAATGACGATCAACGACGGCTGGTACGAGTCATACCTGGGCAGCGACCGCCTCGCTCGGTTCCTGGCCGGGGTGCGCCAAGATCGGGGGCGAGTCGTCGCGCTCGTCGACTGGGATCGGGAAATGCGCGGGGAATTGCAGAAGATGCTCGGCGAATGGGAGATCGCCTTGCGCAATGCTTATGACCGGGCCATCAGTAGCTGGTGGACCGGCGAACAGCATTGGCTGTTGGATCCGGCCAGTCCGGTGAACCGCGTGATCATGCATCGATCGGAAGACCTCAACCGAATCTCTCGCAGGTCCATTCAGAAGGCGGTTCAGCGCACCAGGACCGGCGATCCGATCGGGCGCGTCATTGCCAATTTGTCGCTGGACTTCTGGCGCTATCTGTCGGTCACGGCCCGAGAGAAGACGCTGTGGGTCCCGGCCCTGCATCGGGCTTTCCCGAAAGGCAGCGACCGGGCCCAGATCGACCGGCAGATCGACAGCCTGTATCGGCTCCGCAATCGTGTCGCCCACCACGAGCCGATCTTTCATAAGCCGATCGTTCCGTTGACCACCGACCTCGTCCACAACTGCGAGCTGGTTCGGCCTGAACTGGCTGACACAATCGTGGGCCGGGGGACCGTCAAGCAATTGTGGATCGACCGCCCGATCGAACTGCGATGAACGGATTCCTCTCGTGCTGAAGAGCGTACGCTTCGCCAATTATCGATGCTTCCGGGATCGGCAGGGTCTGGACATCCGGCCGGTGACCGTCGTGCTCGGCAAGAACAACTCCGGAAAGAGCGCGTTCACGCGAGCCGCCATCGTCCTGCAGACCGGGTTTCCCGGCGGCGGGGGCGAGACCGCTGCCACGCCGTTGGACCTCGAACGGCTCGGTGACACCATGCCGGTCTTCACCGATCTGGTGCATCGACACGACGAGCGCGGCACCATCGAGGTGGGGCTGGCTTTCGACGACAATCGCGTTCAGTCGATCGAGGCGCATGTCCGGAATCTGGACGACGCATGTCTCCAGGTGGTCTCGTATCTGCGGCTCAGCATGAGCCACGGCACGTGGACGCTGACGTGGACTGGATCCGCGGACGTCTATGAGCAACTCTGGGTCGCGAACGGTGGAGGTCAACGGTCGACTACCGGGCCGATTTCCTTCCAGGGCCTCGTGCCACGATATCTACCTCGCGAGATCCTCGACCGTGACGATGGATTCGACCTTGCCCGGCACTGCGCTGAGGCGTACGGGCGGATCCGCTATATGTCCCCGTTTCGTGAGGCCCTGCGGCGCGAGCACTACTTGCCCGTCGGCGTACCCGGGAGTGTCGGCGACCGAGGCCAGCACTTCGCCGCGGTCCTGGCGCACGACCAGGTCCGGGGCAACGGCGAGATCCGCCGGCTCGTCAACGAGATGATGCGAGAGGTCCTCCCGGACTGGACCCTGGACGAGGTCCCAGACGGCCGGCTCTTCACCACCGTTCTGCGGTCCAGGCGCGACGGCGAGCTCGTGGTCAATGTCGCGGATGCTGGATCGGGTGTCGTCCAGCTTTTGCCGATCTTGGTACAGCAAGCGCTCGACAGCGTCACCGGCAGACCGGAGCGAACCCTGTACATCGTTGAGGAACCCGAATTGCATCTGCATCCCGCCGCGCACGCGCAGCTGGCGGACCAGTACCTGAACGCGGCGAGGCTGACCGGTAACCGGTTCCTCATCGAGACGCACAGCGAGGCGCTGCTCCTTCGGCTGCGCCGGAGAATCGCCGAGGGCACGAGTACGCCCGACGACGTGGGGATCTATTTCGTCCACCACGACGGCCGCGCGTCGACCGCTCGGCAGATCGGAATCGACGAGCTGGGGCAGCTGAGTTACTGGCCGGACGGCATCTTCACCGAGGACTTCGAGGAAGTCCGCGCCCTCGCGGCCGCTCAGATGCGGAGGTCGGGTCTCAATGTTGCTTGAACTCGACGCCGAGGTCTTCGCCGGTCACGAGGATCCGAATCCACGATTGATCTTCACTTTGATCGGCTTCATGGTCGACGGACGCCACCGGTGGTTCCCACGTCCGGAGGTTGCCAAGATCGCCGAGGTCTACCTGGAGAAGCACTTCCCGACGATGACGATCTGGCACGAATACCTGCGGAACGCGTCCACCGCCTCGGCTTGGCAGACGCCCAGCTCGCGTCCGGTAGTGCAGGTCACCGCAGGCACTCTTGAACCAGTGACGAAGGACCTCGGCAGGCCCGCGATCGTCCTCGTGGAGAACGGACGAAACGACGGCAGCTTCCTCAAGGCCGTCTTCGCCGCGTACGACCCGTCGCTTGCCGAAGCGGAGCGCTTGGAGTGGCTCCACATCGATCACTCAGGTGGCACCGGTGATCAGCGTTATCTGGCCGATGAGCATGCGAGGCGGTTCACCGAGATCTGCCGAGTCATCGTCGTCAAGGACAACGACGAGGGCGTCACGGGCTCTGCCTTTGAAGACGAGTCGACGGAATGGCCGCCGCGGAAGCCGCGCGTACATGTGTGGCATCGGCTGGAAGTCGAGAACTACCTGCCGGACAAGGTCCTGATGGAGTCGCCCCATCCAGACGCGCAAGCCATGATCAGCCATCTACGACGGATGAACAGTGAGCAGCAGCGCCTCATGGACATGAAGGGCGGCCTGAACAAGGCGACCAAGGCGGCGCAGAAGGAGGCGTTCAAGAGTCTCAGCCCAGACCTGCGTCAGGCCTGGCGGACCGGCTTCGCCAAGCAGTTCCCCAGTCCGCTCGTCCCGGAAACCATCACGCTGACGGTCGACGACTTCGCTCGGCTCGGCCCGGACGTCCACTACGAGCTGACCGAACTCCTCGCGAGAATTCGTAACCTGACCTAACCGAGGAGTTGCCGTCAGCTCGGCGGATTCGCGTGTTCGGGTCGGAGATGGTCCACGGCGGCGACCCGCAGGACCCGTGATCCCTCCAGCGTCGTGATCGCACAGGGCGGCACACCCTGCTCAACGAGCTCACGCGGGACCGCGTCGTCGCCCAGCAGCGTACGCAGCATGTCGGTCGTCACACCGCCGTGACTCACCGCGACGACCGGGCCGGGCGAGTCCACTACAGACTGAACGAACGCGATCATCCGGGCGGCCGCCCGGTGTGACGAGTCACCGGAGGCCGGCGCGAAGTCGCGTACGCGAGTCGCCCGGTCCCAATCGGCCAAGAACTCCGCAAGCGGCTGCCGGCCGTCCCAGTTCATCCGTTCCACGAGTCGCCGGTCCTCGATCACCTCGACCCCGGCCGCCGCCGCGATCGGCTGGGCGGTCTGCGTCGCCCGGCGCAACGGACTGCTGTACACCGCCTGGATCCCGGATCGGCTGAGCAGCTCGGCTGTCCGTAGCGCCTGCTCACGTCCTCGATCTGTCAGCTCGGGATCGCCGGGCTCGCGCCGTTTCTCGGCGTGCTGGACGAGATACACGACAGCCACCTTGGCAGCCTGTCGCACCAGGAGCGCCGGCGCGACCCAATTCTCTTGGTACCTTTCGTGAATGTCGCTGGACGTGCACGCCGCCAGTCTTGCCGGAGGCGTACTGGCTCCGCCCGGATCGAACATCGTTCTCGCAGAGTGGACCGCTGAGGCGGCTACCGGCCCTGAGCCGCTCTACCAAGCGCCGCTCCACAAACACGAGGACGACGAAGCCTGGTATGTCCTGTCCGGAGTCCTGCGGATCCGGGTCGGCGAGGACGAGGTCGAGGTTCCCGCTGGGGGAGCGGCCGTCGTCCCGGGCGGAACCCCGCACACCTACTGGAATCCCGGCTCGGAACCGGCCCGATACCTGCTCGTCATGGGCGCCCGCACCTATGAGCTGATTCAGGCCATCCATTCACCGGACCGCGGCGACCTTCGCGACCTGTTCACGAAGTACGGCGCCGAGCTGCTGGACTACTGAGCCTGCCGCTGATGACCTCGTATTCGGGTCAGCCACGCAGGGCGGTGGTCGCGGATCGGAGCAGCCGGAGCAGGTCTTTGCGGTCGGCAGCGGTCCAATCACGAAGGCGCGAAGTCAGCGCGCTGTTGAAGGCGTGCTGAAACCGCTTGGTCAGCTCCTCGCCTTCCGGGGTCAGGTGGACGCGGGTCATCCGGCGGTCTTGGGCATCGGGCTGACGGATGACCAGGCCACGTTTCTCCAAGCGGTCGACCAGGCCGGTGATGTTCGTCTTGTCGCAGTGCAGTAGGCCGGCGAGTTCGCCGAAGGACGGTTGCAGATGCTGGGTGAAACAGAGCATCTGCGCCTGCTGAGGGGTCAGCCCCAAGGGGCGGCTCGTCGCGCTGAACAGGCCGTCGGTCTCGCGGAAGAAGCCGACGATCGTCTCGATGAGCTCGTCCTCGGATGTGCTGGCCACGAAAGAAGCCTAGCACCTCGACAGTTGACAGTCTCAACCAAATTAGTCCATGATCTCGACTATCCATACAATCTCCTATTGGAGGGATCATGCAGGTAGCGGAGCACGTCGCAGTGGTCACCGGGGGCTCACGCGGGATAGGGCGGGCGATCAGCGAACGGCTCGCCGCCACGGGAACGCGGGTGGTCATCGGCTCCCGGGATCAGGACGTGGCGGAACAGGTAGTCGACCGCATCAAGGAGGCGGGGGGTCTGGCCGTCGCCGTGCGGACCGACATCACACAGCCCGCCGCGGTCAAGGAGCTCTTCGACTCCGCCGAGGACTACTTCGGGCGGGTCGACGTTTGGGTGAACAACGCGAGCACGGCCACCGCCGGGGCGCTGTCCCGGGCGACGGACGACGACTTCGACCGGTACGTCGCGGCCAACGTCCGCGCCACCTTCGTGGCCTTGCGGGAGGCGGCGACTCGCATCCGCGACCACGGTCGGATCATTTTGATCTCCTCCGCGTTGACCGTTTCCCCACTGCCCGGCATGGCCTTACTGGCCGCAGGCAAGGCCGCGAGCGATCACCTCGCCCGTACGCTGGCGTGGGAGGTCGGTTCGCGGGGCATCACGGTCAACAGCGTCTTGCCCGGCCTCACCCGCACCGACGTGCTCGCCACCGTGCCGCCGCACGTCATCGCGGACGCCACCGCCCGTACGCCGCTGGGCCGGCTCGGTGAACCCGGCGACATCGCCGACGTCGTCGCCTTCCTCGCGTCCGAGGCGAGCCGCTGGATCACCGGTCAGACGATCCATGCCGCCGGCGGCATGATCTAAGGCTCGGCGGGCGCGAGGCGGCTGACGTCAGACGACCGCACCAGGGGATACGGCGAACCCGGGTTCCGCGATCATGCGTGCCCGTTCCTCGGCCACGGCACAGGCGGTCGCGAGGTTGTCGACCGGTACGGGACGGGCGATTCCGTACCCCTGGGCCTGGTCGCATCCGTGATCGCGGAGGACGGCCAGCGTACGCAGATCCTCCACACCCTCCGCGGTGACGAAGAGGCCGAGGTTGTGCGCGAGATCGATCGCGCTGCGTACCATCACGGCGTTGCCGGCATCGGTCGCCACGTGCCGGGTGAGGGTCTGATCGATCTTGAGTTCGTCGGCGTTCAGTTGCCGGAGCTGGTTGAGCGAGCTGAAGCCCGTGCCGAAGTCGTCGATGGAGACTTGGACACCGTCCTGCTGGACCTGGCGCAGCATGGCGCGGGCCTTGTCGGGGTCCGTCATCATGCTGCTCTCGGTGACCTCCAGCCGCAGGCGCGACGGCCGTAGGCCGGATTCGGCCAGGGCGGAGCGCACTTGCTGCGCGAACGCGTCGTCGAGGAGGCACTTGGGCGAGACGTTCACCGCGACCGTCACCGGGTTCTGCTCCTGCCAGGCCGAGGCATCGCGGACGGCCAGCCGGAGCAGGTGGTAGGTGAGCGGTATCTCCAGGCGCCCGGATTCCGAGATCGCGAGGAACGCCCCCGGCAGCAGCAGGCCGAGCCGCGGGTGCCGCCAGCGGACCAGGGCCTCGACCGCGGTGACGGATGCAGTCGCGAGGCATACCTGGGGCTGGTAGAAGAGCACGAGCTGATCGTCGGGATCGCCGCCGTCCACGAGCGCCCGCAGCTCCCCGAAAAGCACCATCCGCTCAGGGCGTTCGGCGTCGAGTTGCGCGTCGTAAACGGCGACGCTCGAGCCGTTCTCCTTCGCCCGGTACATCGCCGCGTCGGCGCGGCGAAGCAACGTCTCGGCGCTGGACGACTCGTCGGCGATGGCGAGGCCGATGCTGCCGCTCACCGCGGCCGGGCCGGCGTTGAGCGCGAAATCCTGTCGCAGTGCCTCGCCCACCTGCTGAGCGATGCGGCTTGCCACCGCGACGCTGTCGACCGCTGGGAGCAGTACGGCGAACTCGTCCCCGCCGAGGCGAGAAACGGTGTCGCCGGTCCGGAGCAAGGCTTGCAAGCGATGACCGATCGCGGTGAGCAACTCGTCGCCGGCGTGGTGGCCGAGGGTGTCGTTCACGGACTTGAACTCATTCAGGTCCACGATCATGACGGCCGGCTGCGCGTCCTGCCGGCCGCGCAGCGCGGTTTCGAG
>JABFYH010000159.1 GCA_013361335.1 Gemmatimonadaceae bacterium | reverse complement strand
TCCATGGCACGCGCATCGAGGATGGTGGACTGGCGGTCGGTCATGGCGCGCAATATGGCCGCCGGCGAGGCAAAGACAAAGGGGCGCACGGGGCGTACACGCCGCCGGATTCGCGAGTACACCGTCGGCGCCGTTTGAGCGCCAGGGACGGTCACTCGACCGCGGGAAACCAGACGAGCGATTCCTCGCGGTGGCTGAAGGCGTAGTGGCCGATCGGGCGCGGCGTGTCTCGCGTCGTCGGCTGATCCGAAGGACGGAGGTGGAGGGCCTTGTCCTCCCGGACGACGTGCAGGCGGACCTCGGTGTCGCTGACGACGCCAAGCTTCCCGGCGAGGGGACCGCCCTTCAGCTCGAAGTGATACGCGTTCATGGGAAGGACGGAGGCCGATGCTGCGTGATTCGGGTCACGATAGCAGACGAATGCGCCGCCTCGCAAGATTCGTGACGGACGAGCCCGCCCCGCCGACTCGGGCCGGGGGGCCGTGATCCACCACCGCGCGCTCACGGATCGTTCGGCGGCTTCTCCGATGAATCCCGGCGCGCCGAGCCGGCTCGGCGCCCGACCTTGTGTCGGTGCGACGCGAACAGATGGCGGCTGGCCCGCTCGACTGGTCGGCCGCCGATGAGCACGAGGAGCCCGAGCGCCGTCGCGAGGAGCGCCGTTCGCGCGAAGCCGGCACCGCTCGCGACCCCGACGGCGGCCGCCAACCAGATCGACGCCGCCGTCGTGAGCCCGCGCACCGGCCCGCGCTCGCTCCCCTTGAGAATCGCGCCCGCGCCGATGAAACCGATGCCGGCGACCACGCCCTGAATGGTCCGGGTGATCGCGCCCCGATCGGCGCCCGGCATGTCCTCCAGCAGCAGCACGCCGGCGAGCACGGCGACTGCGGCGCCGAGCGACACGATGGCATGCGTGCGCATCCCGGCCGCCTTGCCACCGATGCGGCGATTGAGTCCGAGCGCGCCGCCCGCGAGGACGGCACTGCCGAGGCGGATGAGCTGCTCACCGATCGTCATGGGTCGTGCTCCGGGCGAAGGGCGCACGCAGCGGCGGCCCGCGGCGTCGGCACCCGAGATCTACGACGCGCAGCGAAGGGTGTCGAGGATGGCGTGGGTGCTCGTCTCCACTTCGAGCCGGACGTCGCGCGCGTTCTTGTCGTCCCGGAGCCCGAGAAAGCTCGGCTGGCGCAGCACGCCGTCGGTGGTCATCTCGTTGTAGCGCACCTGCGCGACGAGCGTCGGCTTCACCCAGATCGCCTCCGCTCGGCGGGGCGCATCGACGAAGGGCGACGTCCGCTGCCGGAGCGCGGCGAGTGTCCTGCCGAGCGAGGCGAGCGTGGCGCGGGTGTAGCCGGTGCCCACCTTGCCGGCGTAATGGAGCGCGCCGCGGTCGTCGTAATAGCCGACGAGCAGCGCCCCGAAGTGATCACGGTCGGCGCCGTCGGTCGGCAGCGTGTACCCGCCGATGACGAACTCCTGCTCGTGCTCGAGCTTCACCTTGCGCCAGCTCGGCGAGCGTTTGCCGCTCAGATACGGCGCGTCGATGCGCTTGAGGATGAGCCCCTCCCATCCCTCGCGGCGCGCGGCGTCGAAGAGCCGCGCCGCGCCCGCGGTGCCGCAGCGGAACGAGTCGCCGCGTCGCACCACACCGCGCGCCGCTTTCGGCACGACCTGCTCGAGCACGGTGCGACGATCCTTCCAGGGGAGGCGCGTCAGATCCTCGCCGACCGCCGCGAGGCAGTCGAAGGCGACGAATGCCGTGCGGGTGACGTCGACGCCCAGGTGGCGTGCCTGGAGCGCCTGGAAGCGCAGTGGCTTCCCCGTTCGATCGACCGCCACGAGCTCCCCGTCCAGGACGAGGGCTCCCACTCGCGCCGCGAGCGATCGCAGCGCCTCCTCGACCTCGGGAAACTGCGCCGCCTTGTTGATCCCGTTTCGCGACCAGAGGGCGACGCGCTTCGGAGTCACCTCGGCGATGACGCGAATTCCGTCCCACTTGGGCTCGATCGTCCACCCGGCGAGCGGCGGCAGGTCGCCGGCAGGTGAGGCGAGCATCGGGGCTGGAACAGGGGACATCGCGAGCGTCTCCGGGTGCGTGGGAGACCTGAGATACGCAGCGGCCGTACTTTCCAACGGTTTCCCACACGAACCGCGCGGCGCGGTACGTCCAGATCCACATCGATCGTCGCCCGGACGCACGAAACCCCGCGAGCACCTGGGTGCTGGCGGGGTTTCGAACCGCTGACGGATCGGGTGAGATTCGAACTCACGGTACGCTTTCACGTACACACACTTTCCAGGCGTGCGCCTTAAACCACTCGGCCACCGATCCAGGTCGTTCGTCGTACACCAGAGCTACAACTGCCAAGCGCGCCGGCGGCACCTGCTCGCCGCTCCGGCGCGCTGACGGGTCCTGCACTCCAACCAGCGGACAGGGTGAGATTCGAACTCACGGTACCCTTGCGGGTACGCCGGTTTTCGAGACCGGTGCTTTCAACCACTCAGCCACCTGTCCGGAACAGCCGGTGAATTTAGGTCGCGGGCTCGGGGGTGTCAACGAAGTCCCGACCGCGTCGCAGGGCGAAGAACTCACGCAAGAGCGCCGACGATTCCACCGCGGCCACCCCACCCTGCACCGCCGGCCGATGATTGAGGCGCGGGTGGCGGAGGATGTCGCCCACCGAGCCGGCCATGCCCGCCTTGTCGTCCCAGGCACCAAACACCACGCGGTCCACCCGCGCCAGCACCAGCGCGCCCGCACACATGGCGCAGGGCTCGAGCGTCACATACAGCGTGCAGCCCGAGAGCCGCCAGCTCCCGACGACCGCGCTCGCCGCGCGCAGCGCCAGCGACTCCGCATGCGCCGTGGGATCCTGATCGCGCACCGTGCGGTTGGCGGCCCGCGCGATGATCGAGCCGTCACGAACGACGACCGCGCCCACCGGCACTTCGCCGGCGGCCGCGGCCGCACGCGCCTCGTCGAGCGCGACCTCCATCAGCTCGCGGTCGGTCACGCCACGCCGGCCACCTCGGGCGAGCCGGCGCCGGCCCGCTCGAACGCCAGCGTCCCCCCGGGGCCCACCGTCACGACGACATGATCGCCGTCGCGGAAGCGGCCCTCGAGCAGCTGCAGCGCCAGCGGGTTCTGGATCAGCCGCTGGATCGCCCGCTTCAGCGGCCGCGCGCCGAACGCCGGATCGTAGCCCTCCTCCGACAGCAGCCGCTTCGCCTCCGGCGTCACCTCCAGCGTGATCTTCCGATCGCCGAGCAGGCGCAGGAACCGGTCGAGCTGCAGGTCGACGATGTGCTCGATCTCGCCGCGACCAAGCGGCTTGAAGATGATCACGTCGTCCACCCGGTTGAGGAACTCCGGCTTGAAGTGCTTCTGCATCATCCCCATCACCTGGGTCTCGACCAGCGCCCAGTCGGCGCCGGCATGCTCGAGGATGACGTGGCTCCCGATGTTCGACGTCATGATGATCACGGTGTTGCGGAAATCCACCGTCCGCCCCTGCGAGTCGGTGAGGCGTCCGTCGTCGAGGATCTGGAGGAGCACGTTGAACACGTCCGCGTGCGCCTTCTCGATCTCGTCGAACAGGATCACCGAATACGGGCGGCGCCGCACCGCCTCGGTGAGCTGACCACCCTCCTCATAGCCGACGTAGCCCGGCGGCGCGCCGATGAGCCGCGCCACGGCGTGCTTCTCCATGTACTCCGACATGTCGATGCGCACCATCGCGTGCTCGTCGTCGAACAGGAAGTCCGCCAACGCGCGCGCCGTCTCCGTCTTGCCGACGCCGGTCGGCCCGAGGAAGATGAACGAGCCGATCGGGCGATTCGGATCCTGGAGGCCGGCCCGCGAGCGGCGAACCGCGTTCGCGACTGCCTGCACCGCCTCCGTCTGCCCGATCACCCGCCGCGCCAGCTCCTGATCGAGCTTGGTCAACCGCTCGCGCTCCCCCTCGAGCATCCGCGACACGGGGATTCCCGTCCACCGCGCGACGACCTCGGCGATGTCTTCCTCCGTCACCTCTTCCTTCAGGTACTTCGGCCGCCCGTCCGCGCTCGCGAGCTTCGACTCGGCGTCCTTCATCTGCCGCTCGAGCTCGGGAATGCGCCCATAGGTGATCTCGGCCGCCCTGGCGAGATCGCCGCGCCGCGACGCCTGCTCCGCCTCGACGCGCGCCGCGTCGATCTGCTGCTTGATCTTGCCCACGGCGCCCAGCGTGTCCTTCTCCTGCTGCCATTGCGCCTTCATTCCCGAGGAGCGCTCCCGGAGCTCGGCCAGCTCTCGCTCGAGCGCCTGGCGACGTTCGACCGACGCCGGGTCCTTCTCCTTCTGCAGCGCGGTGCGCTCGATCTCGAGCTGCATGATCCGCCGCTCCACCTCGTCGATCTCCTGCGGCATCGAGTCGATCTCGATTCTCAGCTTCGAAGCGGCTTCGTCCAGGAGATCGATCGCCTTGTCGGGCAGGAAGCGGTCCGCGATGTAGCGATGCGACAACGTCGCCGCCGCGATGACCGCGCCGTCGGTGATGCGAATGCCGTGGTGGGCTTCGTACCGCTCCTTGAGCCCGCGCAGGATCGCGATCGTCGCCTCGACGCTCGGCTCGCCCACGTACACCGGCTGGAATCGCCGCTCCAGCGCGGCGTCCTTCTCGACGTGCTTGCGATACTCGTCGAGCGTCGTCGCGCCGACGACGCGCAGCTCGCCGCGCGCCAGCATGGGCTTCAGCATCTGGCCGGCATCCATCGATCCCTCGGCCTTGCCCGCGCCGACGAGGGTGTGCAGCTCGTCGATGAAGGTGATGAACTGCCCTTCGCCCTCGGTGAGCTCCTTGAGCACCGCCTTGAGGCGCTCCTCGAACTCGCCGCGGAACTTCGCGCCGGCGATGAGCTGGCCGAGATCGAGCGAGACGAGGCGCTTGTCCTTGAGGCTCTCGGGCACGTCGCCGTTCACGATGCGCTGCGCGAGCCCCTCGACGATCGCCGTCTTGCCGACGCCGGGCTCGCCGATGAGGACGGGGTTGTTCTTCGTGCGTCTGGAAAGGACCTGTACAACTCGTCGAATCTCCTCGTCACGCCCGATCACCGGATCGAGCTTCCCGTTCCGGGCGTCCTCGGTGAGGTCGCGCGTGTACTTCTGCAGCGCCTGGTACTGATTCTCGGGATTCTGGTCGGTCACCTTGTGGGTGCCGCGCACCGCCTCGAGGGCCTGGAGCAGCGTCTTGTGCGTCGCGCCGAGACTGTTGAGCAGGGACTTGGTCTCGGTGCCGCGGGTGTCGGCGAGCGCGAGCAGCAGGTGCTCGGTGCTGACGTACTCGTCGCCGAGCTTCTTCGCTTCCTTCTCCGCCTGGTCGAGCACGGAGGTGAGCTCGCGCGCCATGGTCGGCTGCGCGTCGGTCTGCTTCGGGTACCGGCCGATCTCGCGGCCGATCGCCTCCCGCATCGCGGGCACGTTCACGCCGAGCTTCTGGAGGATCGGCAACACGATGCTCTCGTCCTGCGCCAGCAGGACGAGCAGGAGGTGGGTGTCGTAGACCTGCGGATTGCCGTTCTGTCGTGCCTGCGCGAGCGCCTCGTTGAGCGCTTCGGCGGACTTCACGGTCAGTCGTTCTGGATTGATCATCGGGAATGGCGTCGCTGTCGTTCAGGTCGCGTGGAAATCCACGGGAAGAGAAGCAACGGTGATACCGCATGCCTTCTGCCACGCTGGCAGAGCGTCGTACCAACCGCCGCGGCGTCCGAGGGCGAAGCCCGGACGCCGCACGAGGTCATGCCGTCCTGACCTGCTACTTCGCCATGAACATCTTGCGCGAGCTGCGCTCGCCGTCGACGACCAGCTCGTAGACGTACACGCCGGCCGCGGCGGCACGTCGGGACTTGGAGACGCGACCGTCCCAGAAGCCGAGGTATTCGCCGCAGCTCAGGCGGAGGCTCGCCAGGGGCTTGTCCGCGCCGTGCAGCACGGGCGTCGCGACGAGCTGAGCCAGGACGTTGTACACTCGAAGCGAGACGACGCGATGCCCACCCGGCCCGTTGCAGTCGTCGATCGTGAACGGAATGAAGGTCTCGGGCTTGAACGGGTTCGGATAGTTCTGGCCGAGTGTTCCGAGCTTACGGCTTCGTGGCGGTGCGGGTGAGACGGGCGCCGTGTCGGGCGCTTGTGCCTCCGCCGACCCCGGCCATAACGCACCCAGCGCCAGCACGAGTGCCCATGCTGACCAGCGTAGGACCATGTACGCTCCGGCTGACGAAACAGGATCCTGGTGGAGCTCCTGTGACGGGTGATTGGCGGTGACGGTGGGTGGCGCGAAGCTACGGCCCCCGGAGGCGCAGTTCAAGCAACGGCCCCACGAGTAAGATACCCGAGCGCACCGGCTATGTGGGCCCTCGGCGTCGCCCTGCGGCATCCCGAAAGGTGTGTCCCGCCCGATCCGTGAACTCGAGGAAGGGAATCAGGAACTTCCGCGAGAACCCCAGGAGCTCGCGCAGCTCGGCCGGTCCGTACGCGACACCCGGCTGCATTCCGGCGCGCAGTCGCGCGACGAGCCCCTCGACGGTCGTCGCCGGGTAGTAGCGCGACGGCTCCACGGCGACGAGCACCCCTTCACGCGCGAGATAACGCGCCATCGACACGAGTGCCGTCGGCACCGCACCGAGCGTCGCGGCGAGCTCGTCGAGAGACGGCGGCTCCTCTCCAGCCGACGCCAGCGCGTGCAGTAGCCCGTCGCGCAGCACCTCCTGCTCGGTGCTCAGCCGGGAGGCAAACCCTGCCAGTCGCGCGACACCCTGCTCCACGACGATGTCACCCTGCGCGGCGAGCATGGCGAGCACCGCGTCGCTCACCTCGTCCGAGGCGCGGAGCCGCGACCGCAGCCACTGGAGCGGCGCGCCCGGCTCGAGGGGGTGCTCGCCATGAAAGCGTGCGAGCACGGCGAGCACGTCAGCCCCGAGCTCGTCGCGGGCCAGTGCAGCGATCAAGCGTTCACCGACGCGCCACCCGCCGAATCCCTCCAGCAAGGAGCGCACGCCGGCGGGCGCGACGCCGAGTCGCACGGGAAGCTCATCCAGGCGGACGCCGACGGCTCCGCTCTCCACCACCACTCGGTCGAGCAGCCGCTCCGGCGAGCTCGGCTCCGCGACCCAGGGCCGAGCTCGTAGCGGGGCGAGCGGATCGACGACCACACCGCCACCGAGCGTGGCGACGGGCGACGCATCGCGCAGCACGAAGCGGTCGCCGGCGCGCATCGCCATGGGTTCGTCCAGCACGACGCGCGCCGGTGCGCGCTCACCAGGCATCAACGTGCCGCCCGGCACGACCAGTCGCGCGGACAGATCGCTCGTGCCGAGATGAAAGCGAACGCGCGAGCGCGGCCC
>JABFYH010000073.1 GCA_013361335.1 Gemmatimonadaceae bacterium | reverse complement strand
GCGCCCTCGCGCGAGCGCCACCGCTCGGTTGAGCCCTCGGGATGCCGCTGCGCACCGCGCCGGCCTCCCCCGCTGTCGCTCGACCGCCGCGCCGCTCCCCACCGACGGGGAGCATTGCCGCAGCGTGATCCTGTCCTCCACTCACTCATGCGCATATCACGACACGTCGTGGTCGCGCTGCTCCTCGTGGCGCCGGTGGCGCGCGCGCAGCAGCCCGACTCGGCGGCACGATCCCGAGCCCGCGCCGACTCCATCGCGAAGGCGGTTCGGGACTCCATCGCCCTCATGAAGGAGCTCGGCGCCGCGGTTGCCGCCGACACGACGACACGTCCCTCGGTGCCCGTCGGTCCGCAGGGGGGTCCGACCAATCCGCGTCTGCTGCCGGATTTCAGCGCCGTCGGCGACCTCGTGGGCGACCTGTCGCCCAAGGGAACCACCCAGGCGGACAAGACCCGTTTCGGCGTCCGCGAGGTCGAGCTCGCGGTCCAGGCGGTGGTCGACCCGTACTTCCGGGGCGACGTCTTCCTCGGGATCAGCGACCTCGAAAGCATCTCGATCGAGCAGGCCTTTCTGACGACGACGTCCCTGCCGAACGAGCTCGAGCTCAAGATCGGCCGGTTCCTGATGCCCTTCGGGAAGCAGAACACCACGCACCGGCACGACCTGCACACCATCGAGTATCCCTGGGTCATACAGAAGCTGCTCAGCGACGACGGGCTCAAGGGGACGGGGCTGTGGGGAAGCCGCGTCTTCTCGCCCTTCGGCTTCTACCAGGAGCTCCAGCTCACGGCAATCGATCGCATCAGCCCGCCGGCCGAGGATCTCACGACTGCGGAGGCGGTGAACAAATCGCTCGGTGGGCTGGGCTTCTCGGCCCGGCTGCGCAACTACGTCGACCTGAGCGAGGCGGCCAACGTCGAGCTCTCGTTCTCGGCGCTGACCGGCAAGCGCGAGCGCGCGCTGAACGGCAGCTACATCGCGCTCGTGGACGACGGGTCCCGGTCGGGCCCGACCGCCCTCGAGGTGAACGCCACCCTGGCGCGGCAGAGCACCTTCGGCGCCGATCTGACCTACCGGTGGCGGCCCCTCCAGCAGGGGCTCTACCAGTCGTTCATCCTCCAGGGCGAGGTGATGCGACAGGTCAACGAGCGCAATCCGTCGCTGCCCGCGTTGACCTGTCCGGACGCGACGATTCCCTGCGTCCTTCCGTCGCTGGCCGCGCCGGCCCGCGACTACAATGGCGCATACGTGTTCGCGCGGCTCCAGACCGGCCAACGCCAGTTCGTCGGCGCGCGTTACGACTACGTGCAGAACCCGGAGAACGACGGGAGGACCCTGACCGCCGGCTCAGTGTATCTCGAATGGTTCCCGAGCGAGTTCTCGAAGCTCAACTTCGCGTACGAGGGGATGAAGAACAGCGGGGCGAACCTGCTGAATCGCCTGCTCGTCCAGGCGACCTTCTCGCTCGGCCCGCACAAGCCGCACCCATTCTGAGCCGCCTCGCATCCTTCCGGAGTCATTCATGATTCGACGCATCACATACGGACTGCTCGCCGCCTCGCTCGCGCTCGCGCCGCGCGTCGCGCAGGGGCAGCTCAAGGTCGTCACGAGCACGACCGATCTGTACGACATCGCGCGCGAGGTCGGCGGGAACAAGATCACCGCGACCCACATCGGCGAGGGGTATCAGGATCCGCACTTCATCGAGGCGAAGCCCAGCTTCGTGCTCCAGCTTCGCAACGCCGACGTCTGGGCCTTCGTCGGCCTCGACCTCGAGATCGGGTGGATGCCCGTGCTGCTCGACGGCGCGCGGAACCCGAAGATCCGGCAGGGTGGTTCGGGCTACCTCGACGTCTCCACCGCTGTCCCGGTGCTCGATCGGCCGCAGGGGAACATCGACCGCAGCATGGGCGACGTGCACCCGCTCGGCAACCCGCACTACTGGCTCGACCCGGAGAACGGCCGGCGCATCGCGCGGCTCTTCAAGGCGAGGTTCACGCAGCTCGATCCGTCCAACGCCGCGACGTACGACGCGAACGAGAAGGCGTTCGAGGCGCGGCTGAACGCCGCCGAGAAAGGCTGGCAGTCGGAGCTCGCCACGATCAAGGGCAAGCCGGTCGTCGCCTGGCACACCAGCTGGCGCTACTTCGCCGAGTACACCGGGATGAACATCGTCGCGTTCATGGAGCCGAAGCCCGGCGTGCCGCCCAGCCCGTCGCACCTCTACGAGGTGATCCAGACGGTCAAGCGCACCGGCGCCAAGGCGATCGTCATGGAGCCCTTCTACGACCGGAAGGTGGCCGATCTCGTCGCGAAGCAGACCGGCATCAAGGTGCTGATCCTCCCCCCGTCGGTGGGCGGCGTGAAGGGGCTCGACGACTACATTCAGCTCATGAAGTACGACGTATCACAGCTCGCAACCGCGGTGCGATGAGCGCTTTGATCACGTTCGACCACGCGACGCTCGGTTACGGGCGTCGCGTGGTGCTTTCCGACATCTCGTTCGACATCCCCTCGGGGGACTTCCTCGGGCTCGTGGGCCCGAACGGCGCGGGCAAGACGACGATCCTGCGCGCCATCCTCGGCTCGCTGGCGCCCCTCGCGGGGACGGTGGCCAAGGCGCCGGCGCTCCGCTTCGGGTACGTGCCGCAGCGTGATTCGGTCGACTACAACTTCCCGCTCAAGGTGCTCGACGTCGTGATGATGGGCCGCTACGACCGGATCGGTCTCATGCACCGCCCGACGCGCGAGGATCGCGACCGCGCCTGCGCGGCGCTCGAGCACGTCGGGATCGTCAACCTGGCGGAAAATCCATTGGGCGCGCTGTCGGGAGGACAGAAGCAGCGCGCGCTCATCGCCCGGGCGCTGGTGGGCGAGCCCAACGTGCTCGTGCTCGACGAGCCGACGAACGGGATGGACCTCGTCTCCACGACGCAGATCCTCGGGCTCGTCCGCGAGCTGCACGAGCGCGACAATCTCACGGTGCTCATGGTGAGCCACGCGCTCAACGAGGTCGCCAACTACGTGGAGCGCATCGCGCTCGTCGTGGAGCGCGGCTTCCGCATCGGCACCGTCGCGCAGATCATGACCGAGGAGACGCTCACGCAGATGTACGGCATCCCGGTGGAGGTGGACGAGATGGAGGGCCACCGCATCGTCGTCGCGCGGCGCCAGGGCAACGGCATCGGGGTGCACCGCCATGCTTGATACCGTCCTGCTGTTCCGGGAGGCGCTGTACGGCGCCCTCGTCATCGCCGTCGCCTGCTCGGTGCTCGGCGTGTACGTCGTGCTGCGCCGCATCGTGTTCGTCGGCGCCGCCATCGCCCAGCTGTCCTCGGCGGGGATCGCGCTCGCTCTGTTCCTCGGCGGGATGGGTGTGACGTCGGGGCTCACCGGCCATCCTACCGCGTTCGCGCTCGCCTTCGGGCTGGCCGGCGCGATGTTCTTCGGGCTCGGCGGCGGATCGCGCGCCGGCGTGCCGCCCGATGCCACCATCGGCGTCACCTACGCCGCGGCCGCCGCCGCCGGCGTGCTGCTGATCGCGAAGGCCAAGTCCGGCGAGGCGCACGACATCTTCCTGCAGGGGAACATCCTCGGCATCACGCGCGCGGACACGCTCGTCCTGCTGGCCGTGTCCATCCCCGTGCTGCTCGTGCACATCCTGTTCTACAAGGAGTTCCTGTTCGTCTCGTTCGACCGCGAGATGGCCCGCACGATGGGCTATCGCGTGACGTTCTGGAACCTGTTCCTCTACTTCACGCTCGGGCTGGTGATCGCCTTCGCGATGCAGTTCGCCGGGGTGATCCTCGTGTTCAACTTTCTCGTGCTCCCGGCCGTGACGGGACTGCTGCTGGCCCGCAGCATGGCGGGGATCTTCACGGTGGCAGTGGGCAGCGCGCTGCTGGCCGCCTGCGTGGGCTTCTCGTTGTCGGTGCCCTTCGATCTCCCCTCCGGGCCGGCCATCATTGCCTGTTCGGCGGCGCTCGCCCTGCTCGCGTGGCCGGCTCGGCTGCTCCAGCGAAGGGGATAGGCGGGCGGTCGGCATGACCGCAGGGCTGTAGCGCGGGAGCTACAGCCCTCCCACGGCCTCGCGTCGGGCGGCTACCTTACTGGTCTGCCCATGACCAAACGCGACGACGCCCTCGACTATCACGCGCGTGGACGACCCGGCAAGATCGCCGTGGTCCCCACGAAGCCGCTCAACAACCAGCGGGACCTCGCGCTCGCCTACTCCCCGGGCGTCGCCGAGCCCTGCCTCGCGATCAAGGACAATCCCGAGGACGTCTACCGGTATACTGCGAAGGGAAACCTCGTCGCCGTCGTCACGAACGGCACCGCGGTGCTGGGGCTCGGCAACATCGGGGCGCTGGCCGGCAAGCCGGTGATGGAAGGCAAGGGTAATCTGTTCAAGCAGTTCGCGGATCTCGACGTGTTCGACCTCGAGGTCGGCTCCGAGAATCCCGACGACGTGATCAGGTTCTGCCAGCTCCTCGAGCCGACGGTGGGCGGGATCAATCTCGAGGACATCAAGGCGCCGGAGTGCTTCTACATCGAAGAGACCCTTCGCAAGACGATGGGGATCCCGGTCTTTCACGACGACCAGCATGGTACGGCGATCATCTCGGGCGCGGCCCTGCTCAACGCCCTGGAGATCGCCGGCAAGGACATCGCGACCGTCCACGTCGTCTTCTCGGGCGCCGGCGCCGCGGCGATCAGCACGGCGGAGCATTACGTGCGACTCGGGGTGAAGCGGGAGCACATTCTCATGTGCGACCGCGCCGGCGTCATCTACGAAGGGCGCACCGAAGGCGACATGGACGCCTACAAGGCGCGCTTCGTCCGCAAGACGAAGGCGCGCACGATCGGCGATGCGCTGGTCGGCGCCGACGTCTTCGTGGGGCTCTCGGCGGCGGGCGCCGTGACGCGCGAGATGGTCGCGCAGATGGGGCCTCGACCGATCATCTTCGCGCTCGCCAATCCCGTCCCGGAGATCCTGCCGGACGAGGTGCGTGCCGTGCGCGACGACGCCATCATCGCCACCGGACGCAGCGACTATCCCAACCAGGTCAACAACGTCCTCGGCTTTCCTTTCATCTTCCGCGGCGCGCTCGACGTGCGCGCCACGGAGATCAACGAGGAGATGAAGATGGCCGCGACGCGCGCCCTGGCGTCGCTGGCCAAGCAGGACGTCCCCGATTCCGTCGCGGCGCTGTACGGCCTGCGCAACGTGCACTTCGGGCCGGAGTACCTCATTCCCTTCCCCTTCGATCCGCGCGTCCTGCTCTGGGTCGCGCCGGCGGTGGCGTGGGCCGCCGTGGCGAGCGGTGTCGCGCGCGAGTTCATCGACCTCGAGGGTTATCGCGACCGGCTGGAGGCGCGGCTCGGCCGCGCCCGCGGCATCATGCGCGGGCTCATCAACCGCGCCCAGCGCGCGCCCAAGCGCATCGTCTTCCCCGAGGGCGAGGAGCCGAAGATCATGCGCGCCGCGTCCATCCTCGTGGACGACGGCATCGCGCACCCGGTGCTGCTCGGGAACCGCGAGCGCATCGAGCAGCTCGCGGCGCAACATCGCATTCCCCTCGCGGACATCGTGATCGACGACCCGGCGACCTCCGAGCGCCGCGAGGACTACGCGCACTACATGTGGCAGCTCCGCCAGCGGAAGGGGCTCTCGCTCGACGAGGCGCGCCGGCAGCTGTTCAACGGCAACTACTTCGGCTCGTGCATGGTGGCCCGCGGGGACGCCGACGCGCTGCTCTCCGGCGTCACCATGCACTATCCCGAGACGATCCGGCCGGCGCTGCAGGTCATCGGCTCGCATCCGAGCGCGCGGCTGGTGAGCGGCATGTACATGCTCGTCACCGAGCGCCACGTGGTCTTCTGCGCCGACACCACCGTCAACATCAATCCGACCGCGGAGCAGGTGGCGCAGATCGCCTACGCGGCCAGCCGCATCACGCGCACGCTCGGCATCGTGCCGCGCATCGCCATGCTCTCCTTCTCGAACTTCGGGTCGGTCAAGCATCCGGACGCCGAGAAGATGGCGCGCGCGACACAGCTCCTGAAGGAGCGCGATCCGACCCTGATCGTGGACGGCGAGATGCAGGCCGACACCGCGCTCGATCCGGAGATCCTGCGACGCGACTACCCCTTCAACGCGTTGAAGGAGCAGGCCAACGTGCTCATCTTTCCCAACCTGGGCGCGGGGAACATCGCATACAAGTTGCTGCATCACCTGGGTGGGGCCACGGCCATCGGGCCCATTCTCGTCGGCATGCGGCGTCCGGTGCACGTGCTGGAGCGTGGGGCCGACGTCCAGGACATCGTCAACATGGCGGCGGTGGCCGTCGTAGATGCTCAGGAGCGGAGCCAGGCCGTCGAGCCGGCGTTCGCGGCCGCGGGTGGCACGCCCACCGTTTTCTCGAAACTCTAGCGCGCCCGCGCACGCGCGGCGCGTCTTCATCTGCGAGGGCTGACAGCGATGGCGACACAGACCACACCGCGGGACGATACCGGACTGCAGGGCACCCTCGAGGCGCAGGGCCTCACCCCGTCGGGTGAGGTGCACTGGAACCTCGTGGCGCCGGTGCTCATCCAGCATGCGATCCGCCGCGGCGAGGGCCAGCTGGCCGACATGGGTCCCTTCTGCTCCGTCACGGCGCCGCACACCGGCCGCTCGCCGAACGACAAGTTCGTCGTGCGCGATCCGAGCACCGAGCGGGACGTCGACTGGGGCAAGGTGAACCAGCCGATCAGCCAGGCGCACTTCGAGACGCTGCGCGCCGACGTGCAGCAGTACCTCGACGGCCGCGAGGAGCTGTTCGTCCAGGACCTCTACTGCGGCGCCGACCCGAAGTACCGCCTCTCCGTCCGCTACGTGTCGCCGAACGCGTGGCACATGGCGTTCGTGCGGAACATGTTCATCCGGCCGCAGGCGAGCGAGCTGCCGACCTTCACGCCGAACTTCACCGTCCTCCACGCGCCGGAGTTCCAGGCGGATCCGGCGCGGCACGGCACGCGCACCGGCACCTTCATCATCCTCAACCTCGCCGAGCGCACCATTCTCATCGGAGGGACGCGCTACGCGGGTGAGCTGAAGAAGTCGATGTTCACGGTGATGAACTACTACATGCCCAAGCAGGGCGTGTTGTCCATGCACTGCTCGGCCAACATCGGGCCGGCGGGGGACACGGCACTCTTCTTCGGGCTGTCGGGCACGGGCAAGACGACCCTCAGCGCCGACCCGCAGCGCGCCCTCATCGGCGACGACGAGCATGGCTGGTCCCCCGAGGGAGTGTTCAACTACGAGGGCGGCTGCTACGCCAAGGTCATCAACCTGTCGGCGGAGGGCGAGCCGGACATCTATCGCACCACCCAGATGTTCGGGACGATCCTCGAGAACGTCGTGCTCGATCCGCTCAAGCGCACCGTGCGCTTCGAGGACCAGAGCATCACGGAGAACACCCGCGCGTCGTATCCGCTGCACTACATCCCGAACCACGTGGCCAACGGCCGCGGGGGGCACCCGAGGAACATCGTCTTCCTCACCGCGGACGCCTTCGGCGTGCTGCCGCCGGTGGCGAAGCTGTCGCGCGAGCAGGCCATGTACTACTTCCTCTCGGGGTACACGGCCAAGGTCGCGGGCACGGAACGCGGCGTCACCGAGCCGCAGGCGACCTTCTCCTCGTGCTTCGGCGGCGTGTTCCTCGTGTGGCACCCGACCAGGTACGCGGAGCTGCTCGGCGAGCTGATCGACCAGCATCGCTCGCAGGTGTGGCTCGTGAACACCGGCTGGAGCGGCGGCGCCTACGGCGTCGGCAAGCGGATGAAGCTCGCCCACACGCGCTCCATGGTCCACGCCCTGCTCGCCGGCACGCTCGACGCCACGAAGACGCGCACCGACCCGGTGTTCGGCCTGGCGGTCCCGCAGGCGGTGCCGAACGTTCCGACCGAGATCCTCGACCCGCGCGGGACCTGGACCGACGGTGCCGCCTACGATGCGCAGGCGAAGAAGCTCGCCGAGATGTTCCGGAGGAACTTCGAGAAGTTCGGCAGCGTCGCGGCCAGGATTCGGGACGCGGGACCGCAGGGGTGAACGGTTTACGGTGAACGGTGAACGGTGATCCGTGACGACGAGGGGCACATCGGACGGCGTCCGATGTGCCCCTCATGCCTCCAATCGCCTCTACGGTTCACGGTTCACGGTTGACGATGAAGCTCGAGATCATCAGGGACCCGCTCTGGAACAACATCCGCGTCGACCCGGTGGCGTTGCGCCTGGTGGACACGGCGGCGTTTCAGCGGCTGCGCTATGTGCGCCAGCTCGGGCTCGCCTATCTCGTGTATCCTGGCGCCAGCCACACCCGTTTCGAGCACGCGCTCGGCGCGTATCACCTCGCGGGCCGCGCGCTGACGATGTTCGCGGAGCGAGGCGGGGCGAGCGCGCCGCACCGCGACGCGGCGGCGCTCGTGCGCTGTGCCGCCCTGCTCCACGACATCGGCCACTATCCCTACTCGCACGCGCTCGAGGAGATCGGCGCGCTTCATCACGAGGAGGTGGCGCGGCCCCTCGTGACCACCGGCGCCGTCGCCGACGTCCTGCGCGCCGAGCTGGGCGCCGACGCCCCCGCCCGCATCATGGCGCTCATCCGCGGCGAGAGCGACAGCCCGCTGCAGGGGCTCATCTCCGGCTCCCTCGACCTCGACAAGATCGAGTACCTCAAGCGCGACGCGTTCATGTGCGGCGTGAACTACGGCGACATCGACGTGGACCGGCTGCTCAACTCCCTCGTCGTCCTCACCGAGCCCGAACGTGGCGCCCCCACCGTCGGCATCTATGAAAAAGGGCTCTCCGCGCTCGAGTCGTTGCTGTTCGCCAAGTATCAGATGTACCGCAACGTGTACTGGCACCACGCCGTGCGCAGCGCGACGGCGATGTACAAGCGGCTCGTCGACGGCGCGCTGCGCGCCGGCTCGCTGAGCGCCGAGACGCTCGCCGCATTCACCGACGAAGGGCTGCTCCACGAGCTCGGTCAGCGCGCTCCGAGCGCGCTCCTGTCGGCGCTGCGCGAGCGGCGGCTCTACAAGCGCGTCTTCGAGTGTCCCGCGGCCGAGCTCCCCGCCGACGGCGGCGAGTGGATCGCCGACGATCGCGCGCTCGTCGTCGCCGTGGAGGACCAGCTCGCGCGCGAGCTCGGCCTCGGCCCCGGCGAAGTGCTGCTCGACTACCCCACGAAGACGCGGATGCTCGGCCTCGACATCCCCGTGCTCCGCCGGGACGGCGGTGTCCGACGGCTCACGGAGGCGGGGTGGGAGGGGGCGGTCAACCTGCCGAAGCTCTCCGAGGAGCTGTACGGCAGCGCGCGGTGGCTGCGGGTGTTCGCCTGCCGGCGGCTCACGGTGCGCCGCGATCAGCTCGTGCAGCTCGCCACGTCGCCGGCGAGCGAGGTGCGCGAGCGGTTGGCACGTGGCAGCGTGTTGAGCTGAGCGGCAGTCAGCCGTCCGCCGCCTTCTCGCGGCCGTGCGCCTCGGCCAGCTTGCGCGCGATGCCGCGGTAGTACGCGGCGTGGTCCGGCTTGCCCTCGTGCTCCAACGAGGTGGCCGCCAGCTCGATCGCATACAGAATGTTGCCGAGATACAGCTGGGCCAGCGCTCCGACGGTGTCGTCCACCGGGTCAGCCAACCGACCGCGACTCCGTGGTGAGGTTCGGGTCGCCCGACGCCGGATCCGTCTCCAGCACCTGCACGATGATCGCCGTGATGTTGTCCAGGCCACCGCGCCCGTTCGCCTCGGAGATCAGCGCCTGCACCTTGCGGTCCGGCTCGGCGCGGGAGGCCAGCAGCTGCGCGAGTCGACGATCGTCGACCATTCCCGTGAGCCCGTCGCTCGCCACGAGGTAGATGTCCCCAGCCCGCACCTCGCCGCGGTAGATGTCCGGCTCCACGTCCTGCCCCGCGCCGACGCAGCGGGTGATCACGTTGCTGTACGGATGGTAGCGCGCCTGTTCGGGGGTGAGGAACCCGGCGTCGACCTGCTCCTGGACGTAGGAGTGGTCCTTGGTGAGCTGCGCGAAGCTGCCGTCGCGCAGCAGGTAGACCCGCGAATCGCCCACCTGGCCGATGAGGTAGCGGCCGCCCGACAGCAGCAGCACCGAGGCGGTGGTGCCCATCCCCTGCTTGTCGACCTCGGTCAGCGTGCGGTCGTGGATGGCGCGGTTGGCCCGCTTCAGCGCGGCCGACACGAGCTTCACCACGTCGTCGTTGTCCAGGCTCTTCACTCCGGCCAGCTCGCGCTGGACGATCTGCACCGCCATCTCGCTCGCGACCTCGCCGGCGGCGTGACCGCCCATCCCGTCGGCGACGATGAAGATGCCACGGGAGGGGGAGGCGTCGACGGTGAAGTTGTCCTCGTTGCCGGACCGGATCATCCCGACGTCCGTGCGCGCCGCGTGGATGAGCTTCACGCGCGACCCTGCAGCAGGAAGAAGCCGACCACCGCGATCACCGCGAGCAGGACGAGCCACAGGAGGGCGGAGCGACCACCGCTCGGCGCCGCGGGCGCTGGCCGCTCCGGTGCCGCGGCCGCACGCTTCGGCCGTTCCACCGACGCGATCGCGCGCGTGCCCCTGGGCTCGGCCGCGGGCGGTGGTGCGCTCGCCGCGTCCGTCGACGTGAAGCGCATCTTTATGCCGCCGAACCGGATGTCCGGCGAGCCGTCCAGCCGCCGTTCGCCGCGGATGCGCGTGCCGGCCACGTAGGTGCCATTGGTCGACTCCATGTCCACCACGTACCAGCCATCCTCGCGCCGCTGCAGCTTCGCGTGGGTCTCGCTCACGCTCTCGTCGGCGAGTCGCACGTCGTTGTGCGCCCCGCGACCCACGTGGGCGAGCGGCGTGCGCAGCACGAAGGTGGCGCCCCGCGTCGGTCCCGCGTTGAGCGTCTCGAGCCGGGCGAGCACCGGACGGGGATCCTCGTACGCCGGCTGCGCGAGCGGGGTCGGCGCGGACATCATCGCCAGCCGCTCCGCCTCCGACGGCCGAGAGGGCGCGGCGGGCGCCGCGGCGATCGGTGCCGCGGGAGCCGGCGGCGCAGCGGCCGCCGCACCATCAGGCTGCGCGGCCGGCGCCGGAGCGGTCGCCAGCAGATCCGCGTAGAAGCGGAACTCCTCCTTGCCGATCCGCAGCACGTCCGACCGCACGAGGGATTGCGAGCCCTTGACCCGCTCCCCGTTCACGAAGACCCCGTTCGCGCTGATGTCGCGCACGACGTAACCCTGGTCGCCGGCGGCGATCTCGGCGTGGCGGCGCGACACCTCGTTCTCCGCCACCACCACGTCGCACGACGCATCGCGCCCGAAGACCAGGCCGCGCGACGGCACCGTGTACTCCTTTCCGTCTACGAGCGAAACGACCCGGCCACCCGACGCCGCCGTCGGCCGCGCCGCGCCGGCGCGCTTCGAGCCGGCCAGCGCCGCGATCTCGCTGGCGCTCACGAACTGGGTGGCCCCGCCCTTCGCGTCGTCGGCGAACCGGAGCTCGACCCCACCGATCTCCACCTTGTCGCCGTGCATCAGCGGGGTGGGCTCCGCTCCCAGGAGCACGCCATTCACCCGAACGCTCGCCGAGGGGCCCGCCCGGCGGATGGTCATCGGGCCCTGCCCCGCGCGGTCGATGATCGCCTGAATGCCCAGCCCCGGGTCAGCGGGAAGCGGGACGTCCGCTTCCCCGCCTGAACCGACGCGAGTCGTGCCCGCCTGAAGCGGGAACTGCTGATCGTTCAGCTGCAGGACGGGCATGGCGGGGCGAAGCGCGGTCGGAATACGGCACGTACGGCACGGACGGCCTCGCGCCGGAAGCTCCTTGGACCCGAAGGGCGGAAGCTACCCGGCGCCCGGAAGGCTGGCAAGCGCGGAACGAGGCCGTTCGGGCGCCGGACCTTCGCCCGCCTGCAGGCGGTACAGCCGCTCGTACAACCCGCCTCGCGCACGAAGCTCGGCGTGCGTCCCGCGCTCGCGCACCTCGCCATGATGCAGGACGAGAATCTCCTCCGCCGCCACGATGGTGCTCAGCCGGTGCGCGATGGCGATCGTCGTCCTTCCCTCCATCAGCGTCCGTACACCGGACTGGATCTCTGCCTCCGCCTCACTGTCGACGGCGCTCGTCGCCTCATCGAGCACCAGCACCGACGGATTCGCCGCCAGGGCGCGGGCGAACGACAGGAGCTGCCGCTCCCCCACGCTCACCGACGACCCGCGCTCCCCCAGCACCTGGTCCAACCCCGACGGCAACCGGGCGATCACCCGATCGGCGCCGACGCGCGCCGCGGCCGCCAGCACCGCGGCGTCGTCCGCCGGCGCGTCGAGCCTGATGTTCGTCCGCACGTCGGCGGCGAAGAGGAAGATGTCCTGCTGCACGTACCCGATCAGCCGGCGCCACTCGTCGAGCGCCAGCTCGCGGATGTCGATCCCGTTCGCCGTGATCCGTCCCCGCTGCGGCTCGTAGAAGCGCAGGAGCAGGTTGACGATCGTCGTCTTGCCGGCGCCGGTGTGGCCCACCAGCGCCACCGTCTCACCCGGCCGCGCCACGAAGGACACGTCGCGCAACACCCACCGCGGCGCGCTCTGGGACCCGCCGTAGTGGAAGGAGACGTCCTCGAAGGCGATCGTCACCGGCGCACCGGCTGTGAGGCGCGGACCCCGACCGGCCGCCGCCCCGACGTCGGCGGTTGGCTCGGTATCCAGCAGCAGGAAGATCCGCTCGGACGCCGCCATCGCCTGCTGGAGCGTGTTGAACTTGTCGGCGAGATCCTGGAGGGGCTGATAGAACCGGCGCAGCAGCTGAAGGAATGCCGCCACCACGCCGACCGAGAGGGTGTGCGCGCCGACGCGCTGCGCCCCCGCCACGAGCAGCACCGCGAGGGCAACGGAGGTCAGGAACTCGATCGCCGGGAAGTACAGGGCGTAGATCGTGATCGAGCGGAGGTTCGCGTCGAGATGCCCCTTGTTCAACACGCCGAATCGCTCCACCTCTCCCGACTCTCGCCCGAAGAGCTGCACCACCCGCATCCCGGTGAGGTGCTCCTGGAGATAGGCATTGATGCGGGCGAGCCGCGTGCGGATGTCGCGGTAGGCGACGCGCACGCGCGACTGGAACAGGTGCGAGGTCAGATAGACCAGCGGAATCACGGCGAACGCCGCGAGCGCGAGCCGCCAGTCGGTCGTCACCATCATCACGGCGATCGCCAGCAGCGTGAAGAGGTCGCCGAGGCCGGCCACCACGCCCGCCGTGAACAGCTCGTTGAGCGATTCCACGTCGCTCGTCACGCGCGTGACGAGCCGACCCACCGGCGTCCGATCGTAGAACGCGATCGAGAGTCGCTGCACATGCTCGAACAGCTGCTGGCGCAGGTCGCGCATGATCCGCTGGCCGAGCAGGGCAGTCAGCATCGTCTCGCCGTACGAGCAGCCGAAGGCGAGGACGAGCGAGCCGGCGTACAACGCCGCCGCCTGGAGCGCCATGCGCCCGTCGCGCGCCGGCACCGCGACGTCGATCACGCGCTGCGTCAGCACCGGACCGACGAGCTGAAGCAATCCTTCCGTCATCAGGAGCGCGAGCGCGCCGGCGACGAGCCGCTTGTAGGGGCGCACGTAGACGACGAGCCGCCGCATGAGCCGGCGGTCGTAGCGCTTGCCGGCGAGATCCTCGTCGCTGGCGTGAGGAGAGAGGGTAGCGGCCATGGACCCGAATTCTAACCGGCGGCTCCATGACGCAGATCAGCGGCTCAGCCCGGCTGAGTGCCGCCCTCGGCCGTATCTGGTACGCCCGTTGCGTTAGGGCGGGCGTCGTCCACTTCCACCTTTGGAGGCAGTGCTATGAGTATCATTGCTTGGATCGTGCTCGGACTCATCGCTGGTGCGATTGCCAAGGCGCTCATGCCCGGGAAGGATCCCGGTGGCATCATCGTCACCATGATCATCGGCATCGTCGGCGCGTTCATCGGCGGGTTCCTCGGCAACACCATCACCGGCTCGGGGCTGAACGGCTTCTCCCTCTGGAGCATCGTGCTCGCCGTCGTCGGCGCCATGCTGCTGCTCTGGATCTATCGCCTCACCACGCGCAACCGCACCACTCTGTAAGGTTCGCGGGACGACGCACCACCGAGCCCTGCTCTCCTCCGGGAAGCAGGGCTCGGTTCGTTTGCGGTATTTATTCGGGCGCCGAACGGCTAGATTTGATGATGCATGGGACGGTCGGGCGCGTACGGTCCGACCGTCTGACTGTCTGACCGTCTGACGGCTGTGATGAAAGACAAGCTCATCGTCCGCGGCGCGCGGCAGCACAACCTGAAGGGCTTCGACCTCGAGATCCCCCGCCGGAGCTTCACGGTCATCACCGGGCCGTCGGGGTCGGGGAAGTCGTCGCTCGCCTTCGACACGATCTACGCCGAGGGGCAGCGGCGATACGTCGAGTCGCTGAGCGCGTACGCGCGCCAGTTCCTCGAGCGGATGGAGAAGCCCGACGTCGATCTCATCGACGGCCTGTCGCCCGCCGTCGCGATCGAGCAGCGGAACCCCACCAAGACCTCGCGCTCCACGGTCGGAACGGCCACCGAGATCTACGACTACCTGCGTCTGCTCTGGGCGCGGGTGGGCCACACGATCTGCCCGCAATGCGGACGCGAGCTGCGGCCGGACACCGTCCAGTCGGTGAGCGACACCGTGCTCGCCCTCCCCGCCGGCCTGCGCTTCTACGTCGCCGCGCCGGTGCAGCGCTCGGCCGAGGTGACCCACGAGGTCATCGTCGAGAACCTGCGGGCCCAGGGCTTCGTACGCGTCAGCGTGGACGGCACGATCATGCATCTCGACGAGCTGCTCACGGCGAACGTCGACGTGACGTTGGCGAAGGAGCTGCTCCTGATCGTCGACCGCCTCGTCGTGGGCGACGAGGCCCGCAGCCGGCTCGCCGACGCGGTGGCCACCGCCTTCCGCGAGGGCGACGGCGACGCGGCCGTGCTCTTCCCCGAGCCGATCGTCTCGCCCTTCGACGGCCAGCGCGTCACGCGGCTGCGGTTCACCGAGCGTTTCGAGTGCCCGAACGACGGCACGACGATGCCCGCGCCCTCGCCGCAGCTCTTCTCCTTCAACTCGCCGCGCGGCGCCTGCCCGCAGTGCAACGGCTTCGGCGCCATCCTGGAGTACGACGAGGCCCTCGTCGTGCCGTACCCGGACCGCACGCTCCGCGACGGCGCGATCGATCCGTGGACGAAGCCGCGCTACGAGAACAAGCGCCGCGCCCTCTCCGAGTTCGCGAAGAAGGAGGGGATCAGGATGGACGTGCCATGGCAGGCGCTGCCGGCGGCGCAACGAGAGCGGCTGCTCCATGCGACCGGCCGGGGCTACAAGGGGATCTTTCCCTTCCTGCGCGATCTCGAGGAGAAGCGCTACAAGCAGTACGTCCGCGTCTTCCTGCGGCAGTATCAGACGGCCCAGGAGTGTCCCACCTGCCACGGCACGAAGCTCAAGCCCGAAGCGCTGCAGGTGAAGGTCGCCGGCCGGCACATCGCCGACGTCAGCGACCTCCCGATCGGCGCGCTCACCGAGTGGCTGTCGGCGCTCCAGCTCTCGCCGATGGAGCGGGAGATCGCCGCGCACATCCTCAAGGAGGCGCAGGACCGCGTCCAGTTCCTCTGCGACGTCGGGCTCAACTACCTCTCGCTCAATCGCGGTACGCGCACGCTCTCGGGCGGTGAAGCGCAGCGCATCGGGCTCGCCAACTCGCTCGGCTCGCGTCTGGTCGACACCCTCTATGTCCTCGACGAGCCCTCCATCGGGCTGCACTCGCGCGACATGGATCGCCTGCTGCGGCTGTTGCTCCGCCTGCGCGACGGCGGCAACACCGTGCTCGTCGTCGAGCACGATCTCGACGCGATCCGCGCCGCCGACTACATGGTGGAGCTCGGCCCGCAGAGTGGCGAGAAGGGGGGCGCCCTGGTCTTCGCGGGACCGATGTCGCGGCTGCGCGAGAGCCCGCTCACCGGCAAGTATCTCACCGGCGAGCGCGAGATCCCCGTGCCCGCGGCACGGCGGCGGCTCGGACCGCAGTGGCTCACCCTGACGGGCGCGCGCGAGCACAACCTGACCGGCGTCGACGTCCGCTTCCCCATCGGCGCCGTCACCGCCGTCACCGGCGTGTCGGGGAGCGGCAAGAGCACGCTCATCCACGACGTGCTGATGCGCGCTCTCGAGACGAAGCTCACCGGCGAGCACTCGGCCAAGCAGCATCTCGGCGAGCGGGTCGGCGCCTTCGATACGCTCACCGGCTACGAGGCGCTCGACGACGTCGTGCTCGTCGACCAGAGCCCGATCGGCAAGTCGCCGCGCTCGAACCCGGTGACGTACGTCAAGGCGTTCGACGAGATCCGTCGCATCTTCGCGTCGCTGCCCACGGCGCGGCAGCGCGGCTACACCGCCGGCACCTTCAGCTTCAACGTCGCGGGGGGCCGCTGCGAGACCTGCGAGGGCGCGGGCTATCTCGAGGTCGAGATGGTGTTCATGGCGGACGTCTTCGTGCCCTGCGACGACTGCGCCGGCCGCCGCTTCAAGCCGGACGTGCTCGAGGTGAAGTACTTCGGCAAGAGCATCACGGACGTCCTGCAGATGACCGTGGACGAGGCGATCCGCTTCTTCCCCTACGAGGAGAAGCTCGGCCAGGCGCTCTGGCAGCTGCAGCAGGTGGGGCTCGGCTACCTGCGGCTCGGTCAGCCCGCGACGACCCTGTCCGGAGGCGAGGCCCAGCGGCTCAAGGTGGCGCGCGAGCTCGCGCTCGGCGCGCGGAAGTCGGGGCGGAAGCTCTACATCATGGACGAGCCGACGACCGGGCTTCACCCCGAGGACATTCGGAAGCTCGCCGTGGTGTTCGACCGGCTGGTCGACGCCGGACATACGCTCGTCCTGATCGAGCACAACCTCGACGTCATCAAGCTCGCGGACTGGGTGATCGATCTGGGCCCCGAGGCCGGCGCCGGTGGCGGACGCGTGGTGGCGATGGGCCGCCCAGAGGAGGTTGCCGCGACGCAGGGCTCCCATACGGGCGAGTGGCTGCGGACGGTGCTCCCGGACTGGAACAAACCATCGGGTGAGCGCCGCGCCGCCCACACCGGCAAGCCGTCGATCGCGACCGCGTCGCCGCGCACGCGCGCGCGTGCGTCGTAGACGGCGCAATCCGGTTGACTTCGCCCTGGGGCGGGGTAAATTTTATGGTCTGTATCAGACCATTCCCCAGTAGCTCAGTTGGTCAGAGCATCCGACTGTTAATCGGAGGGTCGTAGGTTCAAGTCCTACCTGGGGAGCTGTGACCGAGAGTTTCATGAGCGCGCCGCCAGCTTCGTCTCTGGCGGCGCGCTTTCCATCGGGGCGATGCCGCGCTCAGTCGCGATGGACCTCGACGCCGACGCGGATCGTGCGCGGCATCCCGTACGAGAAGATCGCGGCTGCGCCGGTGCCCGCGACGTTCACCTGGTATCGCGTGTCGCCGATGTTCTCCACGGCAACGAGGCCGCGCAGTCCCGGCGCGAGCTCGCGTCGGAGGCTGGCATCCACCACGGTGAACGGCTCGAGGGGCAGCCCCTGAAGCGTCGTCGTCTGCCCCTCGTGCCGCCACATGGCGGTCAGGTCGCCGAGCGCCGCTGAGGTCCAGGTGGCCCGGATCGTCTGCTTGGGCGAGGGCACCCGATTGATCGGTGCACCGGGAATCGTCCCCGCCGGCCCCGCGACGACGCGCGCGTCATCGTAGTTCACCGCGCCGCTGATGAAGAGCGCCGGTATCGGGTACAGTGCTACGTAGCCTTCCCCGCCCCTGCTCCGTGAACGGCTGACGTTCAGCCGCTGACGGCACGTCGCGGCAGCACCGCACTCGGGGGTGCGCTGCGCGGCGGTGAGCGTGACCGGCACGTTGAAGTCGCGATAGTCGGCGACGTACCAGGTGCCCTTGACCTGCGCCCAGTCGCGCGGCTGCCAGTCGAACCCGATCTCACGGCCGCGCGCCGACTCGGCGATGAGATACGGGTTCGGCAAGGTGATCTGCGATGCCGTCGCGTTGATCTGTTTGCGGTAGAGCTCCGCGAGGTTCGGCGCGCGGAACGCTTCGTAGTACGCGCCACGCAGGGCGAGGCCGCTCGCCACCTGGTAGCGTACCCCGACGCGCGGCGACAACCGGCTCCGCGCGCTGTCCGGATAGCGCGTGGTGCCCGACGCATCGACGGCCCGGCCATTCGCATCGACCCAACGATCCGCGCGCAGGCCGAGCTCCAGCCGCAGCGCGCTGACGGGCATGGCGATCGCCTGCAGGAACGCGCCGCTCAGCGCCTGGTCGCCCCCCGACAGGATACGGCGCGCAAGGGTGCCGCAGCTCGCGCCCGGACAGGTCGTGTTATAATCGCGCTCGTCGTAGTTGCCGGAGTAGTGCCGGTAGTCTCCGCCCAGCGTGAGCGACTCCAGATGCAGGACGCCGGACCGTGTCCAGGCGAGGGACCCTCCCCAGTCGTGACTCGGGATGTCGGCGAGCACGCTGGAATCCTCCGCCGCTCGGCCGGCCCGGATGCTCGAGGCGCGGTTGAACTCGTCCTGCCGTCCGGACCAGCCGCGCACCGACAGCGCGCCCCCGCCGATCGCCTGGTGGTCGACGCCGAGCTGCACGTCCCGCTGGTCGCGCGACTGGAAGGAGAGGGGTGTGCCGAGGCTGCGGCTGTCGCCGAACCGATGTCCGGCGACGAATGCCGACCACGCGGCGACAGGAGCGTAGCGTAGCCGGAGCGACGCATTGCGCTGGATGACGGCAGAGGGACCGTCCACCGCGCCACGCACCGCGGGATCCAGCAGCGTATAGCCACCGCCTTGCTGATAGTCGCCACTCAGCTCGGCGGTCAGCGCACCAGCGATCGGCACCCCGGCGGACACGAACCCGTGGCGTGCGCCGCGGCTCCCGCCTTCCACCTGAGCCTCGAGCGTCCCGGGTGCGACGGGGCGCGAATAGAACGCGATCGTCCCGCCGATCGCGCCGTTGCCGTACAGGTGCGAGGTCCCGCCCTCCACGACTTCCACCCGGTCGATCGACCCTTTGGGCGCGCGGCCCCAGTCGATCCACTCGCCCCACGCGTCGTTGATCGGCACGCCGTCCAGCAGCACCGCCGTGCGCCCCTCGTCCACGCCGCGAATGGAGACGATCTGCGCCGTGCCTCCGACGAGGCTGCTCGTGCGCGGAAGCTCGACACCGGGAATCTCGCGCAGCAGGTCCTGGCTCTCGCGCGCCGGGCTGGCCGCGACCTGCTCCGGGCCGAGCACGTTGACCGACGACGCGACCTGGCTGGCGAGCGTCGGCGTGCGCGTCGCCGAGACGATCACGCTCGACAACAGCAGCGAGCCGGCGCTCAGCACGACGTCATGGCGCGTCGCGGCGCCGTCGCGGATGACGACCGTGTCGCGTGCCGCCGCTCGACCGATGGCCGTGACGAGCAGCTCGTAGCGGCCGGCGGGGAGCCGCCGCAGCACGTAGGCGCCACGCGCGTCCGTCGTCGCCACGCGGAGCGGGCTCGCGAGCGCAACGCGAGCTCCGGCCAGCGGCGCATGGGTCTCCGCCGCGACGACCATGCCGCCCAGCACACCATTCGGCGTTTGCGCGCCGAGCGCCGCGGCTCCCGCCGCCGAGACGATCGCGGCATGGGCAGCGCAGACGATGAGTCGGCTGGGGGCGGGCCGGCGCTGACGCATGAGCAGGTCGGTTTGCAGGATGGGGATCCGGGGCGCCGCGGGGTGCGGCGGCCCGCAAGATAGCCCACCGGCGGGCGCCTACTCCAGTCGGAACTCCAGCACGCGCTCGCGAGCGCGCCGCGCCGACTCGTTCAGCATGTTCGACGTCGACTCGAGCTCCTCCACGGACGCCGAGGTCTCCTCGGTCGCGGCGGCCACCTCCTCCGCCGACGCCGCATGGCTCTGCGCCGTGTCTCCCGCCTTCGCGATCGCCTGCTCGACGAGGAGGATCGCCGCGCCGTTGCCCGCGACCGCCTCCGACACCCGTGCCGACGCCTGCTCGACCCGTTCCACCGCCGCCTGGATCTGGGCGAGCGCCTGACGGGCCGCGTCGGCGATCTTCGTCACGTCCTTCATCTGCGTCGTCCCCGCCTCGACGGCGCGCGACGTCCCCATCACCCCCTCGCGAATGCGGCCGACGTTCGTCGTCACCTGATTGGCGGCGCGTCCGCTTTCCTCGGCGAGGTTGCGCACCTCCTCGGCGACCACGGCGAAGCCGCGGCCGGCGTCTCCCGCGCGCGCGGCTTCGATCGCCGCGTTGAGGGCGAGCAGGTTCGTCTGCGACGCGATCTCCGAGATCGTCGTCGCGAAGTCGTCCACCACCGCGAGACTGTCGCGCAGCGTGGCGATCTCCTTGACGCTGCGGTCGAACACCTCGCGCGCCGCGAGCAGGCTGTCCACCGCGTGTCCGATCTCCTCGGCGGTCACGTTCGCCGACGTGCGGATCTCGCGTCCGCGCGCCTGGCTCTCCTCCAGCGCGTTCCCGATCGTGCGCCCGGAGGCGGCGAGCTGCTCGACCGCGCCCCCGGCACCGTTCAACACGTCGAGCTGCTGACCGGCGCCGTGCGCCATCTCCGTCACCGCCGCGGCGACGTGCTGGGTGCTCTCGGACGCTCCGCTCGCCGACGCCGCCAGCTCCGCCGCCGCCGCGGCGACGTCGTCCGACTGCCGCTGCATCTCCGCCAGCACGGCGCGGAGTCGCTCCCGCGCCTGATCGAACGCCGAGGCGAGCGCCTCGTACTCCGCCGCGCCGTGGGCGTGACGGCGCACGTCGCTCCGCCGCAGGTCGCCACGGCCGATCGCCTCCATGTCGCGGGTCAGCGCGGCGAGCGGCCGCGTGACGGCGCGCGACGTCGTGAGGCTGGACAGGATGCCGACCGCCACCGCGAGCAGCACCATCGTCGCGAGCAGGCTCTCGTTCCTGCGCAGGGTATGCGCGGCCTCGCTCTGACGTTCCGCCATCCGCCGCTGGCCCTCGGCGCGCAGGGATTCGACGGTCCGATCCACCTGGTCGAGCGCGCTGGAGGTCTTCGCCAGCGCGGCCGCCGCCTCCGCGGGCCGGCCGATCGCCCGATACGCGTGCGCGACGCCGATCCCGACCTCCACGGTCCCCTGCAGCGTGCCCAGCTCGTCGAGCTTCTGGCGCTCGGGCGTCGAGATGGCGCGCAGCTTCACGGTGTTGCGGCGCAGGCCGTCCGCCTCCTCGGCAAGGGCGGCGTAGCGGGCGCCGTCGGCGTCGGACCCGGTGTTGAGGTAGCGCATCCCCGCCGCGACCTCTTGCAGGAGCCGGTTCGCCACCTGCTGCACGCTCTCCTGCTCCACTCGCATCTCGCCGACGATCGCTTCACTGCGCCGCCCCGCGCGCTGCAGGGCCGCGCCGGCGAGCATGCCGGCACCGAGGATGAGCAGCACCGTGACCCCGAAGCCCGCCCAGAGCCGCGCACGGATGGTTCCGGACACGATCATTGGCCCACCCGCGCGATCACCACCGGCTTGTTGAGCGCGTCGTGATTCGCGTCGAAGGCGATCGGGCCCGCGGCCCCGGCCATCGCCGGCCGGTCGCGACCGATGGACTCCACGTAGTCGCGAATCTTCGCGCGGTCCACGCCGGCCTGCATCGCGCCCTCGCCGATGAGCATCGCGGCGTCGTACGCGAGCGCGGCACGCTGGTCCGGCTCTTCCTTGAACATCGCCGTGTAGGCCGAGATGAACGCCTTCGCCTCGGGCGACGTCGCACGGCGCGCCAGGAAGAAGGCGGTGTAGCGCACGTCGGGAAACTCCTGGGCGTTGGCCTCGAGGCCGGAGGTCGCATCGCCGCCGATGAGTGGCGTCGTCACACCCGCTTTCCGCATCGCCCGCAGCGCGTCCAGCGCATCCTCCTGGCTCCCGGGAAAGAGCAGCACGTCGGGCCGGAGCTGCTTCAGATAGCCGGCGTAGGCGTCCCACGCCGTGGCGCCCTGGAGGTACGGATCGCGCTGCACGATGACGCCGTTGCCCGCGCGATAGGCCTGCGCGAACGACTTCGTCCAGTCCTTCCCATAGGAGTCGTTGCGATAGATCACGCTCGCCCGCCGCGCGTGCAGCGAGTCGAGCAGGTAGCGGGCGACGGCGCGACTGGCCTGAACGTCGCTCGGGCAGACCCGGAACAGCCAGCGGCTCGCGCCACTCAGCGTGGGCCCGGTGCCCGTGGGCGAGATCGCCACGACCGCATTGCGGCCATCGTTCCGCACGTCCGCGTACTCGCTGATCGCGTCGAGCGTGGTGCCGGTTTCGGGATGCCCCACGACACCGACGACGCGGGAGTCTTCACGGAAGCGGTCGGCGATGCGCACCGGATCGCTCACGTCGGGTGCGCCCTTCACCATCACGAAGTGCGCGGCGCCCAGCCGCACGGCGTGCTTCGCGTTCAGCTGCGCGACCGCGAGCTGGACGCCGTTGTAGATCGACTGCATCCCCGCCCGCTGCGGGTTCAGCGCGACGGCGATCCCGATCTCGGTGCCGGCCGGGCCGGTGCTCTGGCGGCAACCGCCGACGGCGATCAGCGCCGCGACCACCAACGTGCGATCGGCTGCGGCACGAGGCCGGCGGAGGAGCGAGAGCATTGCGACCGAAGAGAGAAGGCGGGTCCGCGGGCGGCGTCGCCCACGAAGACGTCCGGTGCGCGCACGCACCGGCTATATGACGATGGCGCTCCCGAGAAGTATCGGCGCCACCCGCCGTGCCATGCAGCGCGACGCGCGCTATCTTTCGCGCCCATCCACCTCCGACCCCCGTCCGCTCGCGCATGCCCACGAGAACCGCCACCGCCGGGTCCGGCCCTGCTCCCTGGATCGGGGTCATCATGGGCAGCCGCAGCGACCTGAAGGTGATGTCGCAGGCGGTGGAGCTGCTCGCCGCGCTCGACGTGCCGCACGAGGTGCGCGTCGTCTCCGCGCACCGCACGCCGGACTGGATGTTCGAGTACGCCACGACCGCGGAGGCGCGAGGGCTCGAGGTCATCATCGCCGCCGCGGGAGGCGCGGCGCACCTCCCGGGGATGGTGGCCGCCAAGACGGTGCTTCCCGTCCTCGGCGTGCCGATTCCCGCCACGATGCTCAACGGCGTCGATGCGCTGTTGTCCATCGTCCAGATGCCCAAGGGCGTACCCGTGGGAACGCTCGCCATCGGCGAGCCCGGCGCCGCGAACGCCGCGTTGCTTGCCGCGTCAATCGTTGCCGCTCGTCACCCGGAAGTGCGCGAGCGGCTGCGCGCCTGGCGCGCCGCGCGCACCGCGGAGGTCATGGCCGACACCGACCTCTCCGGGGGGAGGCGCTGACGATGCCGATCCTGCCGCCCGCCACGATCGGCATCCTCGGCGGGGGCCAGCTCGGCCGGATGACGGCGCTGGCGGCGCGGAGCATGGGCTACCGCGTGCAGGTGCTCGACCCCGACCCCGACTGCGCGGCGCGCCCCGTCGTCGATCGCGTCGTCGCGGCGTCGTTCGATGATCCCGCCGGCGCCGCCGAGCTCGCGCGGGCGTGCGACGTCGTCACGCTCGAGATCGAGCAGATCGGACCGGCGGCCCTCGACGCCGCGCTCGCCCACGCGCCGCTCCGCCCCGGCCCGGAGGTCCTCCGCATCGTGCAGCATCGCGGCCGCCAGAAGCGATGGCTGGCCGACCATGGGTTCCCCCTCGGCGCCTGGTCGCTCGTCGACACCGCCGACGCGCTTGCCGCCGCGGCGAAGGCCATCGGCCCTGCCCTGTTCGTGAAGAGCTGTCAGGGTGGCTACGACGGCCGCAGCCAGCTTCGTCTCGCCGCGGGCGACGATCCGCACCTCGCCTTCTCGCAGCTCGGCGAACGCCAGTCGGTGGCCGAGCAGGCGCTCGATCTGGAGCTCGAGCTGTCGGTGCTCGTCGCACGCGGCGCCGGTGGATCGGCGGTCGTCACCTATCCACCCGCGGTGAACCACCACGAGCGGCAGATTCTCGCGTGGAGCGTGCTGCCGGGTGAGCTCCCACCCGATGTCGTCCGCGAGGCGCAGCACATCGCGCGCGGCATCGCCGAACAGCTCGAGCTCGAGGGAATTCTCGCCGTCGAGATGTTCCTGCTGCGTGATGGACGGCTGCTCGTCAACGAGCTCGCGCCACGGCCGCACAACTCGTATCACGCGTCCGAGCTCGGCTCCCCGACGAGCCAGTTCGAGCAGCTCGTGCGGAGCGTGTGCGCGCTCCCGCTCGGTGCGGTGGCGCCTACCCGGCCGGCGGCCATCGTCAATCTGTTCGGCGATCTGTGGGACGGCGGCCGCACCCCGGATTTTGCGGCCGCGCTGACCGTGCCCGGCTCGCGGCTCTTCCTCTACGGGAAGCGCGGTGCCCGCGCCGGCCGCAAGATGGGCCATATCGGTGCCGTCGGCGAAACGCCCGCGGAGGCGCTTCAGCGCGCTCGCGACGCAGCCGCGCGGCTCTGAACCGCGGCGCCGGCCGGCACCCACCTTGCCCCGAAGGTGCGCATGACTTCGTCTTCCGTCGTCCCGAACGTGATCCAGCCCACCATGACTGCGCCGTCGCTACTGCTCGGCTTGGTGGGCGGGGCGCTGATCGCGTCGCGGCGCCGCATGTCGACACCGGTGCGTGCCGCTGCCACCATCGGCGGGCTCGCGCTCATCGGCGCCGCTGCTCACCGTCCGCTCGCCGAAGCGGTCCGGCAGGCCGGCACGCGCCGCCGCGCGGGCGCCGTCACCCTCTCCTTCGTCGTGCAGCATCCCGTGGAAGCGGTCTTCGGCTTCTGTCGCGACTTCGAGAACTTCCCGCTCTTCATCGGCGCCCTGCGCGAGGTCCGCGATTACGGCGATGGCCGCTCGCACTGGTGCGCCTCCACTCCCGCCGGCGGCACGATCGAGTGGGACACGGTGACGACGAAGTACGTCCCCAACCGCGTCCTCGCCTGGACGAGCGTCGGCGGCGCGCCGGTCGAGACCAGCGCGCGGATGCGCTTCGCGCCGGAGGGCAACGACACCTGCGTGAAGATCGACGCGACCTATCGCGTGGTGGACGGGTCGATCGCCGATGCCGTGGCCGCGCTCATGACACCGCAGCGGAAGGGGGAGCTGATCGCCGACCTCCGCCGACTCGGACCGTACCTGGACTGCGTGCTCGCGGGCAGGACGCCGGAGGACGCTCAGGGCTGACCGGTCAGCGACCGGCCGCGGCGTCTGCGCCGTCGGCCACCCGGGCGGCCGGCGGCTCGCGGTCCGACGCCCGCCGGCCATGCGGTCGCGTCGCCTCCTCGACGACTGCCCGCTCCGCCGGCACCTCGATGATGCGGTAGGGTGGACGGTCCGGATAGCTGGCCTTGAGCACCTGCAGGGCGACGTTGAACACCGGAATGCCCGTCGAGGTCTTTCCTTCCGGCGCGCCCTTGTGGGCGTGGCCGTGCACGACGGCACTGACCTCGAAGCGCGTGAGCGGCTCCTCCAGCCGGCTGGAGCCGAGCCAGGGGAGGATGTCCACCGGCTCGCCTTCGACCGTCTCGCGGATCGGCGCGTAGTGCAGCACCGCGATCCGGTGGCGCGTCTTGAGCCGCGCGAGCGCGGACTCGAGCTTGAGCGCCTCGTTGAGCGCTTCCTGCACGAACTGCTTGATCACCGGCTCGCCCCACGGACCGAGTGCGCCTCGCCCGAACCCGCCGGCAAAGCCCTTCACCCCCGCGAAGCCGACGCCGAGGATCTCGATGGAATCGCCGTCGAGCATGTGCACGCCGGCATCGGTGAGGATCTGCCGCACCTCGCCCTGCTCCCCGGACTCGAAGTCGTGGTTCCCCAGGACGGCGACGACCGGGATCGTGACGCTCGTCGTCAGGTCGCGGGCGAGGACGCGTGCCTCGTCGGCGAGGCCGTAATCGGTGAGGTCGCCGGCGATCACGAGCACGTCCGCGCGCTCGTTGATCTGCGCGAACAGGGGCTGGAGCATCCCCTGCGACGTCTTCGCGTAGTGCACGTCGGCGACGGTGGCGATTCGGATGGTCTCGCGGTCGGGCATCGGTGGCGGGCGGAGGTTTCGGCGACGCTACTGAAGGATTCGGGCCACGACGGGTCGGCGGAGCTCGTCCGGCTCTTGCAACAGAGCCGGAACCACTCTCACCCGAAGGCGCATGGCTGGCCAATCGACGCTCGACGAAGCCGCGCAGGACACGAACACCTTCTACCGGCGCACCCTCCATGTGCTGAGCGATGCCGGCGTCCCATTTCTGGTGGGCGGGTCGCACGCCTTTCTGGAGTACACGGGCATCGTCCGGAATACGAAGGACTTCGACCTCTTCCTCCGCCGGAGCGACATGGACCGGGCGATGGAGGCGCTGCGCGACGCCGGCTACCGCACCGAGCTGACCTTTCCGCACTGGCTGGGCAAGGCGTGGCAGCACGACGACTTCGTGGATCTCGTCTTCAACTCCGGCAACGGCGTCTGCCCCGTGGACGACGGATGGTTCGACCACGCCGTCGAGACCCAGGTGCTGGGCATGCCGGTGAAGATCGTTCCGTGCGAGGAGCTGCTCTGGCAGAAGGCGTTCATCATGGAGCGCGAGCGCTTCGACGGCGGGGACATCGTGCACATCCTCCGCTCACGCGGTGATCGGCTGGAATGGGGCCGTCTGACCGAGCGCTTCGGCGACCGCTGGGCGCTGCTCTACACGTATCTGATCTTCTTCTCCTTCGTGTATCCGAGCGAGGCGCATCGCCTGCCGTCCGAGGTACTGAGCGACCTGGCGGCGCGCTACGCCGCCGAGCGCTCGGCGCCCGCGTCCGATCGCGTCTGTCGTGGGACGCTCGTCAGCCGCGCACAGTATCTCGTCGACATCGGGCAGTACGGGTACGCCGACGCCCGCCTCGCCCCGCGCGGCGGGATGAGCGCCGAGGACGCGATCTTCTGGACCTGGGCGATCGATCACGTGAAGTAGCGATCGCGTGTCGTGCGGCTCGCGGCGTGACGCGCACGGCGCGTCGGGCGGCG
>JABFYH010000083.1 GCA_013361335.1 Gemmatimonadaceae bacterium | reverse complement strand
ATCCGTGTTCTGTCGTTCGAGCCCCGGCGCGATGGATCCGCGTTGAGCAGGCCGAGCCCCGGTGCGCTGGAGCGTTTAAGATCCCTCCATGGCCAACGGGCTCCGCACCGCAGACTACGACTTCCATCTCCCCCCCGAGCTGATCGCCCAGACGCCGCTTCCGCGGCGCGACGCGAGCCGGCTGATGGTCGTCGACCGCGCGGCCGGAACCATCTCCCATAGAGTCTTCACCGACCTCCCTGAGCTCACCGCGCCCGGCGACCTCATGGTCGTCAACCGGTCGCGCGTCGTGAAGGCCAGGCTGCTCGGCACCCGCATCGGCTCCGGTGCGCCCGCGGAAGTCTTTCTCCTCCAGCCCCTCGGCGACGACCGCTACGAGGCCATGGTGTCGCCCGGCGGGAAGCTCAAGCCGGGACGCGTCGTGCAGGTTGCCGACGGGTTCACCGTCGAGATCCTCGAGGTCACCGAGCGCCGCACGCGCATCGTGCGCGTTCAGGCGGCCGCGCCATTCGAGAGCATCGAGCAGGCGATCGATGCGCACGGCCACATCCCCCTGCCCCCGTACATCGAGCGCGCTGACGACGCCGCCGACGTCGATCGCTACCAGACCGTCTACGCGCGCGAGCCCGGCTCGGTCGCCGCCCCAACCGCGGGCCTGCACTTCACCCCGGAGCTGCTCGCCGCGCTGGACGCGCGCGGGGTCCGGCGCGGCGAGGTCGTGCTCCACGTCGGGGCCGGCACCTTCAAGCCGGTCGAGACGGACGACCCCGCTGATCACCAGATGCACGAGGAGCGCTACGTCGTGCCCGACAGCACCGCGCAGGCGCTGATCGAGACCCGCGCCGCCGGGAAGCGCGTCTGGGCCGTCGGCACGACGAGCGTGCGCACGCTGGAGAGCGCGGCCGACCCGGGTCGAACGGTGCGCGCCGGCGCGGGCGAGACGCGTATCTTTCTCCGGCCCCCCGCGCGCCCGCAGATCGTCGACGCCCTCGTCACCAACTTTCATCTGCCCCGCTCCACGCTGATCATGCTCGTCGCCACCTTCGCGGGGTACGACCTCACCATGCGGGCCTATCGCGAGGCGATCGCCGCGCGCTACCGCTTCTACTCGTACGGCGACGCGATGGCCGTCGTATGAGCTTCGACTTCGCGGTCGAGGCGACCGCCGGCTCGGCGCGCGCCGCGCGCTTCGAGACGCCGCACGGCGCCGTGCAGTCCCCCGCGTTCATGGCGGTCGGCACGCTCGCCACCGTGAAAGCGCTGGACCCGCAGGACCTGCGCGACATGGGCGCGCAGATGATCCTCGCCAACGCCTATCATCTCCACCTCCGGCCCGGCGACGACCTCGTGCGCGAGCTCGGCGGGCTGCACGAGTTCATGCAGTGGGACGGCCCGATCCTCACCGACTCGGGGGGATTTCAGGTCTTTTCACTGGAGGGGCTCCGTACACTGGACGAAGATGGCGTCGACTTTCGCAGCCACATCGACGGCTCCAGCCGCCGCTTCAACCCCGAGAGCGTGATGCGGATCGAGCGCAACCTCGGCGCCGACGTCATCATGCAGTTCGATCACGTGATCCCGGGGCAGAGCGACGCAGCTGCCGCGCGCGACGCGAGCGAGCGGAGCCTTCGATGGCTGGCGCGCTGCGCACGCGCATTCGACGAGTTGAACCGGGACGATCCCATACCACATCGGGCGGACCAGGCGTTGTTCCCCATCGTGCAGGGCGGCATTCACGCCGAGCTGCGCGCCGAGGCGGCGCGCGCCATCCGTGACATGGGGGATTGGAAGGGATTCGGCATCGGCGGGCTCTCCGTCGGCGAGCCGAAGCCGGAGATGTACCGCATTCTCGAGGCGGTGCACGACGTGCTCCCCGTCGATCGCCCGCGCTACCTGATGGGCGTCGGCTTTCCCGAGGATCTGGTGGAGGGCGTCCGGCGCGGCGTCGACCTGTTCGACTGCGTGGCCCCCACGCGCATGGGGCGCAACGGCGCCGTGTTCACCGCCGACGGCCGCCTGAACATCAAGCGCGCCGAGTTCCGAACCGACAAGCGCCCACTCGACGCGGATTGCGAATGTGCGGCCTGCCGCCGCTTCTCGCGCGCCTACATCCGACATCTGTTCCTGGCGGACGAGATTCTCGGCCTGCGCCTCCTCTCGCTGCACAATGTACATTTCCTCGTCGCGCTCATGCGCCAGGCGCGCGCGGCGCTGCTCGACGGCACCTTCGACGGCTGGAGCGATGCATGGCTCCGGCGCTACCACTCCCGCACCATTCCGGTCCCCGTATGACCCACCAGGCCTTCTCCGCCGCCATTCTCGCGCTCCAGCTCGGCGGGGGCGCCGGCAGCACCATGGCGCCGTTTCTCATCCAGATCGTCGCGATCCTCGGCATCTTCTACTTCCTCGTCATCCGCCCGCAGCAGCAGCAGAAGCGGAAGCACGAGGACGCGCTGCGCGAGATCAAGCGTGGCGACCGGGTCGTCACCTTCGGCGGCATCGTCGGTGAGGTCATCCACGTCAAGGAGACGGCCGAGGGAGACAGGGCGCGCGGGCTCGAGGACGAGGTGACGATCAAGTCCGCCGAGTCGCGGCTCGTCGTCGAGCGGGGGCGCATCGCGCGCATCGTCGGCGTGAGCACGGCGGCGCCGCAGACGAAGTAGCGCGGCGGGTCGACGTGAGCATTCTCGACATCCGCGTCCTCGGCGACCCGATCCTCCGGCAGGCCACCACGCCGGTCAGGGCCATGACCGAGGAGCTGCATCGCCTCGTCGCCGACATGTTCGACACGATGCACCACGCGCGCGGCATCGGGTTGGCTGCGCCGCAGGTGGGGCGCACCGAGCGGCTCGCGATCGTCGAGGTCGACGACGAGCGCTTCGTGATGATCAATCCCGAGATCATCGAGCGCAGTGGCCGCGCGAAGGGCGAGGAGGGCTGTCTCTCCATCCCCGACATCTACGCCGACGTCGAGCGGCCGGAGACGGTGACCGTCCGCGCGCTCGACGAGCACATGACGCCGTACGAGATCGAGGCGAGCGAGCTGCTGGCGCGCTGCATCCAGCACGAGATCGACCACCTCGACGGCAAGCTCTTTCTCGACTACCTGAGCGTCCTGAAACGCACCGCCGCGCTGGCCAAGTGGAAGCTCGAGCAGGGGAAATATCCGGGCTACATCCGCCGCGTCGCCCTCGAGACGCCGGAGGACCGCGGGGAGCACGAGCATCCGGAGGAGGAGCTGTAGGTGCGCGTCCTCTTCTGGGGCACGCCGGACTTCGCCACCGCCGCGCTGCGTGCGCTGATCGGTGAAGGGTTCGACGTCGTGGGCGTCGTCACCCAGCCGGACAAGCCGGTCGGCCGCTCGCGCTCCAGGCTCGAGGCGTCACCGGTGAAGGTGGTGGCGGAAGCCGAAGGCATCGCCGTGCTCCAGCCGGAGAAGCCGCGCGGCGACGACTTCCTCGCGCAGCTCCGCGCGCTCACCCTCGACGTCAACATCGTCGTCGCGTACGGTCACATCCTGCCGAAGGCGGTGATCGACCTGCCGAGGCTCGGCACGCTCAACATCCATGCATCGCTGCTCCCCGCGCTGCGCGGTGCGGCGCCGATCCAGGCGGCGATCCGCGAGGGGCTGGGCGAGACGGGCGTCACCATCATGCAGATGGTCCCGCAGCTCGACGCCGGACCGATCCTCCTCCAGGCGCGCACACCGATCGTCGCCGACGAGACGGCGGGAGAGCTCGCCCTGCGCTTGAGCGAGCTGGGAGCCGGCGCGTTGATCGAAGCGCTCGCGCTGGTGGAGCTCGGCCTCGCCAAGCCGCAGCCGCAGGACGACAGCCTGGCGACCTACGCGCCCAAGCTCACCCGCGACACGGCACAGGTGGACTGGACCCGCTCGGCCCACGAGGTCGGGCAGCATGTGCGCGCCTACGATCCGCGCCCCGGTGCATGGGGGCGGGTCAACGGCGCCGAGGTGAAGCTGTTCGGCGGACGCGTCGCCCCGCGCGGGAGCACCCGCGAGCCCGGCGACGTGATCGCCATCGATGCCGAGGGGATGCTGGTGGCCTGCGGGGGCGGCGCGGTGCGCATCGCCCTCGTGCAGCCCGCCGGCAAGCGCCGGCTCGCCCCGCTGGATTGGGCGAATGGCCGAGGGGTGGCAGTCGGCGATCGCTTCGACACCACGGCGGGGTCTCCCGCGTAGGGCGACCGTGCCCAACCACGACTCCCCGCCCCTGAGTCCCCGCGCCTCCGCTCCGGCCCCGGCCGTACCGCTGGTGCACGCCGTGACGACCGACGAGATCGTCGCGCGCCCGGACTTCGTCGACGTCGCCTGCGGGGTGATGGGGGCGCTCGGCCCCCGCGGCGCCCTGCACCTGCGCGCGAGTCGGGCTGCCGGCGGACGACTACAGGAATTGGGGGACGTCCTGGCCGCCGCCCAGCTGGTCACCGGCGCCTGGTTGGTGATCAATGACCGGGTCGACGTCGCGCTGACGGTGCGGGCGAAGGGGGCGCAGCTCACCAGCCGCTCGCTCACCGCCGCCGACGCGCGGAGGGCGGCGCCCACGCTCGCGATCGGCGCCAGTGTGCATCGCGTGCCGGATGGTGTGGAGGCGGCGCGCGGCGGCGCCGACTGGCTGGTGGCGGGCCGAGTGTTCGACCATGCCGCCCGCCCGGACGAGGAGGGGGTCGGCATGCCATTCGTCGAGGCGCTGGTCGCCGCGGTGCGCGTGCCGGTCATCGCCATCGGCGGCGTTCGGTCGTCGCACTGTCGGGCGCTCCGGCTCGCCGGGGTGTATGGCGTGGCCGTGATTCGGGGGATCTGGGACGCGCCGAATGCCGAACGCGCCGCCAGCGACTATCTTTCCTGCTATGACGACGCCGGTGCTGCATGAGCCTTCCGCCTACGCGCTGACGGCCGACGACGCGCCGCACGCGCGGGCGGAGGCCCGCCGCCGGTGACGGGACCCGGTCGGCCCGCCGTGGCCTCGCGCGGCGCCGTCACCGATGCGCGCGCCGCGGCGGCGGAGGTTTGCGCCGATCTTCGCGCGGGCGATCTTCTCGATGGGAGCTTCGAGCGCCGCACCGTGCGACTCGAGCCGCGTGACCGGCGCTGGACGCGCGAGCTCGTCTACGGGATGCTGCGGCGCCGGAGCTGGCTCGACGCCCTGCTCGCCGATCGGGTGAGCGGCGGCCTCGCACGGCTCGACGCCGACGTGATCGACCTGCTCCGGCTCGGCGCCTATCAGCTGCTCTACATGGGCAGCGTGCCGCCGTATGCGGCGATCGGCCAGACGGTGGAGGTGGTGAAGCGGCGTCACGGCATCGGCGCGAGCAAGCTCGCCAACGCCGTGCTGCGCCGGCTGGATCGTGAGAGATCGACGCTGCGCGTCGACCTGCCGACGACCGTGGTGGATGCCCTCGCGCTCGAGCACTCGCACCCGCGCTGGATCGTCGCGCGCTGGCTCGCGCGCTGGGGCGAGGCGGCGACACGGCGGCTGCTCGTCGCCAACAACGGCGAGGCGCCGCTCGTCGCGCGGCCCTATCATGTCGTGCGCGAGCAGCTCGAGGCGATGTTCGAGAGCGCGGGCGTGGAGACGGGCGAGGCGCCCCTGGTCCCCGACAGTCTCGTGCTCCTGAGCGGGGTCGGCTCCATGACGGAGCTCGGCGCCTTCAAGCAGGGGCTGTTTCATCTGCAGGATCCGGCGTCGACGCTCGTGACCCGCTACGCGTCGGTGCCGACCGGGGCGACGGTCGCCGATCTGTGTGCCGCACCAGGCGGCAAGGCGCTCGAGCTCGCGCGCACCGCCGGCCTCGTGCTCGCGGGGGATGCTTCGGCCAACCGGCTCGTGCGCGTGCGCGAGAACGTCGCGCGGCTGGATGCCCCGAACATCATCCCGTTCGTGGGTGACGCGACGCAGCCGCCGCTGCGCGAGGTGGACGCCGTGCTGGTGGACGTTCCCTGCACCGGCACCGGCACCTTCCGTCGACATCCGGACGCGAGGTGGCGTCTCAAGGCGAGCGACTTCGCCGTGCTGCCCGCGCTGCAGCGTGCCATCCTCCGTGCTGCGGCGTCGATCGTGAGGCCTGGCGGCTTGCTCGTCTACAGCACCTGCTCCCTCGAGCTCGAGGAGAACGACGAGCAGGTGGCGAGCTTCCTGACGGAGCATCCCGGCTGGACCCTCGACGCCCCGCCCGCGGGCGTCGTGCCCGACACCGTTCTCGACGAGGGACTTCTGCGCGTACTGCCTCAGGACCACGGGACGGACGGCGCCTTCGCCGCGCGCTTCCGCCGCCCCCGCGCCGCCGGAGCGGCCGCCGCATGAGCTGGCGCTCGAAGGTACGGACGTCGCTGATCTATCTCGTGTCGTTGATCAGCGGGTTCACGCTGGCCTGGCTCATCGTCGCCTTCGTCATCTTCCCCACCGGCGTGGTGCCGCGCGACGTGAAGGTGCCGAACGTGACCGGTCTGATGTACGACGAAGCCGAGCAGCGGCTCGCGCAGGCGGGGTTCAAGGCGGAGCGCGGCGAGCAGCGGTACAACAACTCGGCGCCCAAGCTCACGGTGCTCGAGCAGTCGCCCTCGCCCGGAACGCGCGAGGGGATCGGGAGCACGATCACCCTCGTCGTGAGCGGTGGCCAGCGGATGGCGACCGTGCCGACGGTGACCGGGATGACGCGGATCGAGGCGCAGGTACGCCTCGAGCAGGACGGCTTCGACGTCGGCGACGTGGGCGAGGCGAACAGCAACGCGCCGCGCGGCACCGTCATCGGCACCCGCCCCGCGGCGGGCTCGCAGGTGAGCGTGCCGAGCACGATCGCGCTGGTTCTGAGCCGCGGGGCCGAGGCGGCGTCGACGCAGATGCCGAGCCTCATGGGGCGCGACGTGAGCGGCGCGCGGATGGTGCTGTCGCAGCTCGGCATCAAGGACGTCGTCGTGGCGTGGGATCCGATGTCGACGGCCCCCGCGGGAACCGTGGTCGGCCAGACGCCGGTGCCCGGCGCCACCATCCTGCCCGGCGCCACGGTACAGCTCCGGATCGCCGGCGTGGAGACGCCGTGAGCGCGGTTCGCATCGCGCCATCGATTCTCAGCGCGGACTTCGCGAAGCTCGGCGACGAGGTCGCGATGCTCGAGCGCGCCGGCGCCGACTGGATTCACGTCGACGTGATGGACGGCCGCTTCGTGCCGAACCTCACCTTCGGCGCGAAGGTCATCGAGACGGTGCGTGCGCGCACGACACTGCCGCTCGACGTGCATCTCATGGTCGTCGAGCCGGAGCGCTACTTCGACGACTTCGCCGCCGCCGGCGCGTCGGGGCTCACGATCCACGCCGAGGTGTCGCCGCACCTGCACCGCCAGCTCGTGCGGATTCGCGAGCTCGGGCTGCGCGCCGGCGTTGCGTTGAGTCCGTCGACGCCCCTGTCGGCGGTGGAGGACGTGCTCGCCGAGCTGGATCTGCTGCTGGTGATGTCGGTGAACCCCGGCTTCGGTGGGCAGAAGTTCATCGCGCGGTCGGTGGACAGGCTGTCGCGCGCACGCCGCATGCTCGACGCCGCGCAGAGCGGGGCGGCACTCGAGGTGGATGGCGGCATCAACCGCGACACGATCGTCGAGTGCTGGCGCGCCGGCGCCGACACCTTCGTCGCCGGCAATGCCGTGTTCAGCGCCAGGGATCCGGCGGCGGAGATCGCCGCCCTGCGCGCGCGATGCGCGCATCGGGCATGAGGAGGGCGCCATGACCGCCCGCCAGCAGTGGACGATCGTGCTCGGCATCGTGGCGCTGCTCGCGGTGTTGCTCGCGGCGGCCACCCACTATCTCGGCGACGAGCTCTTTCCGGTGTCCGTCGGCTCGACGGCGCCCGCGCTCGAGGCCACCACCCTCGTCGGCCCGAAGCGCACGAAGACCCTGGCTGACTACAAGGGGAAGGTCGTGCTGCTGAACGTGTGGGCCACCTGGTGCGAGCCGTGCAAGGTGGAGATGCCGAGCATCGAGAAGCTGCATCGCGAGTTCGGGTCGCAGGGGTTGGCGGTGGTCGCGGTGAGCGTCGACGACCCGGGGACGGAGGAGCACGTGCGCGACTTCGCGAAGGAGCTCGGCATCACCTTCGAGATCCTGCACGATCCCCAGAAGCTCACGGTGCAGAAGTATCAGATCACGGGATACCCGGAGACCTTCGTCATCGCGCGCGACGGCACGATCCGCAAGAAGATCTGGGGCGCCACCGACTGGAGCTCCGAAGCGAACCGCGCCCTGATCCGCGAGCTGCTCGGGCCGGGCCCCGTTGCGCTCGGTCATTGAGCCCGGCATGACGGCGCCCGATCGAGGCCGGTTGGGGCTCATGGTGACGGCATTGGCGATCGCGCTGCTGCTCTGGTTCGTGGTGCGCGTCGCGCACGTCGCCGGCGCGGCGCGATGACGCGCATCCTCGGCATCGAGACGTCGTGCGACGAGACCTCGGCGTCCGTGCTCTCGGGGAGCGGGAACGATGTCGCGATGGACTCGCTGGTGATCCTCTCCCAGGACGTGCATCGCATCTTCGGCGGGGTGGTGCCGGAGATCGCGTCGCGCCATCACCTCACGGCGATCGTGCCGGTGGTGGAGCGCGCGCTCGCCGACGCCGGGGTCGAGCTGGCGGGGTTGGACGCGGTGGCCGTGACCTACGCCCCCGGGCTCGTCGGCGCGCTGCTGGTGGGGGTGAGCTTCGCCAAGGCGCTGGCGTACGGGCGCGGCATCCCGTGCGTCGGCGTGCACCACATGGAAGGCCACCTGTTCGCGACCGCGCTCGAGCATCGCGATGCGGTGCCCCCCTTCACCGCGCTGCTCGTCTCGGGGGGACACACCCTGCTCGTCGACGTGCCGGAATGGGGACGGTATCAGGTGCTCGGCCGCACGCGCGACGATGCCGCCGGCGAGGCGTTCGACAAGGTCGCGAAGCTGCTCGGGCTGCCGTATCCGGGGGGACCACACGTCGAGCGTCTCGCGCGGGAGGGTGATCCGTCGCGCTTCCGCTTCGCGCGCCCCATGCTGCGCCGGAACCAGCAGCCGGCCGACGACGATTATTACGACGTCTCGTTCAGCGGGTTGAAGACGGCAGTCCTGCACGCGACGAAGCAGGCCTCGGACGGTGACAGGGCGCACGTGGCGCGCGGATTCCATGATGCGCTGGTGGAGACCCTCGTCGAGAAGACGGCGCGAGCCGTCGAGCAGTTCGGGCGCGAGCGCGTGGTGCTCGGCGGCGGCGTGGCCGGGAATCGCACGCTGGCGGAGGCGATGCGCCAGCGGATGCGGACGCTCGGCGCCGAGGTGTATGCACCGACGTCGCGGCTGGCGACGGACAATGCGGCGATGATCGCGCGGGCGGGACTGTTCCACTACGAGCGTGGCGAGCGCGCGCCGCTTGACCTCAACGCATTCGCGTCGATGCCCTTGCCTGGACTCGTGAGCGCATGACGCTCATCTCGATGCCGCACCCGATCGTCCACCACCCCTTCGCCTATCAGTTCGGGCCACTCCAGCTCACCGGCTTCGGCATCGCGATCCTGATGTGCTTCGTGGTGGCGCAGCCGGTGGCGCAGCGCGAGCTGGTGCGGCGCGGGCATGACCCGTCGCCGCTCCCCGACATGATCTTCGCCGCGCTGATCGGCGGGCTGCTCGGCGCGAAGCTCTACTACGTCGTGATCCTCGGCCATTGGGATTCCTTCTTCGACCGCGGCGGGTTCGTGTACTGGGGCGGCTTCATCGGCGGCGCGCTGGCCGTGATGGCGGAGGTCCTGCGCAAGCGCGCCGGCCTGGCGAAGATGGCGGACGTCTCGGCGCCGGCCCTGGCGGCAGCGTACGCGGTGGGGCGCACGGGATGTTGGGCCATCGGCGACGACTATGGCCGGCCGTGGGACGGGTTTCTCGCCGTGGCGTTCCCCGATGGCGCGCCGCCGAGCACCGCGGGCATCATGGCGCGCGACTTCGGGATCGCGATGCCGGCCGGCACCAGCCCGGCGACGGTGCTGTCGGTGTATCCGACGCAGCTGTTCGAGGTCGTATTGGGACTGGTGGCGTTCGGCTTGCTGTGGCGGCTGCGCGATCACCGGCACGCCGAGGGATGGCTGTTCGGGGTGTACTGCGTGCTGATGGGGGTGGAGCGGTTCCTGATCGAGTTCCTGCGCGCCAAGGACGATCGGCTGCTCGGGGGGCTGACGTATGCGCAGGTGATCGCGGTCGGGATCGTGGCGCTCGGCGCCGCGGTGATGGCCTGGCGCTCGAGGGTCGGAGCGGGCAAGCAGGGGATCTATGCGGTCGGGGCGTAGCTCCGGATCCTGGCCGCGCACGAGATGGCCGGACCCTTGAAGAGTTGACGAGATTCGCGCCATCTTCGGGGGCCCTTTCGCCTGCCGCCCCGAGCCCCGAGCCCTCGCCGATGCACCGCGCCACGCTCTTCACCGCCACTCTGCTCGGCACGCTCGCTGTGCCGAGCGCCGCGTACACTCAGCAGATCATCGGAACGCGCGACGCCCGCGCGCTCCGAGCCGACAGCGTCTTCGAGCGCTTCGACCGGACCGACTCGCCCGGCTGCGCCCTCGGCGTCTACCAGGACGGGAAGATCCTCTACGCGCGCGGCTATGGGATGGCGAGCCTGGAGCATGGCGTCGCGCTGTCGCCGCGGTCGGTGCTCGACGTCGGATCGATCTCGAAGCAGTTCACGGCGATGAGCATGCTCATGCTCCAGAAGGAGGGGAAGCTCTCGCTCGACGACCCGATCCGGAAATACATCCCGGAGATGCCCGCGTACGCGGATCGGATCACGCTGCGCCGCGCGCTGAGCCAGACGAGCGGGCTGCGCGACCTCTACATCATGATGGGGCAGAGCGGACGGACCTTCGCCGGCGACACGATCGACGCGCTCGCCGTCATCACGCGCTCGGCGGAGCCCAACTACGAGCCCGGTGCGCGCTACCTCTACACGAACACCGGCTGGATCCTCGCCGCGCAGATCGTCTACCGCCTCACCGGCAAGACGCTCGCGCAGTTCGCCGACGAGCGCATCTTCCGCCCGCTCGGCATGTACGACACGCGCTATCTCGCGGACGTGACGACGATCATTCCCGAGGGCGCCGAGGGCTACGCGCCGCGCGTGGGCGCACCCGGCTTCCGCGTCGCCCGCTCGACGTACGACGGCGCGATCATGGGCGCGGGGGCGGTGCACACGACGGTGGAGGATTTCGGCCGCTGGCTGAACAACTACGACGAGGCCACCGTCGGCGGGCGCGACATCATCCAGACGATGACGACGGCGACGATGCTGAACGACGGCTTGCCGGCGAAGTCGGGACCGACCCAGGCCTACGCGATCGGGCTCAACGTCGGGACGCTGCGCGGGCTGCGCGTCGTGTCGCATGGTGGAAGCTGGGCGGGGTATCGCGGGCACTTCCTCCGCTTCCCCGACCAGCACTTCGCCGTCGCCACCTTCTGCAATTTGACCACCTCCGGTCCGGACTCGCTCGCGCGCAAGGTGGCCGGCATCTACCTCGGCGACCGGATGCAGCCCGACAGCGCCACCATCTGGGCGGTCGCGCTGGACAGCGCGGCGCGGGCCGACGTCCCGGTGGCGAGCCTTCGCCCGCTGGTCGGTGTCTGGCGCAACGTCGAGCGCGGCGAGGTGCGACGCACGCGTCTCGCCGCCGACACGCTGTACTACGCCGGCACGGAGCGGACGCGGATCGTGCCCCTGGGCGGCGGTCGCTACCGGGCGGGCACCGGCAGCGAGGTGCGCTTCGAGGGAGAGGGGGCGGCGCCGTCGCGGATGCTCGTCCGCACGACGGGCGAGACGGTGACGTATGTGCGCGCCGACAGCGCCGCGCCCAGCCCGGCGGCGCTCGCCGAGTACGCGGGCGACTATCGGAGTGATGAGGTGGACGCCGTGCATCGATGGAAGATGGAGAAGGGCCAGCTCGTGCTCTACGTGAACGACCGGCGACTCGGCGTGCTCGAGCCGACCTACCGCGACGGGTTCGTGCGCGGCGGCACGGAGATCGACGTCGAGCGCGATGCGAAGGGGCGCGTCGCCGGCTTCGTGGTCGAATCGGGACGCGTGCGGCACCTGCGGTTCACACGGGTGCGATGAGACCGTGAGGCTGTGCCTGGCGACAGGACGCGGGCTCTGGCAACCTCCTGCCGGCCAATGAACTCCGCGCGCCCGCCCCTCGCTCCGATGGAGAGCTGACATGACGACACCAGCCAAGAACACGATCTGCCTCTGGTACGACCGCGACGCCGAGGAGGCCGCGCGATTCTATGCCGGAACCTTCCCCAACTCGTCGGTCGGCGCGGTGCACCGCGCACCGGGAGACTTTCCGGATGGCAAGCAGGGCGACGTCCTCACCGTGGAGTTCACCGTGCTCGGCATTCCATGCATCGGGCTCAATGGTGGTCCCGCGTTCAAGCAGAGCGAAGCCTTCTCGTTCCAGATCGCGACGGTGGACCAGGCCGAGACGGACCGCTACTGGAACGCGATCGTCGGCAACGGCGGCCAGGAGAGCGCATGTGGCTGGTGCAAGGACCGATGGGGGTTGTCGTGGCAGATCACGCCGATCGCCCTGACGAAGGCGGTCACCGATCCCGATCCGAAGGCGGCCAAGCGTGCCTTCGACGCCATGATGACGATGCGGAAGATCGACATCGCGACGATCGAGGCGGCGCGGCGCGGGTGATCTGCTCGATCGACGCGACGGCCGGGTCGCTGCTACCGATAGCCGGCCGGCGTCGAGCCCGTCCACGGCCGAAGGCCGCGGCCCGCCGGACGCATCGTGCCACCCACCACGGTCCCGATCACGCCACCCGCGGCCGCGCCGATCACCGCGCTCTTCACGTTGCGTCCCGCGGCCGCGCCCATGATCGCACCGGCGATCGCCCCGATCCCCGCCGTCTGGATCCGGCTCGGACCTCGGCTCACCGGCGCGGGAGACGCGGTCTGTTCCACGCTCGGCGAGGCGCTGCCGCCGTCGCTGGGCATGGCCGAGCCGTCGGCCACCTCGCCGGCACTGCTCGACGGGTAGCTGCGACGATCGGGCGACGCGGGCTCGGGCATCGTCGGGCGCACCGACGATTGCGAACGCGACGCCTGCTCCACGGTCGCAGCGGCGACGCGCGTCGCAACGTGCCGACGGTGCGTCACACGAGCGATCGGCGCCAGCGCGACACGGCGAGCCGTCGGCGCGACGTAGCTCATGCTGCCGGCCGCCACCTGCGTCTCGCGCGCGAGCGCGGCGACACGCTGGCGCGCCTCGGCCGACTCGGTCGTGGTCGGCGTCAGCGCGATGTAGCGGCAGTACGCCGTCATCGCCCCCGTGCGGTCGCCGAGCGTCTCGTTGGCGCGGCCGAGGTGATACGCGGCAGACCGGTCGGTCGCGTCGAGTCGCGATGCGCGAACGAGGAGCGAGCGCGCCGAGTCGGCGTGCCCCACCAGCTCCGCGTCGTACGCCTGCCGCGTCAGCGCCTGCGCGTCACGCTTCGCAGCGGCGGTCGGTTGGACGACGGACGCGACGGAGCCGCAGACGTCGGGGAGCGCGAGCTGCCGGGCCGTCTGGTGATCCTGAAGCCCGGCGGCGAGCGACGGATCCTGCGAGAGGATCTCCGTGTCCCTGGCATCCCCCCGTGTCGAGCAGGCGGATGCGACGACGATCGCGAGCAGAGACAGGCGAGAGCGGTGCACTGAAGCCTCCGTTCCATGGGGATGTCGTTCGCGAATGGACGGGCATGCTGGAGTACCAGGCTCTGCGGACCTGATCGGCCGCCGCGCTGTATCGTCCCCGCGCTACCATGAAAGGCAGCCGCCATGCCGCGGCTGAAGTGCCTCGAGAGACACCTAACCCCTCGAATACCGTGAATAGTGTCTATGTCGCTGGCAGACGCATCCATAAGGCGAGAATGGACGCGCTCGGCACGCGACGCCTGCATGCCGCGCTCAGCCGTCGGGGCTCGACGGGCGGATGCCGCGGAACGCCAGCGTGAAGCGGGCGATCGTGGGCTACCACCTGGACGATGCGGGTGATTGGGTGGCCGAGCTGAGTTGCGGCCATGGGCAGCATGTGCGGCACGACCCGCCCTGGCAGGTGCGCCCGTGGACGCTCACGCCGGAAGGGCGCGCGTCGTTTCTCGGCGTCGAGCTGGAATGCCGGCTCTGCGACGAAGAGGCGGAGATGATGGAGCGACCCGGCTGACCGTCTCCGGAGCGCTGGCTCGGCGACCCTGCGTGGCGTATCGTATGGCGGTGGCTACCGCCTACAGCACCGAATCCGGCCGCACGTACACCCTCGATCGCCTGATCGGGAAAGGAGGGTTCGGCGAGGTCTATCTCGCCACCACCTCGGTGGGCGACGGCGTGCCGGCGCGGGTCTGCGTCAAGATCAGCGACCGACTGTCCGGCTGGCTCCGCGAGGCGTACTTCGCCGAGCTGCTCGCCCGCGAGGAGCGGGCGCTGCGCGTGTACGACCGCTTCGTCGAGCCGACGTCTGGCGGGATGCGCTATTGCCTCGCCATGGAATACGCCGAGCACGGCGACCTCGGCGCATGGCTCGAGCGAGTGGGCGCGCAGTCGGAGAAGTTCGTGCGCCGCGAGCTCGACGCGCTGCTCGGCGCCCTCGGTGCGCTGCACGGCGGGCACGCGCTGCATCGCGATCTCACCCCGTTCAACGTGTTCGTCTGCGAGGGGGAGAAGCTCAAGCTCGGCGACTTCGGCATCGCCACCCATCAGCGCAGCGCGCGCGGCGTGACCGCCGACTCGTTCAACCTGTTCCACGTTCCCAACGAGATCGCCTGGGGACGCGTGCGCCGGTGGCAGCAGCGCGACGACATCTATCAGATCGGCCTGCTGGCGGCGATGCTGTTGCGTGGCGATATCGTGAAGCCGATGCGGAGCAAGGACGTCCGCGGGCTGCCGTGCAGCGACCACCTGAAGGAGGTCATCCACTGCTGCCTCGGCTCCCGCGGCAAGCGGTACGAGGCGGCGAGCGAGCTGAGCGCCGCCCTTCGCACGCGGCCGAAGGAGCCGCGGCTGGGCCGCGTGCGGAAGCTGGCGGGCAAGCATCTGTCGTTCACCGGCTTCCTCGAGCATCCGCGCGCCGACGCGATCAAGGCGGCGCGGAAGGCGGGCGCGATCGTGCAGTCCAAGCCCGGCAAGTCCACCGACGTGCTGGTGCGCGGCAGGCCGAACGCGCTGCAGATCGCCGGCAAGGACGGCGGCTCGAAGCTGATCGAGGTGCGTCGTCTCGCCGCGCTGGGGATCAAGGTGACGGTGATCGACGAGCGACAGTTCTGGCGCCTGGCCTTGCCGACGCGCAAGACGGCGCCGCGTCGGCCGGTGTCGCGCCGCGTGTAGCCGCTAGCGGATCATAAATTCCCTTTTGCTCGATCCGCCCGTTCCGTCATCTCCGTCGATTCCGTGCCGTCATTCTTGTTGCTGCCCGCCCACCATCAGAGCGGCGAGCGCGCCGTGATGGAGTCGCCCCGCATAGCTTCCGGCATGGAACTCGACCTCACGCAGGGCATCGCCGTCCTGGAGCGCACGCCGCAAACGCTGCGCGCCATGCTCTCCGGCCTCTCCGACGATTGGCTTCGCGGCACGGAGGATCCGGAGACCTGGAGCCCGTACACCGTCGTCGGCCATCTCATTCACGGGGAGCGGAGCGACTGGATCCATCCCGCGTTCGGTCCCGTCACCCTCCGGCAGCTCCTCGCCACCTGGGTCGCGCACGATCTCGGTCACGTCGCGCAGATCGCGCGGGTGATGGCGAAGCAGTATCGCGACGCGGTCGGCCCGTGGCGCGCGTATCTGCCGGTGATGGACCGCTGACTGGATCGATGCGCCGAGGAGCCGGCGTCTAGCTGAATCGCGTCGTTCGCCAGAGCGTCGAGCCGCAGGCGGCAGCCACGGCGACCATCACGACGACGAGGCCGGCGGCCCATGCCCAGCGGGCGTGAATCTGCGGCGCTCGCGCCACCGAGGCGAAGCCGACGAGCACGAGCGTCGCCCCGGCGACGATGAGCCAGTCCACCCAGCCTCGGCGAAGCACCGTGCCGGGCGCCTCGCGGCCCATCGCGCGCGCATCGGTGAACCTCGCGTCGACGCCATAGCGCTCCGCCTCCCGCGCCGCCGTCTCTCGCCAGCGCTCGTGCTCACGCCGGCTGACAGTGGATAGCGCGATCACCGCCGCGCCGAGCGCCATCGTCACCGAGCCGCCGAGAACCTGCGAGAACAGCGTGGTGGACGCACCGCGCAGCTCGGAGAAGACGAGGACACCCCAGAGCAGCCCCCAGAGCTGATTGGTGTTCGAGAGCGGGATGCCGCGCGTGATGCCGGCGTACTTCACCGCATACTGCTGGAACAGGTCGCCGATCACCCAGACGAAGCCGCCGAGCAGGAGCCAGAACAGCACCGGCAGCGATGCCTGCAGCTCGCGCCAGAGGGGCACGACGCCCCCCGAGAACGCGGTGGCGATCGCCGTCATGGTCACGAGCTCGCCGACCGTGAAGAAGGTGATGAAGGCGAGAGGGCTCATCCCGGTGAGGTACGCCTTGCGATACGGGATGTACATCGTGCCCCAGAGCGCGCCGGCGGTCAGCGCGGCGATCACCCCGCGTGTCGCGTTGCCCGGCGTCGCCGCATGCGCCGACGACGCATATGCGAGCGCCGTGGCGCCGGCGAACATCACCAGCGCGCCGCCGATCACGCCCGCCCAGCGGCGCCAGTCGGCGTCGCGCAGCTCCTGGAACAGCACCACACCCCAGAAGATGCCGAGCAGGCTGTTGCTGTTCCACAGCGGGAAGGCGATGGTCAGGCCGACGTCGCGGATCGCGAAGATCGTCAGCGTGTTCGCCACCGCCCACAACGCCCCCGCCAGCACCGACCACACAACGAGATGCGGCGCCTGACGGAAATCGGCGCGCATGTGCGCCGTCCCCTGGATGAGTGCGGGGAGGCTCCACCGGGCGAGAAACACGCCGAACACCATCGCGAGCGACACCACCACCGGCGACAGCCCGATCGTCACCAGCTTGGTCGGCGCTTCGGCGGCGCCGAGCCAGACCCCGGCCGAGAGCCCGCAGAGGATGCCGAGCGTCTGGAGGCGCCGGACGCGCGCGTCGACGGCGTCGCTCGGCGGCGCGACCTCGCGACGTGCTTCAGCCGCCGTCAGCGGATCCACCCGAGCACCGCGAGCCCGCCGATCAGCACGAGCACGGGGATCCAGAACTGAACGTCGCGCAGGATGGAGCCCAGCCGTCCCCGCGAGCCATTGTCGATCGTCGCCATGGGCGCCAATACTCTCATCCCGGCGCGAGTGGCGCAACGGACCGGTGCGCGGCATATTCGCGCCCATGACGACCGAGACCTACGACGCGATCGTGGTGGGCTCCGGAATCTCCGGCGGATGGGCGGCGAAGGAGCTCACCGAGAAGGGACTGCGCGTCCTCCAGCTCGAGCGCGGCAAGAACGTCGAGCACGTGAAGGACTACGTCAACGCCACGGAGCCGCCGTGGGCGTATCCCCACCGCGGCGGGCGTACCCGCGACATGGAGCGCCGGTACCCGGTGCTCAAGCGCGACTTCCCGTTGAACGAGAAGAACCTCGACTGGTGGGCGTCCGACGAGGAGTCGCCGTACACCGAGGTGAAGCGCTTCGACTGGTATCGTGGCTATCACGTCGGCGGGCGGTCGCTCATGTGGGGGCGCTGCAGCTTCCGCTGGAGCGACTTCGACTACGAGGCGAACGCGCGCGAGGGACTCGGTACCGACTGGCCGATCCGCTACGCCGACATGGCGCCCTGGTACAGTTACGTGGAGCGCTTCGCCGGGATCGCCGGCTCCCACGAGGGGCTGCCGCAGCTCCCGGATGGCGAGTTCCAGCCCGCCATGCCCCTGAACTGTGCGGAAGCGTTGTTCAAGGAGCGATTGGAGAAGCTCTACGACGGCAAGCGACGTCTCATCTCCAGCCGCACGGCGAACCTCACCCAGGCGCTCACCGGGCGTAGCGCCTGCCAGTATCGTGACGCCTGCTGGCTCGGCTGTCCCTACGGCGCGTACTTCAGCACCCAGTCCTCGACGCTGCCGGCGGCGATGAAGACGGGACGGCTCACGCTGAAGGTCTTCGCCATCGCGACCGAGGTGTTGTACGACAAGGACCGCAGGCGCGCCACCGGCGTGCGCGTCATGGACGCGCTCACGAACGCGGTGACCGACTACAAGGCGCCGATCGTCTTCCTCTGCGCGTCGACGCTCAACTCCACCTGGCTCCTCCTTCGCTCGGCGACCGACGTCTGGCCCGGCGGGCTGGGAAGCAGCTCCGGAGAGCTCGGGCACAACCTGATGGACCACCACTTCCGCGCCGGCGCTGAGGGGCGCGTGGAAGGGCTCGACGACAAGGACGTCTTCGGTCGCCGGCCCAATCCGTCGTACGTGCCGCGCTATCGCAACCTCTTCGGCGACAAGCGCCCGTATCTGCGCGGCTTCGGCTACGAAGGGGGCGCCGGACGCGCCGGCTGGTCGCGTGCCGTGGCGGAGCTCGGGATCGGCGGCGTGTTCAAGGACTCCGTCGCCCAGCCGGGCCCGTGGACGATCGGCGCGACGGCATTCGGCGAGATGCTGCCGAATCACGCCAACATGGTCGCGCTCGACGAGACCAGAAAGGACAAGTGGGGCCTGCCGGTGCTGAAGATCGATTGCGCCACCGGCGAGAACGAGCGGCTGATGCGCCAGGACATGATGGCCGACATGGCCGAGATGCTGAACGCCGCCGGCATGAAGAACGTGCGGACCTTCGACGAAGGCTACTTCCCGGGGATGGGCATCCACGAGATGGGGACTGCACGCATGGGGCGCGACCCGAAGTCGTCGGTGCTGAACGCGCACAATCAGGTGTGGGACGCGCCCAACGTGTTCGTCACCGACGGCGCCTGCATGGCCTCCACCGCCTGCCAGAACCCGTCGCTCAGCTACATGGCGTTGACGGCCCGCGCCGCCGACCACGCCGTGCGCGAGCTGAACCGGCGCAACCTCTAGCTCACGCCTGCGGGCCGACGGCGAGACGTCGCACGCGGTCCGCGACGCGGGCCACCGCGCCCAGCGTCTCGTCGTGTGCCGCCCCCTGCTCCGCGGTGTGCGTCGCGTCCGTGAGCGCGGACGCTGCATGGCCGTGGATCTCGCCCATGTCCGAGAGCAGCCCGTCGAGCGCGGCGGATTCGGTGCCGACGCTCTCCGCCACCTTCTCCACGAACGCCACGGTCCGGCCCAGCCCTTCCACGACGCCCGCCAGCACGCGCTGAGCGTCGACCGTCACCTCGCGCACGCTGGCGAGGCGCGCGTCGGCGGTGCCGACGACGGTCCCCACCCGCTCGATGGCGCGCTGGATCTCCATCACCGACTGGCTCACCTGCTCCGCCGCGCCCTTGGAGTCCTCGGCGAGCTTGCGCACCTCCTCCGCCACCACGGCGAAGCCACGCCCCTGCTGTCCGGCGCGCGCCGCCTCGATCGCCGCGTTCAACGCCAACAGGTTCGTCTGCCGGGCGATCGTCTCGATGGTCTGCACGAAGGTGCCGATGCGCGACCCCGCCTCCGCCAGTCCCGCCATCGTCTCGCGCACCGTGCCGAACTCGTCGCCGAGCGCGGCCAGCAGCGTGCTGGCCCGCTCGACGCGCGCCGCATGCTCCGCCGCGTCGGCCGCGACGCGCTGCGCCTCCTCGGCCGACCGCGTCGCCTCCTCGCCGCGGTAGAGCACACCGCTCGCGAACTGGTCGAGCGCGTCGCTGCCGCGGCTCACCAACGCGAGCTGCGCCCGGGCGAGCTCGGCACGCTGCGCCTGCGCTTCGGCGCGCGGGGCTGCGGCGTCGCGCGACGCGGCGATCGCCGCATCCAGCGCGCGCAGCTCCTCCGGGATCGCGACGACGAGCGCGCCGAGCGCATCGCGCAGCCGCTCGCACTCGGCGCGGTCGCGCTCCGCGTCGACGGCCGACTCGGCGAGGGACGCGCGCAGCCGTCGGATGCGCCACCAGGCGACACCGGCGGCGAACAGACCGGCCGCCAGGGCACCGGCAAGAAACGATGACATGGCGGCGGTCATCCCATTCGCTCAGGCAAATACCAGCGCCGTGCAGGTCTGGTTCACGTGGCCGATGTACGTCTCGCCGTAGGTGTGGAACCCCGCGGTGGGGAGGCCGGCGAAGGCGGCGCGGAAGCCCTCGTGCGCCTTCGTGGCATCCATCTCGAGTCGGCGCAGGATGCAGTTGAAGGCAATCGCTCCACCCGCCTTGCCGCCGACGGCCGTCGCGGCCTGCACCATCGCCTGCTTCGTCTCGCCCACGAGATCGGTGCCCCGCATCAGGTGCACCTCGGCGCCTTCCGTCATCGCGCAGTAGAATCTGAGGCCGCCGTCGGGCATCGCCATCTGCGGGCTGCGGATCCAGGCGTCACCGTCCAGCATCATGCCCATCGGGTGGGACATGAAGACCGCCCCGTCGAGCTTCTCCGGCGTCGTGCCCGTCGCCTTCGCGTAGACCTCCAACGCCGGCTTGCCATCGAGCTCGTACACGACGCGCTTCTTCTCGTCGGCGCGCGTGATCGTGAACTTGTGCGCGGTCGGCACGAAGCTGCACGTCTTGGCGATCGTGAACGGCACCGCCATGTCGAGCAGCAGCAGCACGGCGCCGTTCGTCGTGCTCTTGTCGTTGAGGAAGACGCGCGTCTCCTTGAACGCCAGGTCGTCGCCCGCCGAGCCGCCGACGAAGACGAGCTGCGGTGCCGCGTCGCCGAGCGCTTCGTTGGCCTTCTCTTCGCTCATGCCGAGGCCGTCGAACAGCACGACGCCGACGTAGCGCTTGGGGTCCAGCGTGCGCAGCTCCGCGCCCACCATCACGCCGATCTTCTCGGCGGCGATGCGGATGCCCGACTCCACGCCGCGGTCGAACGGCGCCATCGCGGCGAATGCGGCGCGCGCGGTTCCGCTGGGCAGGGCGATCGCCGACACGCCGCCGATCGAGCCGTCGCGCTCATTGAACTCACCCGCCGTGGTGCAGCCCAGCACCTGCGCCGACGGATGCCGCTCGCGGAGCGTCGCCAGGAGCCGCGTGCCGTCGTGGGCGGGCGACCAGAAGGCGATGATCGCCGTGGCCGTCGCGCCCTGGAGCTGCGCGTCGAGCTGCTCGATCAGGTCGGCCGCCGCGGCGCGCGTGTCCGTCTTGCGGGAGAGCGCGCTGCCCGGCCGGCCGGCGCCGGAGGCGGGGGGCCGCAGCGACGCATGGGGATGGGACGGTTTCGTAGGCATGGCGGGGTCAGGTGAGGGAGTGGCCGACGGCGGCGAGCGCGCCAATCACCTTGGTGACGACGGCGGCATTGGCATTCTGCTCGGGGCGGACCTGCTTCAGGTTGACGCCCGTCCGCAGGAACACCCGCGTCGTGACGAGCTTCATGGCGTCGTCGCTGCCCACGCGCGCGCGGAGCGCACGCTGGACCTCGTCAAGGGTTCGCAATGGCGGTTCCTCTGGCTGGAGCGGTGTGTCGTGTGGGACAACTCGCCCCACCGGTCTGTGTATGACGCACCCGCGCGACGGCAGTCACCGGGAAGCGGCCGCCGGATCGTCAAGCTCCGTTCAGAGGGCGTTATCTCCTGGCGCGGTCGCGACTTGGCGCGGCCCTCGACTTCAGGCGGGCATTCAGGAAGGCGAACACCTCGTCCCGCCAGGCGTCGGGCGCCAGGGTGAAGAAGCCGTGCCCCGTGCCGGCGTCGCCGCCGAGCGCGGGGTACACGTGCGCCGTGGCCTCGCCGCCGCCCGCCTGAACCGCCGACGGCAGCTCTCGCGAGGGGCCGGTGCTCCAGTCGTTCTCGGCCTGGATCAGGAGCGTCGGGACGCGCGTCCGCTGCGCTGCCGCGAGCAGCTGCGTCTTCAATGCGGCGTTCCACTCCCAGTTCATCGCCGCCGGCGCAAAGGGGATGGCGGCACGCAGGGTGGAGTCGTCCGCCGCGGCGAGAATGGTGAGAATCCCGCCATACGACACGCCGCTCACCGCGACGCGCGACGGATCGACGTACGAGCGTGACCGCAGATCGGCGATCGCGGCCCGCACGTCGCCGAGCTGCGTCGTGGTGAGGAGCTCCGTCGCCCGCGCGCCCATCGTCTCGCGCGAGCCACCCTCGCGCTGCACCTGGTCCTGAACCGCTTCCCCCTGGCCCTGTGAGAGCCCCTGCCCCCGGCGGCAGGGGAAGAAGGTGACGTAGCCGTGCGCGGCGAACAGGCGACCGAGCCAATCGGTGCCGCTGGGCCGCCAGCACCCTGCGCTGCCGTGCAGGATCACGACGGCGGGATGCCGACCCGTGTTCGCAGGGCGCCACGACGCGCCGTGCAGACGCAGCTCGCCGCTCGAATACGTGACGGTGTCGACGATGGCGCTGCGCGCCGCGGCCGCGGAGCCGCCGCGCCCGACGTCCGGCATGTCGCCGCGACCCCAGCGCACCTCGGGCAGCCAGGGGCTGTCGACGTCCGACGCATGCCAGCTCGTCGCCAGCGCGGTGTAGACGCGCCGCGCTTCGTCGTTCCGGCGCAGGCTCAGCAAGGCACGAGCACGCAGCAGCTGCGCGGTCGCCCGCAGCGGTGCCGTGCGCTCCGACAGATCGAGCTCCGTGAGCGCCTCGGCCGGACGGTTGAGCCGGAGCAGCAGCTCCGCGGCCCGCTCGCGCGGCGGCTTGACCACCGTCGGCGGTCCGAAGGCAAAGGGCAGCGCCTCGAGCTGCGCCGCGGCGGCGCGGAGGCGCGTCACCGCGGAGTCGGAATGCTGGCTGGCGACCTCCATCTCCGCGCGGAGCATCTGCTCCATCACCTCGGCCTCGCCGAGCGCCGACGAGCGGGCGCCCGCGGCACGAGTCGCGGTGATGCGAGCGGCGAGGCGCGCGAGCATGGAATCGGCGAGCAGTCGGTCGGCGCGTCTGCTGCCGCCGGCGACGTCGGCAAGGCGGCCGGCGCGCCGCGCCGCCGCGTAGCCGACGAAGAAGTCCGCGTGGCTCAGGATGCCCACGCCACGCAGCCCGATGGTGTCGGGTCGGCTGTGCGCGAGCGGCGTGTCCCACGCCTCCGCGTCCATCACGTACGTCGCCGGCACGAGGATGGCGTGGATGCCGACGTCCTCCCGACCGCGGGCGGCCTGCACCCCCGCCGCCACCGCTCGCTGGTAGAGCAGCACGGAGTCCGTCCAGGCGCGCGCCTCGCGCAGCCGACCCTGCTGCAGCAGCCCGTAGACCAGCCACCAGGTGCCGTGGCCGAACACGTGCGGCGTGGTGGCCGCCGACCGCAGGTTGGCGGCGACGACGTCGTCCCAGTCGCCGAGCGCGATGTGGATGTGCGACGTCATGTGCAGCGCGTGGCCCGCGGCAGGCGCGACCTCGCCGTACAGTCGCGCGGCGGCGATCCCGCGGCGCGCGCTCGACGGATCGTCCACCGCGTGGATCTTGTAGTGCAGCGCGCCGGGATGGCGCGGGACAGCGCGGAGCACGGTGTCGGCGATGGCTTCCGCCTGCGCGTACGCCGCGGCCTCGCGATCGCCCTGGTTCAGCCCGAGGAGCGAGAGCGCGTAGAATGTCGCTGCCTCGGGGTCGCGCGGGTCGCTCGCGTGGAGACGTGCCATCGACCGACTGAATGCGGTGTCGCGCGTGGCCTTCGGGGTGTCGCCGTCGTAGAGCGATTCCACCGCATCGAGCCACGCGCGCTCGCGCGCGGTGCGCGCCTTCGCGAGGCGCTCCGTGCGCGTTGGCGCGAGGGCGCGCAGCGCCGCGCGTGCCGCGGCGGTGTCCTGCTGGTTCCACACCGGGTGGGTGTAGGCGAGCGCCTCGAAGGCGACGCTCATCACGTCTCCCGAGTCGAGCGCCCGCGCGCGGCGGAAGGTCTCCACCGCCTGTGGGTAGTGGAAGTTGTGCAGATAGAGCACGCCGCGCTCGAAGGCCGCGTGCGCGGCCGGAGTGGCCGAGGTGGGAAAGCGGAGGTGCCCGAAGCCGGAGGTCGGCGTCGGCGAGGAGACGGCGGCGTGCTCCGCGTGGACGACGGTCTGGGCGTTCATCGGCGCGGCGGCGCCGGTGAGCAGGACGACGCAGAGCGAGCGGGCGGCGGCGTGGACGCGAGACGAGGGCATGATCGTTCTCCGGGTGGGCCGGTGGCGCGACCCGCGAACTTACCGCCGACCGAAGGTCGCCGCGACCGCCGGCGACCGCCGACCGCTCAGCTGCCCGCCGGCTCCCGGCCCAGCGCCTCTTCCACCGCCGCCAGCCGTCGCCGCAACTCCGCGTTCTCGGCACGGATCGCCGCCAGCTCGGCCGGTGGCGCCGGCGCGACCGGCGACGCGGCGGGGGGCATCACCGTCGGCAGCGTGACCGACCGCTTCGGCCAGATGCTCTTCAGCACCGCGAAGGCGAACAGCAGGAGCAGCACGAGCTGCGACAGCACCCCCTGCCAGCTCGGATACAACCCCAGCGCCTCGATGTGCGGAAAGCCGCGGATCGCCGAGAGGGGGATGATGTTCCCCTCCTGCAGCTCGCGGATTCCTTTCCCCATGAACACGAACGCCATGTAGTAGAGCAGGACGCTCGTCACCGTGAAGAAGGGGCGCAGCGGGATGCGCACGCCGAAGCGGTAGAACAGGGTGAACACGACCGCGAGCACGATCCCGCCGGCGACGATCCCCAGCGACAGCGGCAGCGCGACGTGCGGCCCCTCGTTGAACAGCGCCTGATAGAACAGCGCCGTCTCCGCCCCCTCGCGGTACACCGCAAGGAACGCCACGAAGGCGAGCGCGCGGCCGCCGCCATGATCGAGCGCGGTGCTCACCTTCTCCTTGATGAACTGCTGCCACTTGGCCGCCTCCACCTTGGAGATGAGCCAGTAGCTCACGGAGAACAGCACGGCCACCGCGAGGAGCAGCGTCGCCCCCTCGATGAACTCGCGGCTCGCCGGCATCGCCGACAGCAGCGTCTTGAGGATGATGGCCGTCACCGCGCTGGCGACGACGGCGAGCGTCACCCCCGTCCAGATGCTGCGCAGCCGCTCGCGATGGCCGGTCTTGATCAGGAACGCGACGATCGCACCGATGACGAGGATCGCCTCGAACCCCTCACGCACGATGATCAGGAACGACTGCCAGAACGCCTCGCTGCCGCTCCCCGCCGGTGCGGTCAGCGCGATGACCTCCGGCAGCCCCGCCTCGATCGCGTCGCGCACCCGCTCGGCGCCGCGCACGTCGTTGGAGCGCACCGCCGCCTTGAACTCGGCGAACTGCCGCTCCATCGACGTCACGAGCCCGGGGTTCTTCGCGCGTGCGGAGCTCTCCAGCGGCTCGAAGGCGATGTACGCGTCGAACGCCTTGTCACTCGCGTCGCTCGGACGTCCGCTCTTGGCCGCCGACAGCGACTGCTCGAGCTGCGCGATGACGTTGCGCGCCGCGGCCTGCGCGCTGAGGCTGTCGCCGGCCTGCGCGACCGCGCCGTTGCGGTCCTTCATCGGCAGCGTGCGCACGTACGCCACGACGCTCGCCGCTTGCGCGTCGGTGAGGTCGGGCGACGGCGGCATCGCCGTGCCGCGCAACCCCGCCTTCACCACCGTGGCGATCTGCTCGTCGGTGTGCTCCACCTGCCAGGCGACGGTGCCGATCTCCGGCGGCAGCTTGGTGAGCGAGCGAGCCAGGGTGCCGTCGCCCGCGCCGCTCACGCCATGACACGATGCGCACCGCTGCGTGAACAGTCCTTCGCCCTCGAGCTGCTGCTCGTGCGTCGTGCGCAGCGAGTTCACATACGCCACCACGTTCCAGCGCTGCTCCGGGGTGAGCGTGCCCGCGAAGCCGACCATCGGCGTACCCGCTATTCCGATGGACGTGATGCGGTACATCATCGCCGGCGTGACGCCGCCCATCTGCGCCGTCGTTCCGATCGCCGGCGGTCGCGGCGTCAGCCTCACGCCGGCGGGACCGTCGCCCAGACCGGTCGCGCCGTGACAGGACGCGCAGGTGCTCTCGAAGATCCGGCGCCCCTCCGCGAGGTTGAGGGGCTGCCGCGGCAGCTCGAGCTTGGCCTCGTTGCCGAGGAGGGCGGCGAATCGAGCTTGAAGGGAGTCCAGCGCCGCAGGCGGGCGCTTGGCGGCGACGGCGGACGCGATCGAATCGAGCAGGGCGCGCGCGGCGGTGGCGTCGTTGCCGGAGAGCCGCTGCGCCGCCCGCTTCGCGTCGAGCAGGAAGTCGTTCGTCTCCTGGAATTCCTGCGCGCTGATCAGCCGCCCCCGGTCGTCGACCGCCTTGCCGTACTCCTCCACGGCCACGCTGACGATGTTCGCGACTCGGCGGGCGGGATGCTCCTGAGCGCCGAGCGGCGCGCCAACGGTCGCACCGAGGGTGAGCCCGATGGCGAATAGAAGGGGGCGGGTTCTCATAACCGAGAGAAGTTATCGGGATTCATTCGCGCAAGCTAGGGATTCGCCCGTGCGCGGCGTGGGGCGTACGGCGTGGGGCCTCAGGCGCGCTCGACGACCACGAAGGCGGCCGCCGTCGTGTCGGTGTGCGTCAGCGAGAGATGCGAGCGCACGACGCCAAGCTCGCTCGCCCGGTCGTAGGCGCGGCCGTGGAGGAGGAGGATCGGCGACTGATGGGTGCGCGCCACCACCTCGAGCTCGCGCCAGCCGATGGCCCGCGCGAGGTCGTTGCCCGCCAGCGCCTTGAAGGCCGCCTCCTTCGCCGCGGCGCGCGCCGCGAGCTGTCGGGCCGGCTCCGGATGCGTGGCCGCGTAGGCCCGCTCCCCTTCGGTGAACAGCCGGAGGAGCGCGCGGTCCCCTTTCCGCTCGAGGAGCAGGCGCATGCGCTCCACCTCCACGAGGTCGATCCCGATGCCGACGATCATCGGGCGCCGAACCACCGCCGGCCGCTCTTCCCCGGCGCCGTCGGCTCGGCGAGCAGTCGGGCGAGGGCGCGGCAGGCGTCGTCGGCCGTCATGAACACCCGGCGGAGCTGGGCGACCCATTCCTGCCAGCGCGGCGAGCTCGCCTCCCCGCCGGCGGCCCCCGCCGCGAGCCGGTCGAGCGCGGCCAGCTCCGCCGTCAACGGCTCGATCAGCTCCAGCGCGCGGGCCGTGCGGGCACGGGCGCGCGCGGGCTCGGGCTC
>JABFYH010000130.1 GCA_013361335.1 Gemmatimonadaceae bacterium | reverse complement strand
CGCTCACCACCGGCACCTCACCCGGTCTCGCAGCGCGGCCGGTCTTCGCCGACACCTTCGTGAGCGGGCAGTACACCATCCAGTTCCTACGCCGGGCCGGTCGGGTCTCGGGATTCGAGATCACCCACCCCCGCGCGAGGCGGGTGCGGTTCGTCCGCGTGACGCGGTCCTGATCACAGCGGCGACGTCACGCTCGTCCGGCCGGGCAGCGGGGCGTCAGCCAGCACGGTATGCCCCGCGGCGCGCAGGGTGGCGACGGCCAACGGGAGCTGCATCGTCCGCACGAGCACGTAGTCGGTGTCGTACGTCGCGATCGGCATGATGCTCACCTTCGCGCGCGCGAGCGGCTCGGCCACCTCGAGGAGCACCCCGACGAGCCCATGATCGAACGGGCCGCGCAGCGCGAGCGCCCGCCAATCCCGCGACGCGTCGAGCGTGGGCGGCATCAGCTCCTCGGCGCAGGTGATCGACAGCTCCCCCTTCGTGCGCACGATGGCGAGCAGCGGGCCGCCGGAGGCCCACGTCGGGATGGCTGCATCGGACGGAAGACGACAGATGGCGAGCGGGCCGACCAGGAGCTCCAGCGTCAGAAGTCGGCGCGACTTGGCGTGCGCAATGTCAGGGGAATACATGGGGTTACGGGATCACGTGATCGGCTGGCCGTATTGTGGCCGATCAGCTTACCAAGCGCAACTCAGCCCATGGCATGGCGCCGGAAGCAGTGCCGTGCGTGGTCGTTCACGATCCCGACCGCCTGCATCCAGGCGTAGACGATCGTCGGACCGACGAACTTGAACCCGCGAGCCTTCAGCTCCTTCGAGATCCGCTCCGAGAGCGGCGTCGAGGCGGGGATCGTCCGCCCGTTCCCGCGCAGGACCTTGCCCTCGGTGAACGACCAGCAGAAGCCGGCGAAGCTCTCGCCGCGCTCCTCCATGTCGCGGTAGATCTGCGCTCCCCGAATCGTCGCCTCGATCTTCGCCCGCGCGCGCACGATGCCGGCATCGCCCATCAGCCGCTCGACGTCCCTTTCACCAAACCGTGCGACCACCTGCGGCTCGAAGCCCGCGAAGGCGGCGCGGAAGGCATCACGCTTCCTGAGCACCGTGATCCAGGCCAGCCCGGCCTGGAAGCCCTCGAGCATCAGCATCTCCCACAACATGCGCGGGTCGTGCTGGGGCACCCCCCACTCCTCGTCGTGATATGCACGCATCAGCGGGTCGTCGCCCGCCCAGGCGCACCGTGCCAGCTCGCCGTGATCTTGCGACTTCATTCGACCAATATACCTGCCATCGGCTCGGCGACCGCAGAACAACAAGAGCACTCTGGGGTTCAAGCTTTTCGCATTGCTTCCAGCAATGAACAAACCGTCCAAGAAACCTCCCGATGCAGCTCAGGACGACGAGCGATCGCGGTCGAGGTTTGCGGACGGCGGGGCACCGATCCCGGGCGCCGGCGGAGCGTCGCGGTCCACGAGCAGGTTCGTCATCTGTCGCTGGCCCTCACTGATCCGCTCCACTTCGATCGCCACCGCGTCGATGGACTGCTCGAGGTTGCGGAACCGATCGGTGAGGTCGCCGGCCGGAGCTTGCCCGCTCGTGCTCCCCAGCTGGGCGGCGCGGGCGTCGCGCGTCGCCGCCCACCGCGACCATCCCGCGATCCCGACGAGCAACAGCGCGATGTGAGCGGCCGCGTGCGGCATCTCGCCCATGCGGATGGCGTAGGCCGCGCCGAAGAAGTTGATGGCGAAGTAGAGTCCGGCCGCCAGTCTCCAGAATCCCGAGCGCCGAGTCATGCTCATCGTACGGTGCGGCACCCGGGGCGGTTTCGCCCTGCCGGGGGCGCGGCTAGAGGTAGCTCAGCCACCAGTCGCTCCGGCGCCGCTTGAGGGCGGCGTACCAGCGGGAGAGCGGATACATCAGCAGGACCACTGTCGCCCAGGCGAGGTACACCCCGAGGAGCGAGAAGCCCCAGCCGGGGGGCGCCGTGAATGGATAGTTGTCCATGTTCGGCGACTCGAACATCCAGTGCGCCGAGCCGTAGGCGAGGAAGCAGACGACGACCGCCAGCAGGTGGATGAGCGCGAAGTGCAGCGCGTAGTAGAAGAGCGGCACCTTCCCGATCACCAACGCCGGCTCGAGCAGGCGCGGTGTGCCTCGGTCGACGGCGCGGAGGAGCAGCATCGCCGGCCCGAGCGTCATGAGGAGAAAGAGGAGCGAGGGCGGATACTTGCTCGTGTTGAGGAACGAGAGCACGGTGAACAGCGGGGTCGCCTGCACGCTCCACCGCGACGGATCACCGTAAAGGTTCACGGCGCGCAGCGCCACGAAGCCCGCCGTCAGGCCGAGGCCGAGCCGCAGGAGGAAGGCGCGCCGGCGCTCGGCGTCCCAGTCGTAGATCTGACCGAGCCCATAGCCGACCGCCGTCACGCCGATCCAGGGGATGAGCGGATACACGACGAACACGACGTGCTCGGGCGTGTTGACGAGCAGGGTGCGCCCATGGAGCAGCGTCCACAGGGGATTGGTCCAGGTCACCGAGTCGAACAGGTTGTGTCCGGCGATCATCACGGTGCCGACCGTGGTGGCGACGATGGTGGGGAAGCGGACCAGCAGCGAGAGCGCGATCATCGCCCAGGCGAGCGCCCAGAGCACGATGAGGAAGGTGACGCGGAAGTCGACGTTGAACTGATAGGCGAGGCAGCGCATCACCACCGCCTCGAGCGCGATCAGCCAGAGGCCGCGCGTGAGGAGGAACCGCGAGAGCTCGCCGGTGGTCCTGCGCCGGCGCGCGAGATAGGCGCCGGTGCCGGTGAGGAGAAAGAAGACCGGCGCGCAGATGTGGGTGATCCAGCGCGTCATGAACAGCCCCGCCGAGGCCGTGGTGAGATCGGTGGGGTTCGCCGCGATGCCGAAGTAGTCGCGCGTGTGATCGAGCGCCATCACGATCATGATCAGGCCGCGCACGACGTCGACGGCGTCGATGCGGGTGCCCTGCACGGGCGCGGTGAATCGGGCGCCGGCGATCTCGGGGCGGGCGGCGAGGGCGGACGCTGTCATGGAGGGTGGCCGCAGGCGTCGGGACGAGGTGATTTCGTCCACAATATTGCATACAAGCTACCGCGGCGCAACCTGCCGTCGCGCCTCCACGACGGCACTCCTAGTCTTCGGGCTCGCTCCGGTGCGCGTCGCGCTCGAGATCGCGGTCGAAGTCGTCGAGACCCGGGCGATTGCGCGTGCGGTCGTTCCCTTCGGGACCGCTGGGATCGGCGTCGGTGTCGCGCGTCGTGTTGCCCACCGCCTCGCGCGCATCGCCACGCGCCTCCGACTTGCTGTCGGGGCTGGTATCCGCACGGTCGCGCGCGGGCGCACGCACGTCGTCGTTGTCGCGGTACTTGTCGCGGTCGGCCACAGGCTCGTCCTTGTTGGGGTTCGGGACCGGAGCGGCAGAGGACGTGCCATGGTGGTATGTGGGCCCCGCCAGGAGCCCGCCGTTCGCGTGCCCTGATCAGGGATCCAGACGCTGGAGGGCGAGGCGGCCTGCGATCTCTCCTCGTGCCGTGCGAGGATTGGTGATGCGCACCCACGCCCCGGACTCGCGCACGTCGCAGCGCGCCTGATCGGTCGGGCCGAAGGCCGGCATGCACACGACGCGGCCGTGCACGACCATCTTCGGCACCGGCTGCGATCGCGATACGGGAGTGAACCGCAGCCAGAGCTCGCCCACGGGAAGGGGCCACTGAATCGACGTCCCGACCGAGAGCTGCACCGGCGCGCTGACCAGCCGCTGATCAGGCCGCAGCCCGACGAGGGTCGACACCGGCTCGTAGACGTTCACCCAGACGTTCGCGCGCGCATCGCCGATGCTCACCGATACGACGGTGCTCCCCGGCGCTCCGGGGCGGAGAAAGAGACCCTCCAGCCTCGCGACGCTGCTGTCGCGCACCCGCGCCTCGAAAGCGACCAGCGGTTCGACGCGTCCGTTCGGCGCACGCGCCGTGAACGGGATCGCCTCACCGACGCCATGCGCGAGCAGCGACATCACCACGTCCCCGCTGACCCGGGTCACCGGCCGGCACCGCACCACCAGCGTCGTCGCCACGCGGCCGGCCGACGCGCGCAGCTCGGCGTCACCGTACTCACGACAGGTCACGACGCCGGTCGACGTGACGTCCATCGGAACCCCGGTCACCCACTCATACCGCGCCGTGGCGGGGGGCAGTGGATGCCCCCGCGCATCGAGCACGTGGGTCATGAGCCGGACTGGATGTCTGGTGTTGAGCACGACGCCGTTCTCGATGTCGCTGCCGCGTTGCCCCTCGAAGACCAGCGCCGCAGGGGGCGCGTCGCGGAGCAGGAGCGCCACGACGAGGGTCGGCACCGCTGCCAGACCGGCCAACAGTCCCACGACCCGCAGGCGGCCGCTCGCTCCGCCGTGCCGCACGGCATTCCACAGCAGATGCGGCACGGCGCGGATCGCCTCGCGCGCATACCAGAGCTGCGCACGAACGCGCCCCTCCCGCTCCATGCGCAGCGCGCGCTCCTCGGCGAGGTCGCCGAGCACCGCGTCGACGAAAGCGGGGTTCGCGCCGAGGGTCGCCAGCAGGCGCTCGGGCCATGGCGCCAGCGGGCGGAAGTCGTTGCGGCGCTCGCGCAGCGATGCGGCGATGCGCGGCGGCCGTGGGCGAGGCGTCGTCATGCGGGTCTCACCCGGATGCGCGTGCCGACGCCGTCCCACATCGACGCCGTCTGCCGCTCGGCATCGCGAATGGCGCGCGAGCCCGCGCCGGTGAGCCTGAAGTGCCGGCGTGAGCGCCCGCCGCGCACCGGAAGGGGCTCGCTGGCGCGCGAGGCGAGAAGACCCTTGTCCTCGAGGCGCTGCAGGGTGGTGTAGATCGCCCCGACCGAGTAGTCGCGGCCGGCGCGCTCGCTGAGATCCTGCCGCACGGCGAGGCCGTAGGCGTCGTCGCCCAGGCGTGCGACCGAGAGGAGAGCCGACAGCTCGAGGGTGCCGAGCGAGGTTGTCATAAGCTCTAGTTTGTAGAACAAATAGGGATCGCGCAAGAGCCGCGGCGCGATGCGCCCCTCAGCGGCCCGGCCGTTTCGTCGTGATGAGGATGACGCCGTTCGCGCCCCGCATGCCGTAGATCGCGATGTCCGCCGGATTGCGCAGCACCTTGATCGATTCGATGTCGTACGGGTTGAGGCCCGTCAGCACACCCCTCGGCCCGGGGTCGATCGGCGAGCCGTCGAGCACGTAGAGCGGCGCGCTGTTGCCGTCGAACGACGACGGTCCGCCGATCGTCACCGACAGGCCGGCCGGCGTGCTCGCGACGATCACCCCGGGAAATTTCGCCTGGAGAATGCGCTCGATCGGTTGATTGGTCGTCCGCTCGATCTCTGCCGGCCCGACGGACTGGCCAGCTGGCGGCGGATTGTTCGCCGCGCCGCTGGAGCAGGCGGCCAATCCGAGGAGGAGGACGACGCGCGTGGTGTGCAGCGAAGCTGTGCGCATGGCGATCACCCCAATGCATAGAAGAGCTCGACGAACGATTTCGCCGCGCCGTCCATCCCCGCGACCTTGGGGTTGGCCGACTCGACGATCCAGTATTCGTCCGGTGCATGCGCCCCGGCGCCGTGGCCGAGGCCGAACTGGCCCGCGGGGAGCTTGAGCGGGGGCGCGGTGAAGGTCGCGCCCGGCCACGAGCCGGCGAGGCGCGGCCAGAGCAGCGGCTCGATCCCCGCCTTCCGGTACGTCCCGATCATCGCCTGCACGAGCTTCGAGTCCGCCGGCGTCTCGGTGGGATCGTAGCCGCCCGTCATGTTCACCTCGATGTCGCCGAAGCCGTGCGCCTTCAGGTGCGTCTTCAGCAGCTCGAGCGTCCCCTTGGCCGTCATGTCGGGGACGAGCCGCATGTCGATCTTCGCGACGGCGCGATGCGGCAGGATCGTCTTGCCGCCCGGGCCGGTGTACCCGCCGACGAGCCCCTCGATGTTGATCGTCGGCTGCGAGACGAGGCGAAGCTGCGCGTCGTGCCAGCTCTCGTCGTTGATCCAGTGCTCGACGCCCAGCGCCTTCTTCGCCGCGGCCTCGCTCATCTTGGGGATCGAAGCCTCGAGGATGCGGCGCTGCGTCGCGGTGAGCGGGCGCACCTTGTCGAACCAGCCCTTCACCGCCGGCGTGTGGCCATCGGCTTTCACGAGCGTGTTGAGCGCCTGCACGAGGTGCCACGCCGGGCTGTCGACCTGCGCGGCGAGGCTCGAGTGGACGTCGAGCTTCGGGCCGCGCCCCCACTTCTCGCCGGACGACACCAGCTCCGCCTCGATGACCCCCTTCGCACCGAGGTTCACCTGGACCGAGCCGTCGAGCTCCTGATTGCCGAGCGGGATGATGATGCCGACGCACCTGCTGAGTGCCGCCTGCACCTCGGGCTTGAACACGATCTGCCGGAAGTTCGGCGACCCGATCTCCTCCTCGCCCTCGCAGATGAGGACGATGTTCACGGGGAGCTTCGCGTTCGCCGCCTTGAAGGCGTTGAGCGCGGCGAGGCAGGCGACCTGCGGGCCCTTGGAGTTCGTCGCGCCGCGGCCGACGATGATCTTGCCGACGCCCGGCTTGTCGACGAGCCGTCCCTCGAGCGGGGGCGAGGTCCACTCGGTGGGATCGTACTGCTTGACGTCGTACATCATGTAGATGGCGAGCCAGGTCGGTGCGCCGGCATCGAGCGTCGCGAACACGCCCCCCTTCCCGGCCGTGGGCACGACTTCCACATGCTGGAAGCCGGCGTCGCGCGCCAGCTTCGCCATGTGCTCGGGCCCCTGCGGGTAGTTGCGGTTCTCGGCGGCGATCGAGGGGAGGGCGATCCATTCGCGCAGCAGCGCGAGCGTCGCGTCGTGCTGGGCGTCGACCTGGGCGAGGACGTTCGCCTTGTCGTCCCCGAACGCGATGGGGAGTCCCGGCAGTCGACCGAAGGCGAACACCGCGGCACCGGCGGCGGCGGTCTGGAGAAATTCGCGGCGCGAGGTGCCGGAGGCGGATGGGCTGCGGGGTGTTTCCTTCGAGTTCACGGGAAGCTCCGTCGGTGAGGGATGCCCGCGTTACGCGAGCCCGAGCTGCTGCATCATCAGTGATTGGTCGTACTGCTCCCAGCGCTCGCGCACCTTGCCGTCCTCGAGGTAGTCGAAGATCACTCCATCGATCTCGACCGGGCGATTCGTCGGGGGTACGGGACCGAGCGGCCCACGGTGCGTTCCGGTCGCGTGCCACCGCATGGCGACCCGATCGCCGTCCGCGACGTAGTCGTCGATCGTGAACTTGAGGTCGGGAAAGGCGGTGAGGAATCCCTGAAGGAGTGCCTTCCAGGCCTCGACGCCGCGCACCGGCTGCGGCACCCCCGTGATGTGGACGACACAATCCCTGGCGAACGACTGGTCGGCCACGGAGGGGTCGCCGCGGTTGAGCCCTTCGACCCACACGCGCTCGTACTCGATCACGTCGGTGGTAGGCATGTGCTACCTCACTGGTGGGAGTGG
>JABFYH010000149.1 GCA_013361335.1 Gemmatimonadaceae bacterium | reverse complement strand
GTCAGGCGCGCGCCTCGCACTCCGTCCAGCGCCGAGGCGTGCTCGACCAGCCAATCGAGCTCGGGACGCGAGCATTCATAGAGATCTCGCAGCGACTCGTGCGAGCCGACGAGCAGCTCCCGGGTGAGGGGACGCCCGCTTCGCAGCCGCGCCACCGCCTCGCGCACGCGGCGCGTCTCGCGCGACACGTGCAGCGCCCGGCGGTCGAGCGGATCGGGAAGGTTCGCCGCCTCCACCTGCGTGGGCTCCGCCTCGGCGAGGGAGCGCAGCGCCGGCCAGCGCAGGCGAAGCAGCCGAAGCGCCTCGGCGCATTCGGCGCGGCGCTGGTTGAACGCGGACTCGCGCAGCGACCGCCGCACCCCGGAGTCGATGATCAGCACGGAGTCGGTGAAGGGCACCAGCGACGTGGCCGCGGACTCGCACTCGAGGTGCAGCGCCTGCCCCTCGCTGCCGAGCGCGCTCGCGAACTGGTCCATGATCCCGCACTCGACGCCGACGAAGGCGGTCTCCGCACGCCACGCGGCCATCGCGGCATCGCGCCGACTGATGTGGTGGCCGAGGAGGCCGGAGAGCGCGAGCGCGGTCGCGACCTCGAGCGCGGCGGAGGAGCTGAGCCCCGCGCCGGCCGGGACGTCGCTCGTGACGGCGAGATCGACCGAGAGCTCCGGCAGCCGCTCCATGAGCGGCGCGGCGACGCCGAGTGGGTAGTCCCACCACTGCCCCGATCGCGACGCGTCGGCGAGCGGCGCTTCGCCGATCGTCTCTTCGGTCGACGACACCGCGCGCAACGTCGCCGCGCCTTCGGCGGGGCGCACTGCCGCGGCGACCCAGGTGCGGCTCGCGATGGCGATCGGCAACACCTCGCCGCCATTGTAGTCGGTGTGCTCTCCGATGAGATTCACGCGGGCCGGCGCCGACGCGACGGCATCGGGCTCGCGGCCGAACCGGTCGCGAAAGAGGGCGCGCACGCCTTCGGTGCTCGCGGGTGACGACGTCGTGTGAGCCATGGCGCGTAAGCTAGCGGCATCGCTCGCGGGAGAAGACCTATGCAAACGGGGTCGGTTCGCGCGCCACGACGCGCGTCGGTCGCTCGGGCCCGCTATGGCGTGATGCCCTCGGGCGAGGCCGTGGATGTGTTCGTGCTCACGAGCGCCGCGGGGCTGACGATGCAGTGCCTCAGCTACGGGGCGACCATCACGTCGCTGCTCGCGCCCGATCATGCGGGCGAGCTGGCCGACGTCGTCCTCGGTCACGACACGCTCGAGGGCTATCTCACCACGTCGCCGTATTTCGGCGCCGTCGTCGGTCGACATGCGAACCGGATCGCCTTCGGCCGCTTCGTCCTCGACGGCACGTCCCACCAGCTCACGATCAACGACGGTCCACATCACCTGCACGGCGGCCTGCGCGGCTTCGACAAGGTGCTGTGGGACGCGGATGCGTTCGTGGAAGGGGATGGCGTCGGGGTCCGCTTCTCGTACGAGAGCGCGGAGGGTGAGGAAGGGTACCCCGGGGCCCTCGCAGCGGAGGTCGAGTATCGGCTCACGGCGGCCGGCGAGCTCCGCGTCGATTACCGGGCCACCGCCACTCGCCCGACGCCGGTGAACCTCACGCAGCACAGCTACTGGAATCTGGGAGGGCCGGCCGCGGCGGACATCCTGGACCACGAGCTGACGATCCACGCCGACGATTTCACCCCGATCGATGCGACGCTGATTCCACTCGGGCACCAACGCCCGGTCGCCGGCACGGCGTTCGACTTTCGCGCACCGGTGCGGGTGGGAGCGCGCATCGGCGACGCCGACGAGCAGCTGCGGCGTGCGGGGGGCTACGACCACAACTTCGTGCTCGGACGAGGGTCGGCCACCGGGCTCCGGCCTGCCGCTCGTTTGCGCGATCCCCGGAGCGGCCGCACCCTCGAGCTCTCGACGACGGAGCCGGGGCTGCAGCTCTACTCCGGCAACTTCCTCGACGGATCGATCCGCGGCAAAGGGGGCCGCCCCTACGGACACAGGGCCGGGCTTTGCCTGGAGACCCAGCACTTCCCCGATTCGCCGAACCGGCCCGATTTCCCGTCGACGATCCTGCGGCCCGGGGAGGCCTACTCCTCGCGCACGGTCTTCGCGTTCTCGGCCGCCGGGTGAAGCGGCTTCAGAGCGCGTTCTTGCCCAGCGTCTCGTCGGCCAGACGGTAGCGCGCCATCAGCTCGGCGGCGGCGACGACCTGCGCGTCGCTCAGCTCGGGGCTCACGCGCCTGATCTTCGGCATGAGCTCGGCCACGAGGGCGCGAAAGCGGTCGGCCCTGACGTCGGTCAGGGGATCGTAGTCATCGGGCATACGCCATCTCCCAGCGTCGGGGGGTGGTCACGTGTGCGGTCCGGACGAGGCCCCACGACGATCGTGGGGTGACGGAATATTCGTCCGCAAACAAAACCTATTCTCGAGCACGCCAACAGGGGTGTGGCCCTCGTCACCCTGCCACTGCCACCGGGCGTCACGACCGGCGATCGTCCCTGTCCCTGGCGGCGTCGAGCCGCTTCCGTTTCACGGCACCTGCCTTGCGACTGCACTGTCCGCCATGTCCTCCCGCGCCCCCGCGAAAGTCCCCGTTCCACCGCTCGACGCCCCATCGGAGCTGCATGCCCGGTTCGCCGAGCTCGAGGCCAAGGCCGGCGCCCGGTCGCTCGCCGTGGCGATCAGCGACCTGGAGACCGACGGCCGGTTCGCCTACCACGCTGACCGATGGTTCCATGCGGCCAGCACGATCAAGGTCGCCATCCTGCTCGGTGTCTACGGGGCCTTTCATCGGGGCGACCTGCTGCCGCAGTCCCGGGTCCACGTCCGCAACCGGTTCCTGAGCGCCTACGACGGCTCACCGTATCGGGTGCGGGTCGACCGCGATGCCAACGCCGAGGTGCATCGCGAGATCGGCCGGACGCTGCGGGTGGTGGAGCTGGCGGAGCACATGATCACGTCGAGCAGCAACCTGGCGACGAACCTGCTGCTCGACCTGATCGGGCTCGACGTCCTCCAGCAGACGCTCGATTCGTTCGGCCTGGAAGGGCTCGACCTGCGGCGCGGCGTCGAGGACGAGCTGGCGTTCGAGCACGGCATCAACAATCGCGTCACGGCGAACGGGCTGGCGAGCCTGCTGCGCCTGATCGGTGAGGAACGGGCGTTCACCCCGACGCTCTCCCGCCAGATGGTGGACGTGCTGCACGGCCAGCACTTCAAGAGCGGGATCCCCGCCGGGCTGCCGCGTGAGGCGCGCGTGGCGCACAAGACGGGGGAGATCTCCACCATCGCGCACGATGCGGGGCTCGTCTACCTGCCGGACCGCAAGCCGTACGCGCTGGCGATCCTCACCGAATGGGATCCCTCCACACCAGGCCGGTCGGCGACGATCGCCGCCGCATCGTACCTCGCGTACGCGTCACTGATCGGAGACCGCGAGTGACGACGACCACTGCCTCCGCGACGTTCCCCTTGCGTCTCGTCGACGGGCGCCGCCTCGAGCGTCGCTACCGCGACGTGCTGCTGCCCGGCGGCGTGCTGGTGGACAACCAGGGACAGGCGCGCGTGCTGCCGAGATATTTTTACGAAGTCGTGTCGTGGGAGCAGGCCAGCGACACGTATCTCGCGCCACATTTCGCTGTGTCCGAGTTCATACACACGGACGTGCGGGAGGCGCCGCCATTGCGCGTCTTCCCTCGGTACATCCCATGCGCGACGGCGCTGTTGGCGCTCGCGCTCGAACAGTTCCGGGAGGCGGTGGGTTCGTACGTGTACATCGGAGCGAATGGCGGCTACTGCTCGCCCCGCCATGCGCGCACGGGAGGTGCATCACCGCATTGTTGGGGCACGGCCGCCAACATCTATCGGGTCGGCGACACCTACCTCGACTCGCACGAGACGATCGCGAAGTACGCGGCGATCGCGCGCGAGGTCCTGCCGACCGTGTGGACCCGGCCGCTGGGGCCGGAGTCGTGGAAGACGGACGACCATCTCCACATGGACCTGGGCTACGTCGTCTCCGTGCCGCGGGAAGCGCCCGGCGAGACCTACAATCTCAAGCTCGCGGGTGATCCATTGTGAGGCGTGCCACTGACCGGCGGGCGCGGCGGGCGAGAGTTGACTGACGACGGGAGCACGAAATGGCGGAACGGCAGAACAAACGAGCACGACGGAGCGAGCAGATCACGCGCACCGGACGGCGGAATGCCGCGTCCGGGCGCGGGAGCCTGCCCGCGATCGGGCTCGAGGCCGAGTTCGCCACCGTAATCGACGGGGTGCCGCAGCGGCCGGAGGACGTCTTCGGCTCGCCGCGCCGGATCGTGCGCGGACCGCTCGTGCACCGCACGGGGCGCTCGTATCACCTCCCCACCGGCGGCGCCGTCTACTTCGACACCGGCGTCATCGAGATCGCGACGCCGATGATCGAGATCGCGCGCGGGTGCGGCGCGCGCGGCACGCGCTCGCTCTGGGAGAGCCTGGCCTTCCTCCGCAGCGAGCTCGATGCGTGGGAGGCGGACAATGGTCGCGAGGTGCGCCTCGTGGGCTTCAGCGCGCACTACAACGTGTCGTTCGACCTGCCGCGCGAGGAAGCGGCGAATGGTCGCAGCGTGGAGCAGCTCGCCTACCTGCTCACGCACCTCCTCGCGGCGCCCGTGATGCTGCTCGCCGCGAACCGCCGCTCCACCGGCGTGGGCGTGCGGCCGCGCGGCAACCGCATCGAGATCACCGCCGACTTCACCCCGGACGCGGCGCTGATGGCCGCCACCGCCACCTTCATCGTCGCCGTGGTGCGCGAGGTGATGACGTGGCCGAGCTACGACGTCCATCAGCTCGATGCGCGCGAGATTCCCGTGGTGAAGGAGTTCGTCCCCGTGCCGCACAGCTCGCGCAAGGGGTGGGTGGCGCGGTACAGCTGCTTCCCGGCGAATCCGTTCACCGCCGACGTCGACAGCGCGCGGTGGACGACGCGCGGGGGCGAGCGGATGTCGCTGCGCGGCATGGCCGGCCGCACGACGCGGCGCTTCTGGCCGGCGATCCGCGCCATGGGCGATCCGCTCTCGCTGCGGCTCATCGCCGCGGTGATGCGCGGCCGCGCGCCGTCGCTGCTCGAGCTCGACGATCGGCCGCTCGCGTACGACGACGTCGGACGGCTCTGCACCTGGAACGATCTCTTCCCCGTCACGCTGCTGCCGCGCTCGCGCTACGAGCGCGTGCTCGGCAACGCCATCGCCGGTCACCGCGTGCGCATGGGCGGCGCCTGGCACAAGCCGGTCGGGATGAAAGGGTGGACGCACGTCGTCTTCCGACGGGAGAAGGACGGCACGCGACACGTGCGCTCGCTGGACGACATGCTCATGCATCTCGATGCATGGGACCGGAGCGCCGAGCGCCGCGCCGGCGACCGTCGCCGGTCGGCTACGGGGGAGGGCGAGGTCGAGCGCCGCCGTGCGGAGCGGCGGGCGCAGGTGATCGACACGCTCGAGCGGCGGCGCGAGAGCGACGCCGAGCTGCTGCCCGAGACACCGGGCGAGGTCGTGAACGTGCTCGCCGCGCCTCCGATTCCCGCGCCGGCATCCCCTCGATCTCCGGCGCCGCCGCCGCGCCCTTCGACGGGGCGGAACGAAGCGCCACTCGTGATCATCACGCGCACGAGCTGACGAGACCGCCGTGGTGCGGCGTGGTGCGGCGTCGTGCGGCGGGCGGCGTCAGGCGTACGGCGTGGGGAATCGGTGGCGGGTGCTGGTTCGGGAACTGCGGCTCGATGGCGGGCGCGGAGGCGTTTCTGTCGGAACGCGGTATGGGTGGGATGAGCCCGTGAGAAGCAGGGATGGGCGGGGCCGCCGTCAACCGCCCTCGCCCAACCGACACCAGTTCCGAATCCTCACGCCGTTCCCCTCACCCCGCGACGCCGCACGTCGCGCCGTACCCTCACGGCGCACGACCGCCGTACGACGTACGGCGTACGCTGCGCGTCGTATGCCGCACGCCAGTTCGTCAGTGGAGCATGCCGACGGCACGGCGATTGAATTGCTCTCGCGATGCGCCACGACCGGATGGCGTGTCACCCGCGCGAGCACTCCATGGCCGACATCGTCCTTCATCGGGAGCCGAGCAGGGGCACGACGCGCTACGTCGCGCCCGAGGTCTCGTACCTTCACGACAAGTTCGTCAACGTGATCTTCGTCGGCGCGCCCGGTGCGCCCGACCGCGAATGGACCCTCGTCGACGCCGGCCTGCCGGGCTCGGCCGACAAGATCAAGCGCGCCGCGGCGGAGCTCTTCGGCGCGGGCTCGCGGCCCGCGGCGATCATCCTCACGCACGGACACGTGGATCACGTGGGCGCGATCCACACCCTCGCGCGCGATTGGGACGTGCCCGTCTACGCGCACGAGATGGAGCTCCCCTACCTCACTGGCCGCTCGGCGTATCCTCCACCCGACCCGCTCGTGGGCGGCGGTGCGATGAGCGTGCTCTCGGTGCTCTTCCCCCGCGGGCCCTTCGACCTCGGCTCGCGCATCCGTGAGCTGCCGGCCGACGGCAGCGTGCCGAGCATGGCGGGGTGGCGGTGGATCCCGACGCCCGGGCACTCGCCCGGCCACGTCTCGCTCGTGCGCGACATCGACCGCACGCTCATCGCCGGCGACGCGTTCGTCACGACGAAGCAGGAGTCGCTGACCGCGACCCTCACCGAGCGTCCCGAGCTGCACGGCCCGCCGATGTATTTCACCCCGGACTGGGGGCATGCGCGCGAATCGCTGCGGCACCTCGCCGACTACGCGCCCGCCGCCGTCATCACCGGCCACGGCCCGCCGATGCGCGGCATGCCGCTCCAGACGGGGCTGCGACAGCTCGCGTCGCAGTTCGACACCCGCGCCCGCCCCGCGCACGGCCGCTACCGCGACCGGCCGGCGATCACCGACGCCAACGGCGTGGTGGACGTTCCCCCGCCACAGGTGAGCGCGCGGACAATGCTGCTGGCGAGCCTCGCGGTCGGGGTGACGATCGGGCTCGTCGTGGCGCTTCGCCGGCGGAGTGATGGGCAGGTGGCGCTGCCCGCCGCGCGTCAGCCCGACGACGTCTCCCTGGCGCGCAGCGCCGAGCTGGCTGCGGCGGACGGCGGCTACGACCGGACCGCCGACGCCACCACCGCCTCCACCGACGGCGTCGCCGTCGGCAACGTACCGGCGTCGGCGGGCGCGGTTCCGTTCTACGTCGACCTGCGCTGAGCACCGGCGCGGCACTTTCACTTGCACATCCACACACGGAGTCACGCAATGGCAGTCGCAAGCAGGGCCCCACGGCGCACGAAGCGGGGAAGCATTCGCACCGCGGGCACGGCGCGGCCGGCGGATCGCGCGCCGTCGCGCGAGGGGATGTCGCGCGGCGGGGTGCCGAACGTCGCGCGGCCGGAGCGCATCGGGTCGATGGCGCTCGGCGCCGCCCTCGTCACGTACGGGCTGCGCCGCCGCGATCCCGCCGGCGGGGTGGCGGCGCTTCTGGGCGGCGCGTTCGTCGCGCGCGGTGCCTCGGGACATTGCCCGGTCTACCGTGCGAGGGGGGTCAGCACCGGTCCGT
>JABFYH010000055.1 GCA_013361335.1 Gemmatimonadaceae bacterium | reverse complement strand
CGGGTGGAGAAGAGACCGTCCGACGTCACCTCCCGATCGGGGCGCTGGAAGTAGTGCGTCGGCGAGCGCTGCGTGAGTGCCATTGCCTGCCGCGACCCGTGAACGTCCGACGCCATCAGCGTCCCGCGCCAGCGATAGACGCGATTGCTCCAGCTGTGACTCCAGTCCATCCCCACCGCGGTGGCATTGTCGCGGAGCCGGTTCGTGAGCACCGTATCGCCTTCGAGCGAACGCACCGCCGAGGTGACGATGCCGCCGACAGTCGTCGCGCCGCCACGCAGCTCCTTCCTCACGCGCCCCACGAAATAGTTGGTCAGCGGCTCCACGGTCTGGGTCCGCTCCGGGCTGCCCAGGGTCGTCAGGTAGCGCGCGGTCTCCTTGCTCGTGACGGCATCCATGAGCCCGACGGTATACCCGCTGGGTGTGCGGCCGGTGATCTTGGCGGCGCCGAGGATGGCCGCGTTGTCCGGCATGTCCGCGTAGACGGACGAGCCGGCGATGAGCCCATTCAGCTGCGGTGGCCGCCCGATCCGCCGCGAGTAGAACGCGCTCAGGCTTCCGGTGTTGTTGCAGTTGATGCAGCTCAACCCACCGAAGCTGAAGGCGCTGCGGTTCGCGATGAAGAAGGGGCGCTTCTCGTCGAACGCGACCTCGTAGGCGGAGAGATTGAGCAGCGCCGGATCGACCTCGACCTGGCCGAAGTCCGGGTTGATGGTGGCGTCGAGCGTGAGGCTCGAGGTCAGGTTGTACTTGATGTCCGCGCCGGCGTTGAGCTTCGTCCTCGCCGTTCCGTGATAGGGGTCGCCCGGCTCGGCATACTTGAACTGCTCGCGCGAGACCACGTACGGAAGCAGCTCCGCCTGTCGCGGCACCTTCGCGATCGCCAGGCCTTCCAGATGCCCGTAATAGGCGGGCCCGCTGCTCTCGTTGCGGCGGCGGAAGGACCACTGGTCCTGCTCGTTCAGCCGGTCGACGAAGCGCCAGAGCTGGAGGCCCCAGGTCTGGACGTCCTTGCTCGAGAAGCGCAGCTGCGAGTACGGGATGCGCATCTCGGCCGTCCACCCGTCGGCCGTGATCTGCGTGGCGCCCTCCCAGACGGGATCCCACGACGGATCGCCATTGAACTGGTCGCCGCGAACCCCCGCGGGATTGATCTCGAACCACACCTCGTCGAGGTGGTTATGGTAAGGATCGAGGACGACCGCCAGCTTATCCGTGGTGAGGGAGTTGAACGATCCGTTGTTCCCGTCGGCGGCGAGCAGCTGGTCGCGCCGCGCGAGCGGCGCGCGGATGCCTGCCCGGCCCAGCGGCTCGCTCATGCGGGCGCCCACGTAGAGGGCGTCGTCGTCGTAGAGGATGCGGATCTCGGTCGCGAGCGTCGCGGGCGCCCCCTCGCTCGGACGGTTCTGCCGGAGCTGGGTGATCGGCGTCGCCGCGGCCCAGGCGGTCTCGTCCAACCGCCCATCCACCACGATGGGTGAGGAGCGGCGCGTGCCGATCACCGATGGGACGACGTGCTCCGGGGCGGCGGGTGTCTGCGCGGCGGCCGGAAGGGAGACGACGAGTGCGGCGACGGCTCGACAGACGAGCCGGAGTGGACGGGGTTGCGGCATGTCGAACGGGGGGTGGGGAGTCGGCACTGTGCTCGACTGATTGGACTCCCGACACCGGGTGATAGTTGGAATGGCCGCGGCGGGGCCTCGCAGACGTCCCGCGTCGCCCGAGAATCGGACGGCCCGTCGAGCGACTAGGCGGTGGGGTGAAGCCGAGCGAGCGCCGTCACGATCTGGGTGGCCATGCGCGCGGGCGCCTCCGGCCCGAGCCCGAAGAAGAGGACCGGCTCGACGGCCTCGAGCTCCATCAGCAGGAATCGGCCGTCGTGCACGACTCCGTCCACCCGGGCGTAGAGAACATCGGTGGCGCCGAGCTGCGCGCATGCCGCCGCTGCCGCCACGGCACGCGCTGCGGCGTCGACGATCTGGACGTCGGGCTCCGCGGCGACGGCGCTCCCGCCATACTCTCGTTGAACGCGGAAGTCCCCCTCGGCGGGGCGCTTGAGCACCGCGTGGCTGAACTGCCCGCCGATGAAGACCAGCGACCATTCGCCCTGGGTGCGCACCTCGGGGAGGAAGGGCTGAAGCATCAGCCCGTGTGCCGATGCCTCGAGCGCCGCCCGATACCGCAGCTCGTCTCCGGCGGGGTCGCTGCGCTGTGCGACCCAGGTGCCGTAGGCGCTCGCGGACACGGTCGGCTTCACCACCACGGCGCCGCCCCATCCCTGCTCGGCCACCGTCCGGCCAAGGCTCCGAGCGCCCCCGGGCTCACTCGTGACCCAGAGCGTCGGGACGATGCCGACACCGAGCGTCGCGAGCGACTGCAGGTAGTGCTTGCTGAGGTTCCACTGCAGCAGCCGCGAGGGATTCAATGTGGGGACGCCGACGCTGGCGAGCGCGTCGAGCCACAGGCGGAACTCGGGCAGACGATGATGGAAGTCCCAGGTGGAGCGGGGGAGCACCGCCGCATACCGATCCCACTCGACGGGACCGTCCCACGGCACACCATCCACCGCGACCCCGCGCTCGGCGAGCGCTCCCACGACGAGCTGGTCGTCGTCGGTGATCAGGGGCGCGGCGCGATAGGTGGCGAAGGCGATCCGGGTCACGCGCCAGCTACAGATTGCCCCAGTTGGTGAACAGCTTCACCTTCGGGTACGGCGGCCCCGCCTGGATCACGATGTCCGCATGCGCCGTGAGCGCGATCGTCGCCGGGTCTCCCGAATACGCCTTCCCGTCGACCCAGACCTTCAGCTTCTGCCCTTTGCGGGCCCTGGCGCTCGCCGCCATCGTCCGGCTCAGCGGCTGGCCCCAGACGCTGAAGAAATCGCCGAGCGTGAACGAGCGGTCCTTGGGCGCCTCGACGTGGATGATGCCGTCCGGTGTGTGCGTGTGCAGCCAGTAGATGCACCGCACGTTCGCCGGCTGGCCGACGTTGGGTGGAATGGCCACCGTCTTTCCACGGTCGATGATCAGCAGGCGCTGATGGATGTGGATGCGCTGGCCCTCCTGCGCATCGCAGGAGATTCCATTGATCGGCTGACCCGCAGCATTGGCGAGGGGAGACTGCGCGGCGGCCTGCTGGGCGAGCAGCGCACATCCGAGGAGGACAACGAATCGCATGAGGGCTCCGTCGTGTGGAGAGCGGAAGGCGTCGATGTGCCGACTCTGAAAATTAAGAGGGGGAGCCGGCGTGTGCCGGCTCCCCCTCCCCTTCCGTAGCTCGTGATCAGGTACCCGTGGTGCTCGCGACGAAGCCGGGGCCCAGGCTCGGGTTGTTGTTCTTCTCGACGTCTGGGAGGGGCAGGCACGTCGTGTTGCCATAGGTGCCGCCACCCACCGGGAAGGGGGCGCCGACGGCCGGGAAGAACGGAATCTGGAACCGCTCGATGTCGTAGTTGCGCAGTCCCTCGAGGAAGAGCACGCGCTTGCGCTCGTCGATCACGAGCGCCTTGATCGACGCGGCGTCCGTCGGCCCCACGTACGGCAGGAGGCCGACGTCGGCCCGCATGGCGTTGATGATCGCCACCGCCTGCGCACCACCCTGGACCTCGGCGAGGATGAGCTGCGCCTCCTCGTAGCGCGCGAGCGGGATCGGTGCGGCGTCGCCGGCGATGTACTTGTTCGCCGTGTAGACGATGGTGGCGTTGTTGTTGGCCGAGCGGGTGCCCGCGAGCTGGGTGGCCGAGCGCGGATCCACCTCACCCCGCTCCGTCGTCATGTTCTGCGACCAGGACGGGATGGAGTAGAAGCCGTACTGCTTCGTCACCGCATACACGCGGTTGTACAGGCGGAGCGCCGTCCCCGAGGTGCTCGCGTTCATCACGAAGCCCTTGGGCACGAGCTGCGCGTCGGCCGCCGCGCCGGCGGTGTTGCCCTGGTACAGCCGCATCCGCGCGCGGACGACGAGGGCCGCGTAGCGCACGCTGTCCGCGCCGGCCGTCTGCGCGGCGGCGATGGCGTCGGTCAGCCGCTGCTCCGCGAGGGCGAACATGCCCTTCTGGTTCACCGCCGGCCCGTTGTCGAACGCCGCCTGGCACATCGCCGCGCCGAGGAAGGCGTAGCTGAAGCCGGCGTACAGGTCGGCGACCGCAAGGAGTCCCGTGCGGTTCGGCACCTGGGCATCGGTCCACGACTTCAGGTTGGCGATGGCGTGATCGGCGTCGAAGCGCGCCGTCGAGAGGGGCAGGTAGATCCCGAAGCCCTGCGTCCCGGCGCAGCCCGACGTGCCGTAGATGCCGTTGGTCAGCGTGTTGGCGGTGCGGCGGGCGTAGTCCCATTGGGCGGCACCGAGCTGCGCGTCGTTCATCTCGCCGGCGATCAGAGCCTCGACGACCACAGCGGAGCCGTGGGCGCACTGATAGTCGCCGACGACGCTGTTGACCATCAGCGCGGCGTTACCCGGCTGGTCGAGGATTTCCACCGGGACCTGATTCGGTGTCGTCACGTCCAGGAGACGGTTGGTGTTGCAGGCGGCCAGAACGCCGACCGCGAGCACCAGGCCTCCCGTGAGGGCGCGGGTGCGCCGCACTCGAGTCGCTATGCGTGTCATTCGCTCAGTAGCTCAGGTGGAAGGTCAGGCTGTAGTTGAGCAGCTGCGGCAGGTGCGCCTGGTCGACAAGCGCCGGAGTCCCGCCCGTCGCGTTCGTGACGAACTGGCTCTCGGGATCCATGCCCGAGTAGGGCGACCAGGTGTGGATGTTCCGTGCGGACGCGGTCACGCTCAGGGTCTTGGCGCCCGCCCTGGCGGCGAGCCACGACGACGCGTCGTACGACAGCGAGAGCTCACGGAACTTCACGTACCTGGCGTCGTTGATCGTGAAGTCGCGCAGCGGCCCGCCGCTGAAATACTGGGCGAGCAGGATCGGATCGGTGTTCTGCGGCTGCACGTACTCGAGGCAGGTGTGGAAGATCTGGCACCGGATGCGGATGTTGTTGTCGAGGCGCTTGAAGCCCGAGACCGCATCGAGCATCGCATACAGCCGGAAGTTCGTGAGGAAGCGAACGGTGTTCGACCACGATCCTTCGAAGGTCGGCGAGGAGTGGCCCCGGTAGATCTTCGGGGCGATGACCGACCCGTTGGCGTTGTAGCAGGGGGTCTCGCCGCCGCTCGGCGTGGCGCAGTACACGCTGGACTTGGGGATCGTCCATTTGTTCGTCGCCGGATTGTACGAGGCCTGGGTCGCACCTGGCCCCTGATCGACGCGCACGACCTTCTGGGTGAACCAGTCGAACGGCTGGTAGCCCACGCGGTGCGCGTTGAAGCCGTTGTCGATGACCGTGTCGGTCCCGGCGAGCCGCGAGATCTTCGCGTGCGTGGTGGCGAGGTTGATGTTCGAGTCCCACCCCCAGCTCGTGTGGTTCACGAGCTGCATCTTGATGAGGGCCTCGATGCCGTGCTTGGTGATCTCGCCCGCGTTGAAGAACTGCGTGCTCGCACCGAATCCCGTGCCCGGCGCGACGCCGCGCGAGAGGATGGCGTCCTTGGACCGATCGCGGAAGTACGTGAAGTCGATCCCGAGCCGATCGTTGAGCAACCCGGTTTCGAACCCGAGCTCCGTGCCGAGCACGCGCTCGGGCTTCAGCTCGGGATTGCCGAGCGTGTTCGGGCTCAGCACGCCGCTGCTGTTCGGGCCCACCGCCGGGGTGAGGGTCCGCAGCGCCGTGTTGAGTGCCGGCTGCTGGCCGGACGCGCCGTACGCCGCGCGCAGCCGGAGGCTGCTCAGCCACGACGGCATCATCCGCTGGAATCTCGGCTCCTCGCTCACCACGTATGAGGCGCTGAGCTTGGGATAGGTGACCCAGTGCACCTCGCTGCCGAAGGCGCTGTTGTTGTCCACGCGCGCCGCACCGGTCAGGTACAGCCGCTCGGCGAAGGCGAACTCCTGCTGCCCGAAGAACCCGAAGGTGTTGTTCTGGGTCCAGTTGTCGAACGACGGCTGGATGGTGCTCGCCGATCCGATCGTCTGAAGGCCGGGCGCCGGGAAGAAGTCGCCTTCGCCGGAGATGTAGTTGTGGTGGTTCGTGTAGTACTGCAGGCCGGCGGAGGTCTTCGTCGTCCACTGGCGCGGCAGGTCGAAATGCGCCGAGCCGTTCAGGTCATAGGTGTTGTACGTCGCCTGGTGCTGCTGGTTGTACCGGTACCCCTTGGCGTTGGCACCCCAGAAGGAGGCCAGCGTGTCGTTCGTCAGGTAGGGGACGTACTCGATGTTGCCTTCCTGCGTCACGTCGGTACCGATGGCGGCGCGGGTCGAGAGCCACTTGAACGGATCGTAGCTGATCGTCGCGCTGGCCGTGATGCGGTTGAGGTTCTGCCAATCCTCCAGCACGAGATCCGCGGCGGGCGGCGTGCCGTTGAACCCCTGCACCCAGGTGCACGGGATGTCCCCGGGATCGCAGAACTGCGGCAGGTTCGCCGGGGTGGAGTACTCCGAGTCCCACATCAGGCCGCCGCAGCCGGCTTCGCAGGCCGTTCTGATGCGGCCGTCCACGTAGCCGAAGTTCGTCGAGACGTTGAGGCGCTCGTTCGGCGTGATCGTGAGGTTGGTGCGGAAGTTGTTCTTGCGCTGCTCGTTGGAGGGATCGGCGCCCTGCTCGTCGTCCACCCCGCCGCTGGCGTAGAAGCGCAGGATGCCCGTGCCGCCGCTGACGCTGGCGTTGTAGTCGAGCACCCGGCCGGTGCGGAAGATCGGCGCCCCGAGCGAGTCCTGCCGCACCACCGTGTTGAGCCCGAGGAGCGGACCCGTGCCGTTCGGCAGGCACGACGTCGGCCCCTGGATGTGGCACCAGTTCGTCGCGATACGGCCGGCCGCGTTCTGGAAGGTGTTGCCGCCGGCGCGCACCATGAAGTCATAGGTCGTCTGGCCGGCGACCCCCTTCTTGGTGATGATGTTGATGACGCCGCGGGCCGCCTCCGTGCCGTAGAGCGTGGCCGCGGCGGGCCCCTTCAGCACCTCGATGCTCTCGATCTGCTCGGGGTCGAAGTCGTTGAGCCGCGAGATGACGCCGGACGAGAAGGCCTGGATACTGATGCCGGTGCCCGTCTGGTTGTTGACGCGAACGCCGTCGACGTAGATGAGCGGATCGGCGCTGAGCGAGAAGCTGCCGATGCCGCGGATGCGCACGCGCGCGCCCGCGCCGATCATGCCGGTACCCGGCAGGATCGCCACGCCGGCCGCGCGGCCGTTGAGCAGCGCGTCGACCGAGGCCACCGCCGTCTTCGACGTGACCTCGGCGGCGTTGACCTGCGCGACGGACGTGCCGATCGCGCGCTTCTGCTCACCGCCGGCGGTGCCGGTGACGACGACCTGGTTCAGCTCGACGGCGCGCTCCGCGAGCACGAAGCGCACGTCGGTCGCACCGACCTGCACCGTGCGCGAGCTCTGTCGGAAGCCGAGCAGGCGCGTCACCAGCGTCACCGTGGAGCCGGAGAGGCCTGCGAGGCGGAAGCGGCCGCCGGCGTCGGTGACCGCGCCGCGGCCGGGCTGGCCCTCGACCGTGACCTGCACGTTGGCCAGCGGTCGGAGCGAGCCTTCGGCGACGACGGTACCGCTGACGATGCCGGTCTGAGCGAGCGCGACGCCGGGCGCCAGCGCGAGCAGCGCCATGAGGGCCGCGGGCCACGCGAGCCAGCGTCGAGCCGTGAGGCGCGCGCGCGCGGCGGGCCGCGACGGCGGACGAATTCGTGCTTGGGACATCTGCGTCCTCCAACTGGAGAGTGGAGAGGGGGGAAGCTCTCGCCGGGGAACGACGGGGCGGGCTGGCGCTACGGTACCTCCCGCCGAAGGGCCCCGCAAGGTATGCCATCGTGGGATACCACTCTGGCGGGTCCGCGTGCCAGGCTGCACGATGGGGTCTCGTTCCGCAGCCGGCCCTCGCACCCAAGACAATGACCATGCCCCGATCCGTACAGTCACCTCTCGTTCTGGCCTTCCTGGCGCTCGCCGCCGTTCCGTCGTGGGGCGGAGCCCAGGCGCCCACCGCGGCACCGACGGATCCCGCTGCCCGCCTGACCCAACGCCTGCGGCCGATCATGGACCGCCCGGAGTTCCGGCACGCGACGTGGGGGATCGAGTTCTACTCGCTCGACGAGGACCGCCCGGTCTACGCGCTGAACCCGGACCAGCTCTTCACGGCGGCGTCCACGACCAAGCTCCTCACCACCGGGACCGCGCTCCGCCTGCTGGGCGCCGACTACCGCTTCCACACCAACGTCTACCGTACCGGGCCGATCGACCGCGCGGGCACGCTGAAGGGCGATCTCGTGCTCGTCGCCAGCGGCGACCTGAACCTCTCGGGCCGCATCCAGCCCGGCGACACCCTCGGCTTCACCAACGAGGACCACGCCTACGACGCCGATCCGAGCACCAGCGCCGTCCCCGGCGACCCGCTCCTCGTCATCCGCCAGCTGGCCGCTCAGGTGGCCGCCCACGGCGTCAAGCGCATCACGGGACGGGTCCTGGTCGACGTCAGCATGTTCCGCGAGGGCGCCCGCGAGCTCGGGACGGGGGTCGTCATGTCGCCCGTCGTCGTCAACGACAACCTCGTGGATCTCACGATCGGTCCCGGCGCGTCGGTCGGCGCCGCGACGACCGTCGCCATCTCTCCCGCGACGGCGTACGTCCGCTTCGTCAACAAGTCGACGACGACGGCCGCCGGCACCACGCCCTCCATCACCTGGTCCTCCGACGTCACCGAGCCGGACGGGTCGCACACCGTCACCATCAGCGGGCGCTTCCCGATGGGCACGAAGGCGATCCTGTACAGCTACGCCGTCCCCGAGCCGAGCCGGTTCGCTCAGGTCGCGCTCGTCCAGGCGCTCCGCGAAAAGGGGGTGACGGCGACGCTCCCGGCGGCCTCCGTGCAGAAGGGATTCACCTCGCTTCCCGCCGCGTATCGGCCCGAGAACGTCGTCGCCGAGCATGTCTCGCCCCCGCTCGCCGAAGAGATCAAGGTCACCCTCAAGGTGAGCCAGAATCTGCACGCGAGCTCGCTGCCGATGATCGTGAAGGCAGTGCTGGCACGCGACGACACCTCGAAGACCGGTTTCGATCTCGAGCGCGGCATGCTCCAGACGGCGGGGCTCGACCTGGGCGGCGCGCAGCAGACGGACGGCGCCGGCGGCGACGCGCGGTTCTCGCCGAGCTTCATGGTCCACTACCTCGCGTACATGGCGAAGCAGAAGGACGCCGCGCTGTTCGAGCGGAGCCTGCCGATCCTCGGCCGCGACGGCACCCTGTGGAACATTCAGCCGGACGTACCGGCAGCGGGCCACGTCTTCGCCAAGACGGGCACCCTCGCGGGCTACGACGCGTTGAACCGCCAGCTCCTGGTGACCGCCAAGGGACTGGGAGGTTACTTCACCAGCCCCGGCGGGAAGCGCTACGCGCTGGCCATCTACGTCAACAACGTCTCGGTGCCGCTCGACCAGGGCGCCACGACGAAGATCGTCGGGCAAGCGCTGGGCGAAGTCGCCGCCGCGGCATACGCAACGCTGCCGTGACGACGGTCTCACCGTCTCACCGTCTCACCGTCTCACCGTCTCACCGTCTCACCACAGGAGATACTGCTCGAGCACTCCGTCCGGGCGGCGGTACATGAGCGTGTTCACCGTTCGTGATCCGACCGTGAGCCGCACCCGGGCCACCTGCATCCCGCCGCGCTCGGAGACGCCGAGCAGCTGGGCGCCCGACACCTCTCCGAGCGGCGCGAGCGTGGCGGCCGCCTGTCGCACCCGGGCGGGGGTGAGAAAGGCGGTGTAATCCGCCGACAGCATCCGCCGATTCACCTGGCCATGCTGGAGGTCGTTGAAGAAGCTCACGGCGGCGGCCACCGCGCCGGCGCCGCGCGGGGTCGGAGGGGTCATCGGCGTCTGTGTCCGACGCGAGGGCGTGGCCGCCGCCGTCCGTGGCGGCGCCACGAGCGCGACGAGCGGTGCCGCGCCGAGATTCTGATCGGTGTTGGAGAGGATCACTACCGCGGCACTGTCGGCGGGCACGAAGACGTTCGTCGCCGAGAAGCCCGACGTCGCACCGCCGTGCTGGAAGACGTGGCGGCCGAAGCTGTCGCCGACGCCGAGGCCGCCGGCGTAGCCGGTGGGCGTGCCGTCGCGCAGGACCCGTTCGCCGAACAGGACCGCGCGCGAGGCGGGGGTCAGAAATCCGGGCCGCATCAGCGCCAGATCCCACCGCGCGATGTCGTTCGCGGTCGACCAGATGCCACCGGGCGCGCCGATCCAGCCGCTACCCTCGAGCAGCGCCGGCTCCATCTCACCGAGCGCCCACGAGACGTACCCGCTCGCACGACGCTCCGTCTGGGTCGGCTCGTAGAGCGTCTGCCGCATCCCCAGCGGCTGGAAGATGCGCTCCTCGAGCAGCGTGCCGAGGGGCTTCCCGCCGACCCGCTCGAGGACGCGGCCGAGGATGGTGTAGCCCGTGTTGCTGTACGACCAGCGGGTGCCCGGATCGAAGTCGAGGGGCATCGTGGCGTACTCCTGCATGATGTGCTCGGCCGTCGTCGGCTTCGCCATCTCCCGGTCGACGTAGTCCAGCGGGTAGTAGTCGCGGTAGCCGGAGACGTGGTTGATGAGGTCGAGCAGGGTGATCTCGCGGGACCGCGTCAGCTTCGGGTACCACTTCGAGAGCGTGTCGTGCACCGAGAGCTTGCCGTCCTCCTGGAGCAGCAGCGCCAGCGCCGCGACGAACTCCTTCGTCACCGATCCGATGGAGAAGCGCGTTCCCGTGTCGACGGGAACGCGCGGCTGCAGGGACGCCAGGCCGTAGCCCTTCGCGAGCTCGATCCGGCCGTTGCGCACGATCGCGAGCGACAGTCCGACCAGGCGCTGCTGCGTCATCGCCGCGGCGGCGATGCTGTCCACGATGCGCTCGTCGACCGCCGAGGAGCGCGGGCTGCCGATCTGCTCGAACTCGACGTTGCCGATCGGATACTTCTGCCAGTCGGCGTAGTCGAAGTGCCACCACTCCGCCTCGTAGACCTTGAAGCGCTCCGCCTCCATGGCACGCCGCAGCAGCGCACGATACCACCGCTGACGCGACGTGCCCCCAGGATAGTCGGGATAGGCACGCGGCGACGTCTCGTCGTAGGTGCTGACCATCTCCACCGGGGCGCCGGTCGCGAGGTCGTACAACGTGAGGTCGACCGCGGCCCCACGATTGTGCTTCGATCCCTCCGCCGGATTGGCGACGAAGATGTGCTTGTCCTCGGGAGAGGCATCCCAGAACATCTTCGTCACGGACCAGGGGCGGTATCCGTCGTGGACCAGCAGGCCGTAGCCCCTTGGCCGGAGCGCGGCGTTGACGCGCACGAGCGCTTCGGCGGCGGGGCGCTGCAGGAACGCGCGCGCCTGCGAATAGAACGGCGTGCCGAAGAGGTTGTTGCTGGTCGCGTAGCGGATCTCGAGCTTGATCGTGGGGTCGAGCGTCGTGAGCTCGACGAGGTCGGAGGGGAGGAACGGCCCGCGCTCGGCCGGCGGCCTGGCCGCCAGCGCTTCACGTCGCAGCTCCGCGATGGGCCGCACGGGTGTGATGACGAGCTGGTTGCCGGATTCGGGGCCGACCTGGCGACGCTCCAGCGCTGAATCGCCGAGCGAGAGACGGATCGCTCGGTCGGACGCACCGCGCACGAAGCGCACACGCCGCCCATCCGGGGTGGAGAAGCTGCCGTCGGACTGCTCGGCGAGGACCATCTCGCCGCTGGCGGAGTGCAGCACGAGCTGGCCGTCGCGCTCGAGCACGATGCGAATGCCGCTGTCGGGTCCATACTCGCCGAGCAGCCCGAGCCACCGAGCTGGTGGCGGCGGAGGCGGAACGTTCGGGTTGGCAGAACGCACCGCGGCCGCTGTCGCGGGCGGTGTGGACGGAACGGTGCGACAGCCGGTGCCGAGCGCACCGAGCACCGCCAGCAGCGCGGAGGCGCGGCGGATCGTCGACTGCATCAAAGCCTGCGACATACGTGTCTCCGGAAAGTGCAGGATGTTCGTTTTGTGGGAAGCGCTCGCGGCGCTTACGGAGGAGTGCCCGGTCCCGTGCGCGCCTTCTGGAAGGTGACGCCGTACGTGCGTACCCCGCTGACGGCGCCGGCCCCGTCCGGGACGAAGGTCAGCGTCGCTCCCCGCTCTCCGGCGCTGGGGCGACTCCGGAAGGTGTCGTACTGTGTGTGCTCGAGCGTCCCGAGATCGGCCTTCTCGTACCGGGCGCGCAGCGCGCCGTTGGCGAGCGTCACCTCGATCGCGCCGAAGGCGGAGTCGGCGTACGTGCCGACGTACCGGTCGAGGGGCAGGGAAGGCTTGGTGTCGGTCGCGCGCCGAGCGGCCGCCACCGCCTCACCATGCTTGGCGAACAGCGCGCGCAGGTCCGCGCTCCAATCACGCTTCGGGCCGGCCCCGTACATGTCGAACACCTGATACATCAACGCGTGACGCAGCTCGGCATGATCGAGATTGCCGAGCACGTACACGCCGACGTTCTGCTCGGGCAGCAGGCCGATGATGGCGACCATGCCGTCGATGCTGCCGGTGTGCATCCACACCGTCTTGCCATGGTAGTCCTGGACGAACCAGCCGAGCGCGTAGCTGAAGAAGTGCGGCTTCGCGAGCTCGAGGGCCGGGTACTGATCCTCGGGGGCGCGGATCTGTGGGGCGATGATCTCGCGGAAGGTCTCCGGCTTGATGAGCCGCTGCGTGCCGACCCGGCCGCTGTCCAGCATGAAGCGCATCCAGCGCGACATGTCGGAGACGCTCGAGTACACCGAGCCCGCGGACGCGACCGCGTCGGTGCTGCGGATCGGCACGACGCGCACGGTGTCGCGCACCAGGTCATGCGGCGTGGCCACGTCGGGCTTGCCGACGATGTCCTTCACCAACGTCTCCGACTCGCGCATCCCGAGCGGCGCGAAGATGCGCGTGCGAATGAAGGTCTCCCACGGCATCCCCGACACGCGCTCGACGATGAGCCCACCGATGCCATATACCACGTTCTGGTAGAGCCAGCTGGAGCGGAACGACGAGTTGGGCCGCACGTATCGCAGGCGGCGCATCATCTCCACCGGGGTGTACTGGTTCTCGCGGACGGCCCAGAGAATGTCGGTGTTGGGGAGCCCGCTCCGGTGCGTGAGCAGATCGCGCACGGTGATCTCGCGCGTGACCCACGGATCGTACAGCCGGAAGTCCGGCAGGATGTCGATCACCTTCTCGTCCCACCGCAGCTTCCCTTCGTCGACGAGCATCGCAAGCGCGGCGGTCGTCATCGCCTTCGTCGTCGACCCGATGGCGAAGCGCGTGTGCTCGGTGGCCGGCGCCGGCTTGCCCAGCTCGGCCACGCCATAGCCTTTGGCGAACACCAGGGAATCGCCGCTCACGACGGCGATGGCAAGGCCGGGGACCCTCCAGTCCTGCGCCGCTTTCGCGACATAGCGATCGAAGGCCGCCCAATCAGGACGCTGCTGCTGGGCCGAAAGTGGAGCGACGAGCGTGGTGGCCGCCACCACGGCGGCCATGGACCTCGTGAACGGACGGACTCTGGACATGTGATTCCTCGTGTGGTGCCTGACGCGTTCTGTGAACTCCGTGACTCGATCCACCCTTTACGGTGCGCGACGCCTGACGAAGGTGATCGCGCCCATGCGGGCGACCTCCACCACCATCGCCGGTGACGGCTGGCTCGCGCTCCGCTCGAACCGCACTAGGACGCCGGGCAGGTGATACCGGTCGCCACCATCGTGCACGAGCGCCTGCGGCGCCTTGCGCGGCATCTGCAGGGTCAGGCCGCCGTCGCCGGATCGCGCGACGCGAAACACGACGTCGAGATCCTGGCTGTAGTAGTCGCCGATCAGCAGGGCGGGGTCGGACGACGTTCCGACGGCGATGTTCGCTGCGGCTGCTCGCTCGGCCGCCGGGGCGGTGGGCTGGCCGCTGGTCATGACGGAGCCGAGGAACACTTCCGCCACGGCGTGGGAGAGCGGGCCCGGATTGATCGAGCCCAGATTGCAGGTCGTGAGCACGCTGAGGCGCTGATCGGGGTAGCGCTCGATGTACGCCTTGTAGCCCATCATCGATCCACCGTGCTCCACGAGGCGCAGGCCGCGGTAGGTCGTGACGTTGTTGCCGAAGGCGTAGGGCAGGGTATCGCCATTCGTCAGCACGCCACGGGTGTGAATCAGGGTCTGGAGCGTGTCGCCACCCACCTTGTGGGTGTAGTAGTTCTCGTCCCACTTCTGCAGATCCTCGACGGTCGAATAGAGGCCGCCCGCGCCCACCTTGTCGAAGTTCTGCAGGTACGAGATCACGAAGCCGCCCTTGCCGTCGGATTCGTAGCTCATCGCCCGGTTCTTCATCACGTGACCGGGGTCATCATGGAAATGCGTGTTCGTCATGCCGAGCGGGCGAAAGAGCTCGGCGTCGGTGAACTCGCGGAGCGACCGGCCGCTCACGCGCTTCACGAGCTGGCCCAGCAGGAAGTAGCCGGAGTTGCTGTAGGAGTAGGCCGATCCGGGCGGGAAGGCGAGCCCGCGCTGCCGGACGATGAGCGCGAGCGCCTCCGAGTCGGGGAAGACATCCTCGAGCCGGTCACCCCGCAGCGACATCAACGTGTAGATGTCGCGGATGCCGCTGGTGTGGTGAATCAGGTGCCGAATGCGGACGGGAGTGCCGTAGTCCGGGAGCTCGGGGAAGTACTTCCGCACGTCGTCGTCGAGCGAGAGCTGCCCACGCAGCGCCAGCACGGCGACCGCCGCCGCCGTGAACTGCTTCGAGTCCGAGCCGATGTAGTAGACCATCCTCGGCCCGTTCGGGATGTCGTAGTCGAGGTTGGCCATGCCGTAGCCGCGCTCGTACACGAGCCGGCCGTCGCGCACGACCCCCAGCGCGCAGCCGGGCGAGTCGGGCCGGTCCCACTCGGCGAAGATGCGGTCGATCGCGGGGTTGCGCGGGGACTGCCCGAGCGCGAGCGCCGGGACGAGGAGCGCCAGACTCGTTGCACGCGCAAGCCTCGGGGCCGCGATCATTCCTGCGGCGTACGAGCCGCCGTCGCCGCTGCATCCGGCTTCCGCCGGAAGGTGGCCGGCCCTGCGAGATCCATCTGCACCTCGTCCACCGTGCCGTTGGGCCCGAGCCGGAACTGCACCGGGATCGCGCCAAGCACCGGCGTGCCGAATCGCGTCCGGAAGGTGTCGTAGTGCCAGTGCTCCAGCGTGCCGTGCCAGTTGGGACCGAACTGCAGCACGAGCGTCCCCGACGAGTCACGCACCACCACCTCGCCGAGCAGGCTGTCGGCGTACGTGCCGGCATACTTCTCGAGGGCCAGCGACGGCTTGGTGTTCGGCACCCGGGTGGCCTCGGCCTTCTTCTGCGCCGCGAGGGCGCGGGTCCGCGCCGCCTCCGTGCGCGCGTACGACTTCGCGCTCCAGTCCTCCGGGGTCACGCCGAGCTGCTGGTCGAAGACCCGATTCATCAGCGCGGTCGGCATCCCCGTGCCGTTCATGTTGGTGAGGATCACGATGCCGAAGTTCTCTTCGGGCATCATCGCGACCAGCGCCGTCATGCCGTCGACGTTGCCGCCGTGCTGCACGACGAGCCGTCCGCGGTAGTCCTGAAGGAACCAGCCCAGGCCGTAGCTCTGCAGGTGCGTGTACGGGTTGGCGCGGCGGGCACCGGTGTCGATCGGGATGACGGTGTGCGGGGTGCGCATCTCGTCGATCATCCGCTCGCTGATCAGCCGCTTGCCCTCGAAGCTGCCGCGGCCGAGCTGCATGCGCAGCCAGCGCGCCATGTCGAGCGCCGTGGAGTTGATCGAGCCGGCGGGGCCGGCGTTGTCGATGTTCCGCCACTCCGCCAGCGGCTTGACCACGCCGTCAACCTCGGCATGCGGCGTCGAGAGATCGGTCCGGCCAGCCAGCTGGCGGATCGACGTCGTGCTCGCCGTCATGCCGAGCGGAGCGAAGATCCGGTCGCGCACGAAGTCATCCCATGTGGTGTTCGCGACGTGGGCGACGACCTGGCCGGCGGCGATGTACATGATGTTCTGGTAGCCGAACTGCGAGCGGAAGCTCCACGTCGGCTGCAGGAAGCGCACGCGACGTACGATCTCGTCGCGGTCGAAGCCCGAGCCGTACCAGGCCAGCTCACCGCGCGCCAGGCCGCTGCGGTGACTGAGGAGGTCGCGCACGGTCAGCTCGCGCGATGCATACGGGTCGGCGAGCTGGAAGCCGGGCAGGTACTGCGACGCCTTGCCGTCGAGCGAAACCTTCTTGTCGTCGACGAGCATCGCGACCGCCGCGGCCGTGAACGCCTTGGACGACGACCCGATCGCGAACACCGTCCGTTCGTCGACCGGCGCGGGCTTGCCGAGCTCCCGCACCCCGTAGCCGCGCGCGTAGATCACCGAGTCGTTTCGGACGATCGCGATGCCGGCCCCCGGCACCTTCCACGTGGCGAGCGCCTGGTTGACGTACGCGTCCCAGCCTGGAAAGGGCTCGCGGCCGGTCTGCGCACGCAGCGGCACGACGGCGACGGACAACACGGCGGCTGAGGTCAGCCACGAACGGAGACGGAGCAGCATCATGGGAAAGACCAGGAGAAGAGAAGGAATCCGGCGCCTACACGATCATGGGAATCGGACGACCGCATTGCCCATTGGAATCTCGTTGCGTCGCGGACCCGGGCCATCGCGTGTGCACCCCGCACCGAAGCTCGTGCAGCGCCCCACGAGCTCGAACCGATCGAGCCGGTAGGGAACGCCCTCGCTGCCGAGCGGCGAGATGGCATCGGCGACGTGAAAGTGCAGATGCGGCTCGGTGGAGTTGCCGGTGTTGCCGACGAGCCCGACGACCTGACCGCGCCGTACCCGGTCGCCCACCTTCACCCGCAGCGACCCGGGCTTCAGATGCGCGTAGAAGGCGTAGTAGCCGCCGCCGATGTCGATGACGACGTGATTGCCACCGACCGTTTCCAGGGTGATCGGCACGGCGCGCGAGTTCACCCCGGGGACGTTCTCCGGGATGCTGTCCTTGACCTCGACCACGCGCCCATCCGCCACGGCGAGGGCATCGTTGCCTTCCGCATAGTAGCTCTCGTTCTTCAACCGATCGCCGGAAAAGGTCGTGCTGGAGTCGTTGAGCTTGACCCAGTCGATCGCGAAGCGTTGCGCGATGGTCGGGACGCCGCCGGTGGGGATGAGCGCGCGACGATGCCCCGAGCGCGCGTTCGGCCCGTTGGCGGCGAGCCAGGGCCCGCCGCGCAGCGGCGGACCGATCACCGGCCCCCCGCGCACCGTCGTCACAACCGGTCCTTCGAGCTCCTGCACGCGGAGGCTGTCCCCCGTCCCCTGCTCCACGCGCACGCGGTTGCGGAACGACACGGGGACCCTATTCGTGTCGACGGGAATCCACATGTACACCACGCCGCGCATCCCACCGCCGATCTTCGAACGCTCGGCCGCCGCCCCGGTGAACCCGGGCCGCGCGATCCCCTGGAGGAGCGTGCTGTCGGTCGCCGAGTAGAGCACCCGATGCGCCGGATCGGTGGAGACCACCTCGACGGCACGCAGCGTCAGTGGCTGCGCGCCGAAGTTCGTCACGTGCAGCTCGTAGGCGAGGAAGGCACCGTCCACGCCGTGGGCGACGGTCGGCGCCTTCGGCACGCGCAGCTCGAGCGGTGGCGGGAGCTGCGCCTGTCCGCGCGCCGTGACCGCGCTCGCCGATGCGACCAGTCCGGCGAGCGCGAGCCGAGCCGCGGCGTACCTTGGCGCGATCATGGGGTCTTCCCGGCGATGGTCGGGTTGTTGATGCGCTCGACGTCCGGCAGCGGGAAGCAGGTCTGGGAGCCGTACACACCGCCGTACTGGTACGGCGTGCCGGCTGCGGGGGTGAACACGATGCCATAGCGCCGCATGTCGCCCAGTCGATGCCCTTCCGCGAAGAACTCGCGACGGCGCTCCTCGATGATCTGCGTCTTGATGTCTGCTCCGGTCGCCCCCACTGGTGCGACGTACGGGGGCAGCCCGGGCGTGCGCGCGCGCGCATTGTTGATCGCCGTCACCGCACCGTTGATGTCGCCGGTCGCCGCCGCGTTCTCGGCGACGATGAGCTGCGCTTCGGCGTAGCTGGCCACCCGGATCGGCGCCGTGAGGGAGTTGTCCTTCGTGGGGAGGAAGAGCCGCGAGCCGGTCGCGGTGCCGTTGCGGTTGAGATCCGTCACGGCCACGCGCGGATCCTGGGTCGTGCCGCCCGGCACCAGCACGTTGCGGAACGACGGATCGACCGTGGTGAAGGCGCTCTGTGAGATCGTGACGAACACCGTGTTCTGTCGGCGCGTGTTCACGGCGTCGGGCGAGGTGTTGACGACGAAGGACGCCGGCACGAGCGCCGCGTCGGCGGCGGCAGCGGCGAGGTTGGCCGCCCCACCCAGGTTCAGCAGCGCCCGAGCCCGTCCCACCCGCGCCAGGTTGAGCGTCGTCGCGTCGTTCGCGGTCGTCGCGGCGGCGATGGCCTTGGTGAAGCGCGTCACCGCTTCCGTGAACAGCGCGGGCGGCTGGATCTCCGGACCGAGATTGATCGCGGCGCTGCACATGCTTTCACCGAGCAGCGTCAGGCTGTATCCGGCGTACGTGTACGCCTGCCCGATCAGCTTCTGTCGGTTCGCTACCTGGGCGTCGGTCCACCCCTCGAGCTTCACCGCCGCGGTGTCGGCGGTCGCGCGGGCCGTGGAGAGCGGGGTGTAGATGCCCGGCTGCTGGACGGAGCTCGGCGTCGGCGAGCCGCAGTTGTTCGTGCCGTAGGTGCCATTCGTGTTGAGGCGCCGCGCGTCGTAGTCGAAGTTGCCGGTCTGGGAGATGCCGACCGTGAACTCGTCGGCGAACAGCCCGCTGCCGACGACGTAGCGGTTGTACGCGCACTCGAAGTCGCCGATGGCGCCGTTGACGAGGAGCGGGGCGTTGGCCGGAACGTACAGCGTCTCGACGGAGAGCAGCCCCGGATTCTCCTGCTTGAGGCTCGTGATCTCGCTGCACGCCGACGCGCCGACGGCGAGCGCCGAGAGCACCAGCGCGATCCGCCGCGGCGTGATGGGTCGCTTCATGTATGTGGACATGGCTCAGAAGCTCAGGTTGACGGTCGCGAGCAGACGGGAGAGCGGCGGCACGAGGCCCTGATTGCCGAGGTTGGCCGTCGTGGCGACGTTGTTGAGGTTGCCCTCGGGATCGAGGCCGGTGAAGCTCGTCCAGGTGTGCAGGTCGCGGCCGGCGACGGTGATGGACGCCGCCGAGAAGCCGCGGACGAAGCGCGGGGGCACCGTGACCGTCGCCGAGAGCTCGCGGAGCTTCGCGAAGTTGCCGCTCTCGTAGAACTGGTCGGTCGTGCCCAGCCCCGCCGTCGAGGTCCCGTGCCCGGCGAGATAGACCGGATCGTACTCGAGTGGGTAGTAGCTCGAGCGGCAGGTGGGGGCGCCGGCGGCACCGATGCAACGCAGCAGGTCGTTCTGGTTGTACGCCCGGTGGCCGCGCTTGAAGTCCACCAGCCCGTACAGCCGGAGGTTCTTGCCGATCCAGACGGTGTTGCCCACCGAGCCGGTGGTGCGCGGCGTCGGCGTACCGATGTACTGGAAGGGTGCCGTGGCGCAGGCGACACCCGCGCCGCCGGCGCCCTCGCAGAGCACGTTGATCGGCAGGCCGGTCGCGGGATCCCGATCGGCCGAGATGATGCGACGGGTGAAGATGCCGCCGATCGGGTAGCCGACGACGTTCGTCTGGCCCGCGCTGAGCACGACGCCACCGATGCCGCCGAGATCCTTGATCACGTCGCTGTTGGTGGCGATGTTGCCGACGATCTCCCAGCTGAAGTTGTCGCGCGCCATCGCCTGCAGGGTCGCGAGCAGCTCGAAGCCGTGGTTGTCGACGCGGCCGAGGTTCGCGAACTGGTTGCCGGCGAACCCGCTCGACGGGGCGATCGGCTGGCTGATGATCACGTCCTGCGTGCGCTTGCTGAAATACGTGAAGTCGAGCCCGAGCCGGCTGAACACCTGGCCTTCGAATCCCAGCTCGAGCTCCTTCCCGCGCTCGGGCTTCAGACTCGGGTTGCCGATCGTGTTCGGCGTGACGGCGCTCACTCCGCCGGGACCCTGCGCCGGCGAGTAGGTACGTAGCGCGCTGAAGGCGGTCGGCTGCCGGCCCGACTCACCGTAGGCCGCACGCAGCTTGAGGCTGTTGACGTAGCTGTTGGCCGGCCAGAACGACTCCTCGTTCACCACCCACGACGCGCTGAGCTTCGGGTAGGTGATCCACTTGAAGTCCTCGCCGAAGGCGGAGTTGTTGTCGACCCGCAGCGCGGCGGTGACGAAGAGCCGATCGCGCCAGCCGAATTGCTGCTGGCCGTACGCGCCGATCGTCGTGTTGATCGTCTGATCCTGCGTCGCCTGCGCCGGGCTCGACACTGCGCTGACGGTCTCCACGCCGAGGCCGGGGAAGCCGGTGCCGCCGAGGAAGCTCTTGTTGAGCTCCGTGCGGGAGAACTGCCCGCCGAGCGACGAGGCCGACGAGAGCGCATTGGTCAACTGGAACTTCGCCGTGCCGGCGTAGTCGACGGAGGCGATCGTGTTGCGGCGGATCGTCTGGCCGATGCTGCCGGCCCCCGCGACGGGGCCGATGAACGCGACGAGATCGGGCGTGGCGAAGCGCTCGATCGCTCGGCTGTCGTCGCTCGTGAGATCCATGCCGGCCACCAGCCGCTGACTGAACCAGCTCAGTGGTCGGTGGTTCATCGTCACGCTGCCGGTGAACCGGTTCACCCCCTGCGCGTTGTCGTACAGCGTCTGCGGGACTTCGGGGGGGAAGTTCGGGTAGAAGCCGCGTGCCGCGGAAAAGAGGAGCGAATGCCCGACTACCGCGCCCAGCAGCGCGGAGACCCCGACGTCGGCGCCGAGGTGGCTGGACAGGTTCACGTAGTTGATGCTCGTGCCGAAGTCGAGCTTCTCGCTCGGCGCGATCGTCATGTTGACGTGCGACGCGAACTGCCGCAGCGAGTTGTTCGGCTCGATGCCGAGATCGTTCTCGAACGAGCCGGAGGCGTAGTAGCGCACGACGTCGCGCCCACCGGACACCGACCCGGTGTACTGGCGCGTCTGCCCGGTGGTGAAGATCGGCGTGCCGCGGTCCGCCTCGGACTGCACGCCGTTCCACGCGATGATCTCGCCCGTCGTCGCGTTGCGCGCGTAGTTCGTCGGCACCCGGTTGGCCGCATCGCGAAACCAGATGATGCCGTCCTGCACCTGCAGCTTCACCGCCGGCGCGCCGCTGGTGGCGCCCTTCTTCGTGATGATCTGGATCACCCCGTTCGCCGCCTCGGTGCCGTAGATCGTCGCCGCCGCGGGACCCTTGATGATCTCAATGCTTTCGATGTCCTCGGGGTTGACGTCGTTCAACCGCCCCGAGACGTTCGAGGCCTGGCCCCCCAGACGTCCGGCCGGCGCGACCGGTCCGGCCGCCGACGCGTTGTTCACGCGTACCCCGTCGATGTACAGCAGCGGCGAGTTGTCGAGGCCGATGCTGCTGCGGCCGCGGATCTGGATGGTCGGGGCCGCACCGAGTCGCCCCGTGGCCGGCGCGATCGCGACGCCTGGCGCCCGGGCGCCGATCAGGCTGCTCAGGTCCTGGGACGCCGACTTCTGCGTCGCCTCGGGGGCGCTGATCGTCGTCACCGCGTTGCCGATCGAACGGCGGACCTCACCGCCCGCCGTGCCGGTGACCACGACCTCGTCGAGCGACGTCGCCTGCGGCTGGAGCTGGAGATTGGCGGTCGTCGTTCCCGTGCTGCCGACCGAGACCGATTGCTGTGCCGACGCATACCCGAGCCGGCGGACGCTCAGCACCTGCGTGCCCACCGGTGCGCCGACAATCCGGTAGCGTCCCTCCTCCGTCGTCACGGCACCGAGCCGGGTGCCATTCACCTGGATGGTGACGCCCGCCAGCGGGCGGTTGCTTCGTGCTTCGGTCACCTGACCGACGATCGTACCGGCTGCCGTCTGCGCCGACACCGGCGGCGCGACGACCAGCACGGCGAGCAGCGCCACCGCTCCGCACGCGACCCGCGTCGGCCACGCCGTCCTCCGAAACCGAGTTCTTCCCATGATGTGCTCCTGGTGGTGGATCACTGCGATGACGACGTTCCCTTCCATGCGTGGCCGCGGACGATGCGGCCGGGCTTGGCGCCCGTGTGCCGGCCGTCCCGCACCACTTCCGTTCCATTGATGAAGACCTCGCGCGCGCCGATCGAGAGTTGATGCGGGCGCTCGTACGTGCTCCGCTCCGCCACCGTCGCCGGGTCGAACACCACCACGTCGGCGTACATCCCCGGCCGCAGCAGCCCCCGATCGCCGATCAGCAGCCGCTCGGCCACGGCGCCGCTCATCTTCCGCACGGCATCCTCGAGCGGAATGATCTTCTCGTCACGCACGTACTGGCCGAGGATCTTTGCGTAGGTGCCGTACGCGCGCGGATGCGTCATGCCGCGTGCGCTGTCGGGGTCCTGACCGCTCGCGTCCGTGCCGATCTTCATCCACGGCTGCCGGAGCGCGAGCTTGACGTTGTCCTCGCTCATGAGGAAGTAGATCGTGCCGATGCCGCCCGGCTCCGTGAGCACGAGATCCATCAGCGTCTCGAGCCAGTCCTTGCCCGTCCCGGCCGCCACCTCGCTCAACCGATGCCCCGACCAGCGCGCGTTCTGCGGCGCCCGCAGGGTCGTGAGCAGCACCCCTTGCGGCGTCGCCTGCTCGCAGAGGCTCTCCCAGTAGCTCGTCGGATGCGCGAACTCCTCGCGGATCTGCCGACGCATGGCCGTGTCCGCGAGCCGCTGCTTGAGCCGACCGTCGGCGTCGAAGCGTGGCGGGAAACAGGCCGCGAGCCCCGTTCCCCCCGCGGTGTACGGATACATGTTGGCCTGGACGTCGAGCCCCGCGGCACGCGCCGAATCGATCTTGGCGATCATCAGCGGCATCTTCACCCAATTGGCGGTGCCCGCCGCCTTCAGGTGATAGATCTCGACCGGAACGCCCCCTTCCTTGCCGATGCGGAAGGCCTCGTCCATCGCCTCGAGGACCTTGTCCGCCTCCGAGCGCATGTGGGTGATGTAGAGCCCACCGTACGGCCGCATCGCCTTCGCGATCTCGATCAGCTCCCCGGTGCTCGCGTAGTTGCCGGGCGGATAGATGAGCGCCGTGCCGAGGCCGAACGCGCCGTCCTCCATCGCACGCGCCATGGCGCCGCGCATGGAGTCCAGCGCCGCCGGGGTCGCGTCGCCCATCTTCAGCGCCATGCCGTACTCGCGGAGCGTGCTCGCGCCCACGAACGAGCCGAAGTTCGGCGTGACGCCGTGGGCTTCCATGGCGCGAAGCCATGCATCGAATCCATGTGGGCCCATGAAGCGCCGCGCCTCGGCATTCGCTGGACGGTCGCCGGCGCGGCCGCCGATCGTCAGCTCGCTGATCGGCGCGGCGGTGTACGCCTCGCCCATGATCTCCGTGGTGACTCCTTGAGTCACCTTGCCGACGCTGCGTCCGTCACCATTGAGGAATCCGCCGCCACCACTCTGAATGTCGATGAACCCCGGCGAGACCACCATGCCGGTCGCGTCGATGCGGCGCTTCGCCGGCCGGCTCCCCAGCGTTCCGCCGCGGCCCACGGCGGCGATCCGATCGCCGCGAATCGCCACGTCGCCGTAGAACCACGGATTGCCGGTGCCGTCGACGATCCGGCCGTTGGTGATGACCACGTCGTAGGCATCGCTGCCGTCGCCCACGGCCGTGGTGGTAGGCCGGGCGCTGGCGCACGCGACGCCGGCCAGCGCGACGCCTGCGGCGACGAGCGCTCGAAGCGATGGAATCAGAGGTGTGCTCATCCGACTGCCACCATGGTGGGGCGCGCGCTGAGCTCTTCCGTGCGCACGGTGAGGGAATCGAGGAACTCGCGGTCGACGGTGATGCCCAGCCCGGGACGCGTGGGCACGTGCACCATCCCGTCGTCGTCCATCGTCCACTCGGGCGTGACGACGTCGCGATGCCAGTAGCGCGCGCTGGGGCTGAGATCCCCGGGGAGCGAGAAGTTGGGGAGCGACGCGAGCGCCACGTTGTACGCCCGGCCGATGCCACTCTCCAGCATGCCGCCGCACCACACGGGGATCCCGGCGCTCTCGCACACGTCATGAATGGCCTTCGACGCGCTGAACCCCCCGACCCGGCCCGGCTTGATGTTCACGATGCGGCCGCTGCGCAGGGCGATCATGTCCTCGGCCCGGTCGACGCTGGTGATGGACTCGTCCAGGCAGATCGGCGTCGTCATCCGACGCTGCAGCGTCGCGTGGCGCACGAGATCGTCGTCGCCGAGCGGCTGCTCCAGCATGATGAGGTCGAAGGCGTCGAGCCGGCCGAGCTGTTCCGAGTCGGCGAGGGTGTAGGCCGAGTTCGCGTCGGCCATCACCCCGATGCCGCCGCCGAGCGCGGTGCGCACCGCGCGCACGTAGTCGACGTCCTGGCCCGGGCGGATCTTCACCTTGATCTTGCGGTAGCCCGCCGCCACGGCGGCCTGCGCCCGCGCAGCCAGCGCCGCGGGCTCGCTCTGGATGCCGATCGAGATGCCCGTCGGCACGCGATCGCGCGTCCCGCCCAGCAGGCGGCTCAGCGGCACCTGCGCCGCTTCCGCGGCGAGGCCCCAGCAGCCCATCTCGAGCGCGGCCTTGGCCATGTTGTGGCCTTTGATGTTCTCGTCGAGCAACGCGTGAACGACCGCGGGATCGGTGAGCTCGCGGCCGAGCACCCGCGGGACGAGCCACTCGCGCAGCGCGTGCCAGGCGGTGTCGATCGTCTCCGAGCTGTAGTTGGGCAGCTGGAAGGCGACGCACTCCGAAAAGACACTCGCCCCATCGCGGTCCGTCAGCTCGAGCAGCGCGATACGGCGATCGTGCACGATGCCCGACGAGATGCGGAAGGGTTCCTTGAGGGCGAGACGGATCTCGCGCAGGGCGATGCGGTCGATGCGCAGCATACGGGTTACCGGGCCTGAAGCGTGTAGAAGGAGCGGGAGCTGACGGGGTCGCGATGGAGGCCGGTCACGGTGTAGCCGCTGTCGAGCGCCCAGGTGAAGTGCCGGCGCACGGCCGCGTGCCATTCCCTGGCCGTCGCGGGGGAGCGTCCCAGCACCTGGCGGAAGTCGCTCGGGACTTCGATGCGCAGCACCGGCGGACGGTCGCGCGCGACGTCGACCACGACGTCCCCAGGCTGCGGGGCGGGGGTGAGCACCGGCGCGGCGCTGGCATCCGCCGTCCGCGGCCGAGCGGAGTCGGGCGAGGTGAGCAGCGAGACGAGCAGGCGGTCGGTGGCGAGCCCGTGATGCAGCGGGCTTTCCGTCGTGCCGTACATGTCGGGCACGTACCGGACGACGCGCGCGCCGAGCACGTTGAGATTGAGGTGCGCGTTCTTGGCGATGAGCGGGTCGAAGGTCCAGCACATCTCCGGGATGCCGCGGCTCGCGAGCACCTGGCGCTGGTGTTCCTTGAGGAGCCGGCCGACGCCGAGGTTCCGCGCCGACTCCCGCACCCCCAGCAGGTGCGACCAGTGCGTCGGCTTGCCGTCCATCGTGCCGGCGAGCCCGAAGACGAAGCCGTACAGCTCTCCATCGGGGGCGAACGCGCCGATGCAGAGGCCGCCGACATAGGTGGCGACCTGGAGGAGCGACGCGGGGACGCTGTCGAACTCCACGCCCCAGACGTCCTGCTGGAGGGCGACACAGGCGGCGTACTCGGCGATCGACGCGACGGGGCGGACGTCGAGCACGGTGCCGGAGGTGGAGCGTGGGGCGGCGGGGAGGGGAGCGGCCATCGGCGGGAACACGGGGGAGGCTGAAGCAGCAGCGAGCGGCGAACATAGGGCTCCGGGCGGTATACCACAATGGTCTACATGACCGGTCCTCGCCGCGTGCTTGCCCGCTCCCGACGGGCGTCCTAAGCTTCTGCCGCATGCCCGCCCCCGCTCGCCAACCCCGCGCCCCTCGGAGCGCACCGGCCCGCCCCGCCGCGCGGGCGCCGCTCGGCGACGCGCCACCCCAGGACCACGTCTCCCGCGCCTACGCCGAGCTGCGGCGCATCATCGTTTGGGGCCAGCTCCCGCCCGGCTCACGCATCTCCGAGCGCATCATCGCCGACCGGCTGAAGCTGAGCCGCACCCCCGTCCGCAGCGCCCTGCACCGGCTGGAACAGGAGGGCTTCGTCGCGTCGACCGGCGTCGGCCGCGAGCGCCGGCTCATCGTCGCCCCGCTGACGATGCACGACGGACAGGAGGTGTTCACGATCGTCGGCCATCTCGAGGGACTCGCCGCACGGACCGCCGCCGAGCTGCCGGCGCAGCGGCGCAAGGCGCTCGTGCTCCAGTTGCGCGCGGTGAACGACGCGCTCGCCACCCAGGCCAGGAAGAAGGGGAATGCGACCCGCTTCTTCGAGCTCGACATCGAGTTCCATCGGCTCTACGTCGAGGAGGTCGTCGGGCCACGGCTGCTCGCCCTGCACCGCGCGATCAAGCCACAGAGCGAACGGTACATCCGCCTCTACGTGAGCGTGCTCCTCGACCAGATCGCCACCTCGGTCCGCGAGCACGAGCGGATCGCCGCCAGCATCGCCCGGGGCGACCCCGAAGCCGCGCAGCAGGCCGTGGAGACGAACTGGCGCAACGCGGCGGAGCGCCTCACCCAGATCATCGCGCAGCACGGCGAGCGGGGCAGCTGGCGCGGCTGGGAGACCGACGCCGACTGACCCCGCCGCGGTGCGCTACTTCAGGTGCGCCGACAGCCAGTCCACGACAGTGCCCACGACGTCCTGCCGGATCATCACCGGTGCGGGCAGCTTCGCGTAGCCACCGGGAAACCCGTCGGTGTCGGCGACGAAGAGATGATTCACGCCCGGGATGACGCGCGCCGTGACGTCCCGGTTTCCCGCCGCCTTGAACGCCGCCTCCTGCTCCACCACCTGCTCCGGCGAGGCCTGCTGGTCGTTCGACCCGGTGAGGATCAGCACGGGCGTCGTGACGCGCCGAGCGGTCGCCGAGGGATCATAAAGCAGGAAGAACTTCATCCACGGATCGCGCGCCATGAACGTGTCGATCCGCGCCGGGATGGCGGCGATCGCCGAGTCGCGGCGCGCCGCCGTCAGCGAGGTGTCGTGCTGGAGCAGGTTGGTCATCTGGTACTTGAGCGTGCCCATGCCCGGCCGCGCGATGCCGGCGAGCAGGACGATCGCCTTCAGCGTCGGCTCCTTGTCGGCCACCATCGGCGCGATCAGGGCGCCCTCGCTGTGCCCCATCACCGCGAGGCGGCCGGCGTCGATCTCGGGGCGTGTGCGCAGGTAGGCGAGCCCCGCCCGGATGTCCTCGGCGAAGTCCGCGCTGGTCGCCCCCCGGAAGGTCCCGGTCGAGGCGCCGGTCCCCCGGTCGTCCATCCGCAGCACGGCGATCCCGCGGCGGCCGAGTGAGTCGGCGAGCTGACGGAAGGGCTGGAATCCCGGCAGGCCGATGTTCTCGTCACGGTCCTGTGGACCGGATCCGGTGATCGTCACCACGGCGGCGACGCGCCGCGATGCGTTCGCACCCGTGGGGAGCGTCAACGTGCCGGCGAGGGTGTGCCCCGCCGGGGTGGGGACCGTGACGTTCTCCGCCGTGTACGGCGCGCCGGCGGGCGCAGAGTAGTCGCGCGGCGGCTGCGGGGCGCGGGGGGGCTGCTGACCCGCCGCCGGTGCCGCGGCGAGCGCGAGCACCGCGGCGGCGGCCCGAAGGGAACGAGAAGCCATGGGTCGGGTGGCGAAAAGTGGTATACCAGTCCGGAGTGCCAATATCCGGGACACAGGGTGGGGCCGCAAGAGGCGGCGTACGCCGCTGATCGGTGCGGCGGGCGCGGTGAGGCGTACGACGCGGCGTGCGGGGGGCGGCGTCAGGCGTGCGGCGTGGGAATTCGGTTGCGGGTGCTTGGTTTGGGAACTGCGGCCTGAGGGCGGGGGAGTTTCTGTCGGAACCGGTGTTGGTGGGATGACGCCGTGAGAAACGGCAAAGGCAGGCGACGGCGTCAGCCGCCCTCACCCCACCGGCACCAGTTCCGAATCCTCACGCCGTACCCCTCCCGCCGCAACGCCGCAC